>CAZNFV010000036.1:0-13949 GCA_964572445.1 uncultured Novosphingobium sp. | reverse complement strand
TGATGGTGCGGCGCACATATTCGGCATAGGCTGATTTGCCCAGCCGCTCTGCCAGCACCTCAACCTGGGCCTGGTCAATGAAGCCTTTGCGCCAGGCAATCTCCTCTGGGCAGGCGATCTTGAAGCCCTGTCGCTGTTCCAGCGTGCGCACGAACTCCGCCGCGTCGATCAGACTGTCGGGCGTGCCGGTGTCGAGCCAGGCATAGCCGCGTCCCATCAGCTCGACCGCCAGCTGGCCGCGCTCCAGGTAGGTCCGGTTGACATCAGTGATCTCCAGTTCGCCGCGCGCACTGGGTCGCAGGTTGGCAGCGATGTCGACCACTTGCTCATCGTAGAAATAGAGCCCGGTAACCGCCCAGTTCGAACGCGGCCGTTCAGGTTTCTCCTCGATCGAAACGGCCTGCATGGCGCCATCGAATTCAACCACGCCATAGCGCTGCGGATCGGTGACGTGATAGGCGAAGACTGTCGCCCCAGCGGTGCGCGCCATGGCGTGCTCAAACAGGTTGGTGATCCCGTGGCCGTAATAGATGTTGTCCCCCAGGATGAGTGCCGACGGCCCGCCTGCGACGAACTCGGCGCCAATGATATAGGCCTGGGCCAGACCTTCGGGCTCGGGCTGGACGGCGTATTCAATTGCCATGCCCCACTGCGAGCCGTCGCCCAGCAAGTCGCGGAAGTTGGGCGTATCGCGCGGGGTGGAGATCACCAGCACTTCGCGAATGCCAGCCAGCATCAGCGTTGACAGCGGATAGTAGATCATCGGCTTGTCGTAGATCGGCATCAGCTGCTTCGAAGTGACCAGCGTCATCGGATGCAGCCGCGTGCCAGAGCCACCGGCGAGAATGATGCCCTTCATGCTGTGATCCTTGCTTCAGGCGTGAGAAGTTCAGTTACGATCTCGGTGACAGCGTCCTGCCAGGGTCGGGGGATGATACCGAAATCGCGCGCGATCCTGGCCGTATCGAGCCGCGAATTTGCCGGTCGCCGGGCCCGTTGGGGGTACTCGGCAGAACGGATCGGAGTGACAGGGACATGCGGACCGCCGCACGCTGCACTGGCCGCCATGATCCCCTCGGCCAGGCCGTGCCAGGTGGTGCTGCCGGCATTGACGAAGTGGTAGGTTCCCGTCGGCCCGCCCGGGTCAGTAAGCTGCATCAGGGCGATAGTACGCAGGGCCGCAGCGATATCGCAGGCGCTGGTCGGGCAGCCCTGCTGGTCCGCCACCACCTGCAAACCAGGCCGCTCGGCCGCGAGGCGCAGCATGGTCTTGAGGAAATTGTTGCGCCGGGCGCTGATCACCCAGGCGGTCCGCAAGATGATGTGCCGCTGGGCACCGTCGCGGACTGCGCGCTCACCCGCCAGCTTGCTGGCACCATAGACCCCCAGCGGCGCAACGGCATCGTCCTCTCGATAGGGCCGATCCAGCGTGCCATCGAAGACGTAGTCGGTTGAAACGTGCAACAGCGGGATATTCCGCTGGTGGGCGATGTCCGCCAGGAAGGCAGGCCCCTGCGCATTGGCGAGAAAGGCGGCCTCGGCATTATCCTCGGCGAGATCAACCGCAGTATAGGCGGCAGCATTGATCATGGCGTCAATCTGCCGACCGGCGCACCACTGTTCGATCCCTTCGCGTGAACCCAGATCGAATTCTGCCCGGGTTGGTGCCAGCAGAGTCACGTCATCCGGCCATGGCTGGCGCAACAGCTCCAGGCCGACTTGCCCGGTGCCGCCGGTGATCAGGATCGTGCGCTTGGCCATAGTCAGGCCTGCAGCCCCAGACGCTCGGTCGCATAGCGGCGCTGCAGGATCGGTTCCCACCAGTCTTTGCGCGCCAGGTACCATTCGACCGTCCGCGAAATGCCGTCCTCAAAGCTGATCGCTGGTTGCCAGCCAAGCTCTCGCCCGATCTTGCTGGCATCAATCGCATAGCGCTGGTCGTGCCCCGGACGGTCGGCCACGAAAGTTATCTGATCGGCATAGGGCCTGCCATCGCTGCGCGGTTGGCGTGCATCAAGCGCGGCGCAGATGGCCCGCACCACTTCGATATTGCGCCGCTCTGAATTGCCGCCGATGTTATAGGTCTGACCGGGCGCGCCGTCTTCGAAGACCCGCCGCAAGGCGCGGGCGTGATCTTCGACAAACAGCCAATCCCGCACATTGCTGCCATCGCCGTAGACCGGCAGTGGCTCCCCGGCGAGCGCGCGGATAATTATCAGCGGGATCAGCTTTTCGGGAAAGTGATAGGGCCCGTAATTGTTGGAGCAGTTCGTAACCAGCACCGGCAAGCCGTAGGTATGGCCCCAGGCGCGGACCAGGTGGTCGGACGCCGCCTTCGATGCCGAATAGGGCGAACGGGGATCATACGGCGTGGTTTCGGTGAAGAACCCGTCTTCTCCCAGCGATCCGAACACTTCGTCGGTCGAGATATGGTGGAAACGGAACGTGGCTTGCCGCGCAGGCTCCAGGCCTTGCCAATAGCCGAGCGCCTGTTGCAGCATGGTGAAAGTGCCGACGACATTGGTCTGGATGAACGCGCCGGGGCCGTCGATCGAACGATCGACATGGCTTTCGGCTGCCAGGTGCGCGATCACATCGGGTTGGAACTCTGCCAGCAACCCGGCGACCAGTCCTGCATCGCAGATATCGCCGTGAACAAAGCGGTAGCGAGGACTGTCTGAAACAGCGTCGAGCGATTCCAGCACGCCAGCATAGGTCAACTTGTCGAGATTGAGCACCGCGTGTTCACTCTCAGCGATCAGGTGCCGGATCAGGGCCGAGCCGATGAAGCCTGCGCCGCCGGTAACCAGGATCTTCATTGCCTTAATCTCTGTCACTTTCGCTGTGCCCGGTGCTGATTACACTGCAATTTCCTGCAAGGGTCCTAACGGCTGGCCATTGTAGGGAAAATCGATCGCCAGCTGCGCCAGCGGGGGGAGCGCCAGGTCCTTGTCAGAAAGCACCGGCTGTCCTGAGATCGGCCAGTCGATCCCGACTTCCGGATCATCCCAGGCAAAGCCGCCATCGCTGGCCGCAGAATAGTGTGCGTCAACTTTGTAAGCGATTTCGCAATCCGGCTCGAGCGTCAGGAAGCCGTGGGCGTAGCCCGCCGGGATGAGCAGCTGTTTGCCGTTCTCCGCAGACAGCTCGACCGCTTGCCACTGGCCGAAGGTGGGCGAAGCGCGACGGATATCGACCGCGACATCCCAGATCCGGCCACGCAGGCAGCGGACGAGCTTGATCTGGGCAAAGGGCGGGGTCTGGAAATGCATCCCGCGCAGCGTGCCCGCAGCACGGGAGAGCGAATGGTTGTCCTGGCAAAAGTCGATTGAAACTCCCGCAGCCTCAAGCCGTGCGCGGTTCCAGGTTTCGGTGAACCAGCCGCGTTCATCCTCGAGACGACGAGGGATCAGCACTTTGAGGGTCATGGTCGGGTCCCGCACGGTCCGTATAACCTGCTATATTACAGGTCCGTTCCGCCATAACCGATTGGCCCTTGCGGTCAATCGTGCGTGATCACGCCGCGGTTTCAGCAATCCAGCCGCCGCCAACCACGCGCTCTCCGGCGTAGAGCACTGCGGCCTGACCCGGCGCGACGCCGTATTCAGGATTGGCAAAGCGGATCGTGGTGCTGGCATTATCGCCCAGCGGGCCTTCCAGCGTTACCGGCACCGGCTTTGCCAGCGAGCGGACCTTGGCCAGCAAGGGGCCATCGGGCAGGGGGCCAATCCGGTTGGTCTCGATCACCCGGGCCGCGCTGACGGCCAGCAGGCGGCGCGGGCCAACGCGGACTTCGGCAGATACGGCGTCAATCCCCACGACATAAAGCGGCTCTGGCTGGCCGCCGATTTCCAGCCCCCGGCGCTGGCCAACGGTAAAGTGGATCACGCCTTCGTGCTGGCCCAGCACGGCACCGCTTTCGACATGGACAATCGCTCCGGGCCGGACGCCTTCCGGGCGAACCGACTTCACGATCCGCGCATAGTCACCATCGGGGACGAAGCAGATGTCCTGGCTATCGGGCTTGGCCGCAGTCCGCAGGCCTGCCGCCTCGGCCAGCGCGCGAACCTGCGGCTTGGGCAAGCCGCCGAGCGGAAAGCGCAGATAATCGAGCTGCGCTTCGGTCGTCGCATAAAGGAAATAGGATTGATCGCGCGCCGGATCGAGCGCGCGGTGCAATTCCGGCCCGGCCGGTCCGATCGCCCGGCGCACATAGTGCCCGGTGGCCAGGCAATCGGCGCCAAATTCCCGCGCCATGCGGAACAGGTCGGTAAACTTGGGCCCCATATTGCAGCGGATGCAGGGGATCGGGGTGCGTCCGGCCAGATATTCGTCGGCGAACTGCTCGACCACTTCCTCACGGAAGGCGGATTCGTGGTCGATGACATAGTGCTGGATGCCCAGCCGGTCGGCCACGGCGCGGGCGTCGCGGATATCGTCGCCGGCACAGCAGGCGCCTTTGCGGGCAGAGACTGCGCCCGAATCATAAAGTTGCAAGGTTACGCCAATAACCTCGGCGCCGCTCTGCGCGGCCAGGGCCGCCACCACCGAGCTATCCACCCCGCCCGACATCGCCACGCAAATGCGCTTGGCACTGGGCGGGCCGTCAAGCTGGAACAGGGTCGCGGGATCGAGCGTTGGAGGGGATGCCAGGTCCATGGTCGCGGCCCTTAACACGCTTCGCTGTCACGTGGCAAAAAGCCGCAGGGGGCGCGTCGGATTCCGGTAAGGTCCATGACCATCGGGTAAACCGGGGCTTTACGTGCTGTTGACCTTATCGCGCTAGAACGGCGCTTATGGAATTCGGCAAGGACATGATTGCAAGCCTGCGCGAACGGGTGATCCCGGTCAGCAAAGGCATTGTTTCAGGACGTTGCGATTGGCACGCCCTGAGCGCCCGGTTGCAAGCAGCTCATGCTGCGCGGGTGCAATTGTTTGAAGCCGAGAGCCATGATCTGCGGCTGCTGGGAGGATCGTTCGGGTCTCGATCTCCCCTCGCATCGGCAGGAGGCTGGGATGCCTCACGTGATGTTAACCCAAGTGTTTCAGCAGATGGCAAAGTCCTGACGGGCAATACTGTCTCTGCCGTTGCCGACAGGCCAAGCGACGGCCAAGGATGAACATGATCGAGAACCAGAAAATCCGACCCGCAATGGTAATTGGCCCACTTGGTGAGCCGTTAACGGTTGATTCGTTGCCGCCGCCCAGCACCACTCGCTGGGTCGTGCGTCGCAAGGCCGAAGTCGTGGCGGCGGTCAACGGCGGACTGCTGACGATCGATGAGGTCTGCGAGCGCTATAACCTGACGCTTGAGGAATTTGCCTCGTGGCAACGGGCGGTTGACCGCTCGGGCATGCAGGGTCTGCGCGTCACGCGGATCCAGCATTACCGCGGCCTTTACGAGCGCCAGCTAAAATACTGAGATCGCTATAACTCTGCGGCGAAGTCGCTCGCCGCAAAACATCTAACCGCGCCCCGGGCCAGCTTGACTGGCTCGGGTGCGTGCAATTGCAGGCCTGCCCAGGGCGAACTCCCCCTGGGTGCCCCGCGCATTTCGCCGGACCCCATCTGCCGTTTGCCGAGCATTGCGTTGCGTTGCAGCAGGCTGCGGCCTATGGCTCCGCCCTGTAATAAGTGCCGCTTCACAAGGCCCGCCGTGCTGCGGACTTGCCTGAAGTGATATAGCAGAGTAATACAGTGCCGTGATGCCGTTTCAGTCGTTCTGACTGGATGCGGTGGAACGGCGATGCAAGATGGGGCAGGTCCGGCCATGAACTATGACACGCGGATTGCAGCAGAAGACTTGGCGGAAACAGATTCCGCCGCGGTTCTGATGGGCGATGCGGAGGAAGACCGGCGTTCACGGCGCAGGCTGTGGATGATCGGTCTGGCCGTTTTTGCCGGCCTCGTCGGCATCTGGTTCCTGACGCATCGCGACGATCCGGCTGCGGCCGGCGACAAGAAATCGCAGGCTGCCGTGGTTTCGGTCGTGGCCCCGGGGCGTGGCACGATTGAGGGTGCGATCAATGTGACCGGCACCCTTGCGGCCCGCCGTGAGCTGCCGATTGGCGTTCCGGGTGAAGGTGGCCAGATCGTTTCCGTGCTGGTCGAGCCGGGTCAGTGGGTTGGCGCAGGACAGGTTCTGGCGGTGATTGATCGCTCGGTCCAGGTCCAGCAGCGCGCCAGCCAGGCCGCGCAGATCGAGGTCGCCCGGGCCAATGCCCAGCTGGCCCAGGCCAATCTTGATCGCGCGCTCAAGCTGGTTGACCGCGGATTTGTCTCAACCGCCGATATTGATCGCCTGAAGGCGCAACGGGATGCCGCCGCTGCGCAGGTTCGCGTTGCTGGGGCACAGCTTGGCGTCCTCAACGCGCAGCTGGGGCGGCTTAATGTCGTTGCACCGGCCGCCGGTCTGGTGCTGGAGCGCCGGGTTGAACCAGGGCAGGTGGTCAGCGCCGGTTCGGGCATCCTGTTCCGTCTGGCCAAGGGCGGTGAGATGGAACTGCGCGCGCTGGTTGGTGAGACTGAGCTGGCCCAGGTTTCCAATGGCGTCGGCGCCGAAGTAACCCCGGTTGGCGGCACCCGTTCCTTTAGCGGCCAGGTCTGGCAGACCGCCCCGGTGATCGATCCCGCCAGCCGCCAGGGCATTGCCCGCATCGCCCTGTCCTATTCGCCAGACCTGCGTCCCGGCGGCTTTGCGACTGCCGTGATCAAGGCCGGAACGGTGGTGGCACCGATGCTGCCGGAATCGGCTATCCTTTCGGATAACGAAGGCAGCTACGTCTACATTGTCGGCAAGAACAACAAGGCCGAACGCCGCAATGTGAAGACCGGGCTGGTCACGGCCGATGGCATCGCGGTGGTTGAAGGCCTGAATGGCAGTGAACATGTCGTGATGCGCGCGGGCGGGTTCCTCTCGCCGGGCGAGACGGTTAACCCCAAGCTGGTTAAGCAGTAAAACGGCCTCTGGCTGAAGACAGGATCTGGCGATGAACTTCCGCAACATCTCGGCCTGGTCGATCCGCAACCCGGTGGTGCCGATCGTGCTCTTCATCGGCCTGATGCTGGCCGGGGTCATGAGCTTCGCCCAGATGGAGGTCCAGAACGATCCGGACGTTGAGTTCCCGATGGTGATCGTCTCGATCGCCCAGCCGGGCGCCGCACCGACCGAGATCGAAACCCAGATCACCCAGCGGGTTGAATCCGCAGTGCGGACCATTTCCGGCGTCCAGTCGATCAGTTCGACCGCATCGGAAGGCCGCAGCCAGACGATGATCGAGTTCAAGATCGGCGAAGACGTCAACGAGGCGGTTAACGAGGTCAAGAACGCGGTCGATCAGGCGCGCGGCGAACTGCCCGACGGGATCCTTGAGCCGCAGGTGGTCAAGGCCCAGACCTCGTCCGATCCAATCGCCTATTTCGCGGTCCAGGCCGATGACATGACGATCGAGCAGCTGTCGTGGTTCATCGATGATACGGTGACCAAGCGCCTGCTCAACATTCCCGGCATGGCGGCGGTCAATCGCGGCGGCGGCGTGAATCGCGAGATCACGGTCACGCTCGACCCGGCGCGGATGCAGTCGCTTGGGATCACGGCCAGCCAGGTCAATGCTCAGTTGCGCCAGCTTAACGTCAACGCCGCCGGTGGCCGCGCTGAAATCGCCGGATCGCGGCAATCGGTGCGCGTGCTTGGCAATGCCGAGACAGCTTACGAACTGTCGCAGACCGATATTCCGCTGGGCAATGGCCGCACGGTCAAGCTGACCGACTTCGCCCGTGTCCAGGACAGCTATGGTGAGATCACCAGCATGGGCAAGGCCGATGGCAAGCCGGTGGTGACGTTCGGCATCGCCCGGGCCCGCGGCGCCTCTGACGTTTCGGTCTATGACAGTGCCTTTGCCGAAATCCAGAAGATCGAAAAAGAGAACCCGGGGATCAAGTTCATCCGCCAGTTCACCTCGGTCGACTACACCAAGGCGCAATACGAAAGCTCGATTTCGGCGATGGTCGAAGGGGCGATCCTGGCAGTGATCGTGGTGTTCTTCTTCCTGCGTGACTGGCGCGCCACGGTCATCTCGGCCCTGGCAATCCCGCTTTCGGCGATCCCGACCTTCTGGTTCATGGATCTGATGGGCTTCACGCTCAACACGCTGTCACTGCTGGCCCTGGGCCTGGTCGCAGGTGTGCTGGTCGACGATGCGATCGTGGAGATCGAGAATATCGTGCGCCACATGCGCATGGGCAAGAGCGCCTATCAGGCCTCGATCGATGCGGCTGACGAGATCGGGCTGGCCGTGGTTGCCACCACGTTCTCGATTGTCGCGGTCTTCCTGCCGGTTGGCCTGATGCCCGGCGTATCGGGCCAGTTCTTCAAGAATTTCGGCCTGACCGTGGTGGTTTCGGTGCTGATGTCGCTGGCCGTCGCCCGCATGATCACGCCCATGGTCGCGGCCTATTTCCTCAAGTCCCATGGCGAGGAAGAACACGGCGGCGGGGCGTGGATGGATCGCTATCTGGGCGTGCTGCGCTGGTCGATTGATCAGCGTGAAGCCAAGGCCCTGCGCGCCGCGCTGCCACCGGTCCCGTCGCGCTGGTGGTTCTATCTGGTCTGGACCGTGGCGACATTGCTGGTCCTGGCGGCGTTTGGCGCCGGGGCGATGATCCCCGCTCAGGCGATTGGCAAGATCGAAGCCCTGCGTGACGTTGTCCCGGGCTGGGTTTCGGCTTTCCTCGGCGTCGGGCTTGGTATTGGCCTGGCCTGGCTGGTCTATCGCCTGCTGTTGCTGGCGAGCGGCTTTGCCCCGCAGGCCCTATCCGACTGGTACCGCTTTATGCACCTGCGCTGGGCCGCGCGCCGCCGCGATCACCGCGTGTGGATGCTGGGCGTCGGCCTGGGTGCACTGGGCCTGACGGGCATTCTGTTCACCAGTATCCCAACCCAGTTCTTCCCGACCGCGGATGGCGATTTTATCCAGGTTCGCGTGGAAATGGTCCCCGGCACCACGCTGAAGCAGACCGAGGCCGTGATCGATCAGGTGGTCAAGATCGCGAAACAGCGCTCCGAAACCAAGACCGTGCTGGCGCGTTTCAGCGAAGGCAATGGCCGCGTCTTCGTGACGCTGAAGGAAGATCGCGAAAACAGCAGCATGGTGATCGAGCGCGAGCTGACGCCAGTCTTGCAGCAGATCGCTGATGCCCGCGTCACGATCCAGAGCTTTGGCGGACCAGGTGGCGGCACCGGCCGACCGGTCTCGGTCATGCTCTCTGGCTCGGATTCAAAGCTGCTTGATGCGACCGCTTCCAAGCTGGTTGAAGAGATGAAGGGCGTGAAGGAACTGGTCGCGCCGCGGATCGCCGCTGACATGCGCCGCCCTGAAGTGGTGATCAAGCCGCGGCTGGACCTGGCTGCGAGCATGGGCGTGACAACCTCGGCGCTCAGCCAGACGATCCGCATCGCCACGATCGGCGATATCGATCAGAACGCGGCGAAGTTTTCGCTGACTGACCGTCAGGTGCCGATCCGTGTGCGCTTGCCGGTTGAAGCGCGGCAGGACCTTTCGACAATCCAGAACCTGCCGGTGCCAACGACTTCCGGCGGTTCCGTGCCGCTGTCGCGGGTGGCCGAGATCGGTTTTGGCTCAGGCCCGGTTTCGATCCAGCGCTACAACCAGAACCGCCGCATCTTCGTCGGGGCTGACCTTGCGCCGGGCGTCGTCAAAGGCACGGCGATGGAAAAGGTCAACGCCCTGCCGACGATGAAGAACCTGCCGCTCGGTGTTTCCAATGCGCCGTTTGGTGAGGATGAGTGGCAGGCTGAAATGATCCGCAATTTCGGCATTGCGCTGGTCTCGGGCATCCTGCTGGTCTTCGCCGTGCTGGTCCTGCTTTATCATCGCTTCGTCTCACCGCTGGTCAACATGAGCTCGCTGTTCCTGGCGCCACTGGGCGGCCTGATCGCACTGGTGCTGGTCGGTCAGCCGATGTCGATGCCGGTGTTTATCGGGATCCTGATGCTGTTCGGGATCGTCGCCAAGAATTCGATCCTGCTGGTCGATTTCGCGATCGAAGAGATGGCGCGCGGCGTGGGCAAGTTCGAAGCCATTGTCGAAGCCGGGCACAAGCGGGCCCAGCCGATCATCATGACCACCGTCGCGATGACCGCCGGCATGGTGCCAACTGCGATCTCGGGCTGGATCGGTTCCGGCGACGGAGCCTGGCGGGCACCGATGGGCACAGTCGTGATTGGCGGGCTGATCCTTTCGACACTGCTGACCCTGTTGATCGTGCCGGCTGGCTTCAGCCTGGCGGATGGATTTGAAAAGCGCGCCGGTCCGTGGCTGCGCAAGCGGTTGCTCAGTTACCAGCCGGGCGATGAGCACGGCGCCAGGGATGGCCTCGAAGGCGGGGCCCTGCCGGCGGAGTGAGCAGTCCGGCCCCTCTGGTGGATGCACGCCCTGGCCAACCGGTCGACCGGGCGCGGCGCATGCGGCGCGCAGCCACCGGTCTGCTGGTCATCATGGCCGGGCTCTATCTGCTGGCGCGCCACTATCAGGGACTGCACCCGGCCATGGGCTATGTCCTGGCCTTTGCCGAAGCGGCGATGGTCGGCGGGCTGGCAGACTGGTTCGCGGTAACGGCACTGTTCCGCCGCCCGCTGGGCCTGCCGATCCCGCACACCGCGATCGTGCCCGAAAACAAGGACCGCATCGCCGATACGATGGCGGCCTTCCTGCGGACCAACTTCCTGACCCCCCAGGTGGTGGCGCGGCGGATGAGTGGGATGAACCTGGCCGGCGCGGCCGGCAACTGGCTGGCCGATCCGCAAACTGGCGGCAGCAGCCGGCTCCGCGCCGGTGCAGCCGAGCTGCTGGCCCATGTGCTCGAATCACTCGATCCCGAACGGCTGGGCAATCAGGTGCGCGGCGGGCTGTTCAAGCAGATCGACAGGCTCGAAGTATCGCCGCTGGTCGGCCAGATGCTGGGCGCGACCATCGCGGACAAGCGCCACATGCCGGTGATCGATTCGCTGGTCCGCTGGGCCGGGCTGACGCTCGAAGACAATGAAGTGCTGGTGCGCGAACTGATCCACACCCGCGCCAATGCGATCCTGCGCTGGACCGGGCTGGATGAACGCCTGGCCAATTCGGTGCTCGATGGGCTTTACAAGCTACTGGCCGAAGTGATCGTCGATCCGGACCATCCCCTGCGCAGCAAGATCGAAGAAGGCCTCGCCCAGCTGGCGGCAGACCTGCAGCACGATCCTGAACTGCGCGCCAAGGTCGAACGGATGAAGGGCGATCTGATCGCCAATCCCGCGGTCTCGATCTGGTGGCAGGGGGTGTGGGAACGGCTGCGGCTCAAACTGCTGGAGCGGCTGCGTCAGCCCGAAGGCCAGATCGGCAGTCAGGCGACTGAAGCCCTGGCTGAACTCGGCCGCCACTTGCGCGATGATCCGGCCTTGCAGGAACAGATCAACCGTTTCGCCCGCCGGACACTGGTCGGGGCATCGGTCCGCTATGGCGATCAGATCGTCCGGCTGGTCTCTGAAACGGTCAAGCGCTGGGATGCCAGTACTGTGACGGACCGGATCGAAGGTGCCGTCGGGCGCGATCTGCAGTTCATCCGCATCAACGGCACGATGGTCGGCGGGCTGGTCGGGGTGATCATCCATGCGGTGGACCAGCAGCTTTAGGCCGTGCGCAACACCATTCCCCGCCCGTCCTGAGCTTGTCGAAGGACCGATCTTCCCTTGAGCGGTTGCGCGTGACAAAAGCAGGCGAGTACAGCCCTTCGACACGCTTAGGGCAGTCGGGTGAGGGGGATGGGCAATGGATCAAAACACCACACCGGTTCTGGTCACCGAGCGTTATGAACTGTGGCAGCCGCAGGCGGATGACCTGGCCGATCTGTTCGAGCTGACCCGCGATGAAGAGACCCGGCGTTTCCTTGGCGGGTTCGTTGCTTCAGAAATGGACAGCTTCACCCGCCTGACCCGCAATGCCGGATCATGGGCGCTGTGGGGCTATGGCACGTTCATGGTCCGCCGCCGGGGCGAAGGCCGGATCGTTGCCAACTGCGGCGTGTTCCGCAGCCATCGCGGCTTCGGCGTGGAGCAGGGCTTTGACAATGCACCCGAAGCCGGCTGGATCGTCCACCGCGATGCCTGGGGTCAGGGCCTGGCCAGCGAAGTCATGACCGCCGCGCTGGACTGGTTTGACGCAACCCATGGCCGCCAGCGCATCGCCTGCATGATCGAGGAAGGCCACGGCGCGTCGGAAGCGATAGCCGCCAAGCTGGGCTTCGTGCGCTATGGCCAGCAGGCGGCCGACGATGGTTCCCCACTCGTCTTATATGAGCGACATTAAATCCGCGAAACTCGGCTGACCCAATAGCTCGCGACAGGAGTGCCCGCGGCGTCAAGTGCAGGTGTGAAGCGGGCCCGCTTCAACAGTGCCGGGCAGCTGCGCGCAGCCACGGCAGGATCGCTATAAGTGCGGGCCACGGCGCAGGCAGTTACCGATCCCGTTGCGTCGACATTTAGCCGCACCAAAAGGCTGTCTATCTGGCCCGCTGCCGGAGGTAGCCCGCTGAAGTCTTCAGAACGAAGCCATGTTCTGGGTTTGCTCACCGGTTCGGGCTGTTTGGACAGGCTGGCCTGCTGAGCGGGATCAAACCCCCAGGCCCGGACCAAATCATCAGCACAGCGCCGCATTTCGGCCATCGCGCGCCCAAAGGTACGGGTCTGAAACACCATTGTCCCCATGCCCGGGGTCGAAAGCTCAATCTCGTCAATTGCCGCAAGCGCTGCGTCGGAAGGCCAGGTGAAATCAGAAGTCCGGTTCGGCTTCACCAGCTGGAAGTGGAACAGCATGGCCTTGCGCCCATCGGGCAGGATCAAGGGGAATGAAGGCGTGCGAAATGGGGCTGTTCGCCCCAGCCGCACCTTGAAGCCAGCCATGCTTTCTGCCCGCACGACGCGATCGGTGACAACCACGGCGTCCACTTTCGCACCGGGCCGGTACTGTTCGAGGCGGAAGCTGATGCGCTCGTCACCCGCGACATATTCGCGCGAAAGGCGGCAAAGTTCAGGTGCCTTATCGATCTGCCATGATGAAGCGGGCTCTAACCGGAGGTCAGCAGCGTTTGCGGGCGCAATAGCCGTGAATAGCAGCGCGGCCAGAATCGTGCGGTGGATCATCGTTGGAAGATGGACATGTGAGTTTGAAAAGAAAAGGCCCCGCTTGCGCAGGGCCTTTCCGGGTATCGCAATGCCTCGCAGGCTTAGAGCTTGCCGGTCAGTTCCGGCACCAGCGTGAACAGATCGCCGACCAGGCCGATGTCCGCGACCTGGAAGATCGGGGCGTCCTCGTCCTTGTTGATGGCGATGATGGTCTTGGAATCCTTCATCCCGGCCAGGTGCTGGATCGCGCCCGAGATGCCGACCGCGACGTAGATTTCCGGGGCGACGATCTTGCCGGTCTGGCCAACCTGATAGTCATTGGGGACATAGCCCGCATCAACTGCGGCGCGGCTGGCGCCAACGCCGGCGTTCAGCTTGTCCGCCAGTGGGAAGATCACGGCCTTGAAGGTGTCTGCATCCTTCAGCGCGCGCCCGCCCGAGACGATGATCTTGGCGCTGGTCAGTTCCGGACGCTCGCTCTTGGCGACTTCCGAACCAACGAAGGCCGAGGTGCCGGCAGCGTCCGGGCCCGACACGGCTTCGACCGGAGCCGCACCGCCGGTGGCCGCAGCCTTGGCAAAGGCGGTGCCGCGCACGGTGATCACCAGCTTGGCATCGCTCGATTCGACCGTAGCAATGGCGTTGCCGGCATAGATCGGGCGGGTGAAGGTTTTGGGGCCTTCGACCGAGAGGATGTCCGAGATCTGCATCACGTCGAGCAGCGCGGCGACGCGCGGGGCGACGTTCTTGCCGGTGGTGGTGGCGGGGG
>CAZNFV010000035.1:0-15844 GCA_964572445.1 uncultured Novosphingobium sp. | reverse complement strand
TCGAACGCGGGAAAGCCGCATTCGTACTCGCTCAGCTTGTCGGCGTTGGGATTGTGTGCGCCAGTCAGCCGGGCAACCCCCATCGGCAAAAAGACGAAGAGGCTGGAAAGCGCCAGGGCTATCCCAAGGAAAATCAGGATCGGCAGGTATTGCGACAGGTCAACCAAAGCTCTGACTCGGCATTGCGGATGGATGCCCGCGCCCTAGTCCCCCCACTCGCCCTGCGCAAGTGGGGGAAGCCCCGAATTTGCCCGATTAATAGCCTGACGGCCAGTCAGCCGATCAGACCAAAGCCCTACTTCTTGAGTTCACGCGCCAAGGTGGCCTGAGTCGACTTGCCGTAGGGCGGCTTAAAGCCCGACAGGCTGGCGACATCCACCCCGCTCTGGCGATAGACTGCGCGCGGGTGGCTGAAGGTCTTGAACCCATCATGTCCATGGTAGTTGCCCATCCCCGAAGGACCGACCCCGCCGAACGGAAGGTCTTCCATCGCATTGTGGAACAGCACGTCATTAACTGTCACGCCGCCCGAGATCGTCCGGGTCAGCACCTTTTCTTCTTCGGCGCGATCATCGCCAAAGTAATAGAGGCCCAGCGGACGATCGTGGCCGTTCACATAGTCGATCGCTTCGTCGATTGTCGAATAGGTCATAACCGGCAGGATCGGACCGAAAATCTCATCCTGCATGACCTTCATGTCATCGGTGACATTGCGGATGATCGTCAGCGGCATCTTGTTGCCGTTCGATGCGCTGAAGTCCTCACCACCCGGATTGACTTCGATCAGCTCGGCGCCCTTGGCGCGGGCATCGGCCAGATAGCTTTCCAGTCGCTCGCGATTGCGGCCGTTGACCACTGAAGTGTAATCATCATTAGCCAGCAGGGTTGGGTACATCGCGCTGACCGCGCTGACCACATTGCCGATGACTTCTTCTTCCTGCTCTTTCGCGACCATCAGGTAATCCGGAGCCAGGCAGATCTGGCCCGCATTCATCATCTTGCCCATGGCGATCCGCTGAGCGGCCTTGGTCTTGTTGGCGCTGCGGCCGATGAAGGTTGGCGATTTGCCGCCCAGTTCCAGCGTGACCGGCACCAGGTTCTCCGCCGCAGCGCGCATGATATGCTTGCCGACGCTGGTCGCCCCGGTGAAGATCAGGTGATCAAAGGCCAGCTTCGAAAATGCCGTGCCCACTTCGACCGCGCCGGTGAAGACCGCCATTTCCTCTTCGGCGAAATACTGCGGGACCAGTTCAGCGAACAGGTCGGCAACGCGCTCGGTAAACTCGCTGGGCTTGATCATCGCGCGATTACCGGCGGCGAGAATTCCCGCCATCGGCACCATCACCATCCCGACCGGGAAGTTCCACGGCGCGATCACGCCAACCACACCCTTGGCCTGCCAGCGCACCTCTGCCTTCGCACCGATCAGTCCGAGTGGGAACATCGCCTTGCGCTTTTCGTTACGTGACCAGGCTTCGAAATGCTTGCGGGCGTGCTTCAGTGCGCTGACCGATGGCATGATGTCCGTCATCAAGGTCTGTTCAATGCTGCGGTGTCCAAAATCGGCCGAGACCGCCTTGGCGAAGGCATCCTTGTGATCGACCAGCATGGCGATTGCGCGGTCAATCCGGTCACGCCGGACAGAGAGCGCCTCTGGCTGCGCGGCGGTGAATGCCGCCTTCTGCCGGGCCAGTACGGAATCCATCCGGGTCAGTTCAGTCGCGCTCATTGCAGGCTCTCCAGTTTCTATTTGCCACTCTTTTCGGGCAAGTTGCTGCGCTTGGCAAGACAGGGAACTTTCGTGCAATTGCCATTGCCGCAGCGCAATATTAAAGACCCGGGCATTCCGCAGCTTCGAAAGGCCTTCTCATGGCGCAGCTCTCTCCCTCTGATCCGATCGTCATCCTGTCCTATGCCCGCACCCCGATGGGCGGCATGCAGGGAGCGCTATCCGATGTCTCGGCAACCGACTTGGGTGCCACGGCGATCAAAGCGGCGGTTGAGCGGGCCGGTGTAGACGGCGCAGAGATTGAACGCGTCTACATGGGCTGCGTGCTGCCGGCCGGCCTGGGTCAGGCCCCGGCCCGGCAGGCCACGATCAAGGCTGGCCTGCCCAAGTCCGTCCAGGCCACTACGGTCAACAAAGTCTGCGGTTCAGGCATGCAGACCCTGATCATGGGCGCCGAAGCGCTGGCCGCCGGGTCGATTGACCTGGTGGTTACTGGCGGAATGGAGAGCATGACCAATGCACCCTACATCCTGAAGAAGCACCGCTCAGGCGCGCGGATCGGCCACGATACCGCCTATGACCATATGTTCCTCGATGGGCTGGAAGATGCCTATGAACCTGGCCGCGCCATGGGAACTTTCGCTCAGGACACCGCGAATGCCTATCAACTGACGCGTGAGGCGCAGGACGCCTATTCGATCGAATCGCTCCGCCGCGCTCAGGCCGCAATTGCCGCTGGTGCGTTCGTGGCTGAGATTGCCCCCGTGACCGTGGTGTCACGTTCCGGCGAAACCGTGGTCGATACCGATGAGCAGCCCGGCAAAGGCCGCCCGGACAAAATCCCGACGCTGAAGCCAGCCTTTGCCAAGGACGGCACGATTACCGCCGCCACCTCCAGCTCAATCTCCGATGGCGCTGCTGCTCTGGTTCTGACCCGCACCAGCGTGGCTGCGGCCAAGGGTGTAACCCCTGTCGCACGCTTGGTCGCCATTGCCGCCCATGCGCAAGAGCCAAAGGACTTCACCACCGCGCCGGTCGGTGCGATCAATCAGCTGCTAAAGCGCGCGGGCTGGTCACTGGACGAGGTTGACCTGTTTGAAGTGAACGAGGCCTTCGCCTGTGTGGCGATGTTCGCGATGCATGACCTTGGCATTCCGCATGACAAGATCAATGTTCATGGCGGCGCAACCGCGCTGGGTCATCCGATCGGTGCATCGGGTGCCCGGATCGTCACCACCCTGATCGCGGCGCTGCAGCGTCATGGCAAGACCAAGGGTGTCGCCAGCCTCTGCATCGGCGGCGGGGAAGCCACCGCCATCGCGATTGAGCTCGTCTGATTGAACTCGTCTGATTGGGTGGGGAGCTTTAGGGCTCCCCTGCCCCCCAAAGCCTGGACTGCTCAACAAAACCCTTGCGCTGGCCAAGTTCGAACTTGCACCAGCCTGCCTCGCAGTCACCCAGCAAGCCGACGTTGCCAGGGGCGATGCGCCACAATAGCGCTGCCCCGGCATCACCCGACTGGCGCATATCAGCAGGCCCATTGCCTTTGACATAACCGGCGCGCTGCCGGGTTAAGAAGCGCTGGTTCATCCAACCCTTGGCGCCATCGGGATCCTGAACCAGGCGCCAGCCGTCTTTCACCCGCAAAACTTTCATCGGCAGCTGCGGGCGACGATAGACCCAAGTAACCTGATACTCCTCTGCCGGGCCGACGCGCATATTTACTTCGCCAGAACGAATTGAGGCCCAATAAGGAACCTTGGCTTCTTGGGCCATTACCGGTGAGGCTGCGCCCAGTAAGGTGGCAGCAATTAAAGATCGCAAGTAGAGTCGGGTCCGCATGTCTGACTAATAGCGATGTCCGCCCGCAAGGTTCAAGCCGCTTGACCCATAACCATCCCCGGGATTAGCGCAGTGTCATGCCAATCGTCTCAGACACGCCCCTCGCCCGCAGAGTTTCCGGTAAACCGCGAGTCTTCGTGACCCGCCGCCTTGTCCCGGCCGTAGAGGCGCGGATGGCAGAGCTGTTTGACGTCGTAACCAACACCAACGACACGCCGCTCAGTCGCGCTGAGCTTGTCGCAGCGATGCGGGACGCCGATGTTCTGGTCCCTACGGTGACCGACCGGATTGACGCGACAATGCTTGACGAATGCGGTGACCGGCTGGGCCTGATCGCCAGTTTCGGGGCCGGGATCGAACATATCGATCTGGCGGCGGCCCGCGCAAAAAAGATCATCGTAACCAACACGCCCGGCGTCTTTACCGATGACACGGCGGACCTGACGATGATGCTGATCCTCTCCGTGCCCCGACGCTTGGGCGAAGGGAGCCGCCTGGTGCGCGATGGAGGCTGGACCGGTTGGGCACCGACCCAGCTGCTCGGCCGATCGACCGGCGGCAAGCGACTGGCTATCGTGGGCATGGGCCGGATCGGCCAAGCCGTTGCGCATCGCGCCCGCGCTTTCGGGATGGAAATCACCTATCACAACCGGCGACCGTTGCCGGGTGCGGTCGAAATCATGCTGGGTGCCCGGTACGAGCCTGATCTGGATAAGTTGCTGGCAGAGGCAGACATCATTTCACTGCACTGCCCGGCCAGTGCCGAAACCCACCAGCTGCTTAACGCCCGGCGCATCGCTTTGCTGAAATCTGATGCATTCGTGATCAACACCGCGCGTGGCGACCTGATCGATGAGGATGCGCTGACCGCCGCATTGCAGGCCGGCAAGCTGGGCGGGGCCGGACTGGATGTCTATGCCCGCGAACCACAGGTGGATCCCCGCCTGATCGCGCTGCCAAATGTGATTACACTGCCGCACCTTGGCAGCGCCACGGTCGAAGGCCGCTCGCTGGCTGGTGAGAAGGTGATTGCCAACATCCGATTCTGGATCGATGGCCACCGCCCGCCAGACCAGGTGATCCTGGGCTGGGCATAAATCCCGATCTGACGCAATGAAGTGCCTGTGCAATCGCTTGCCGGAGGGCGGTTTATTGCTCTAACCCGGCCGGCGGAATCATGCCGGAACTGGCGGGGGAGAACAGGGATGCGCAACAAAAAGGCTCTGGCAGCGGGCTTGGCACTACTCGCAGGTGCAAGTCCTGCTTTTGCGCAAACTGCCGCCACGGGCACGCTCGACACGGGTGACACGGCCTGGATCCTGACTTCATCGGCGCTGGTCCTGCTGATGACCATGCCGGGACTGGCCTTGTTTTACGGCGGCCTGGTCCGCGCCAAGAACTTCCTTTCGGTGCTTGTCCAGATCGGTGCCATTGCCGCGATTGCCTCAACGCTGTGGATCATCGTTGGCTACACCCTCGCCTTTGGCGACGTGACCAACGGCTGGATTGGCGCCGGAAATGCGTGGATGTTGATCGGTACCGAGCAATTGCTGCGCGGTGATCTGAACATCTCAGAGCGGACCTTTGCGCTGTTCCAGTTGACCTTCGCGGCGATCACCCCGGCGCTGATGGCGGGTGCCTGGGTAGATCGCGCCCGGTTCGGCTGGGTAATTGGCTTTTGCGCGCTGTGGAGCCTGATCGTCTATGCGCCAGTTGCGCACTGGGTCTGGGGTCAGGGCTGGCTCGCCACCAATGTTGGCACGCTCGATTTTGCCGGGGGCATTGTTGTTCACACCACTGCCGGTGTTTCTGCGCTGGTCGCGGCCCTGCTCCTCGGCCGTCGTCAGGGCTTCCCCAAGACGCTGATGCTGCCGCACAGCCCTTCGCTCACTATGGCCGGGGCAGCGCTGCTGTGGGTTGGCTGGTTCGGCTTCAATGGCGGTTCCGCCCTGGCCGCCAGCGATGATGCCGCCAGTGCGATCATCAATACGCACGTCGCGGCCAGTGTCGCCGCGCTGGTCTGGTTGCTGATTGAGAAGTTTACCGTCGGCAAGCCTACTTCGGTTGGCTTTGCCACTGGAGCGGTTGCGGGTCTGGCGACGGTCACCCCTGCGGCAGGCTTTATCTCGCCAGGATCAGCGATGCTGCTTGGCGCGATTGCCGCGCTGGTCTGCTACCCGATGATCCAGCTGGTGAAGCAAAAACTGAAGATCGACGATTCGCTCGATGTCTTCGCGGTTCACGGCGTAGGCGGGATTGTTGGCTCGATCCTGCTGGCCGTGTTCATGTCACCAAGTCTCGGCGGCGCAGGCTATGCTGAGGGTGTGACTATGGTCGGTCAGCTTGCGGCTCAGGCGATCGGCGTGGGCGTAGTTGCGCTCTATTCGGCGATTGCCAGCGCGGTAATCGCGGTGCTGGTCAGTCTGGTCTTCCCGATGCGGGTTGGCGAAGATGCCGAACGTGAAGGCCTGGACATCACCAGCCACGGCGAACGCGCCTGGGAGCTTGATTGAAACTCTGGGACTGAGTGATCAGTTGAGCGCCCTGCCAACACCCACTTCTGTCCGGCGCACCATCGCGCTCAGCTTCACGCTGCAAGGGCGTGCGACCCGGACAGAGCTGGGCAGCTATATCCTGTGCGCAGCCTTGCTCACTCTGGCGCTTTCATTCGCCGTCGCGCTAATCGCACCTTATGCGATCCGCGCGGCAGTGAGCGATGGGCTGACGGTGCTGCTCGCCATCCCGGTTCCTGCCTTGCTGGTGCGCCGCTTGCATGATCAGAACCGGACCGGTGGACTGGTCTGGCTGGCAGCATTCGGATTTATGGTGTGGCTGGTCCGCACCGGCATCGCGACGGCACTGGGGATCGATGCCCGCTTGGGCCTCGACCGGATCATCGGGGCGATCGATTGGGCAGTAATCCTGGCCAACCTGATTATCGTAATCTTCGCGGTCTTACCGGGCACAGCGGGTGTTAACCGCTTCGGACCCAACCCACGCGACGCCAGCTAAACTTGCTGGCGGGGCCGTGGCTGGCACGGCCCCGATCGCCGGCTATCAATCCCCCGTCAGGATGCGATCAACCAACTGCTTCACCGTGGGGGTGAAGTTGTTCGAATAGAACGGGTCCTGCTTGAAGCGATAGGCCACGTGGCCCGCGAACATCAGGTTCTCATCAATTGGCCCGCCGTGGGAGATATCCTGCAGCGTCTTCTGAATGCAGAAGCTGCGCGGATCGGCGAGACGGCCGGTGGTGTAATCGTCATGATCCTTCCACGACGAAAACCCGCAATGGCTGAGGCAACCCATACAGGCCTTCTGGTCCTGCTGGATTTCAGATCGCTCAGTCGGAGCGACAAAGACAATCGTGTCATCCGGTGTCCGCAGGCCATCGGTAAAGCCAGCCGCTACCCAGCCCCGGGCGCGTTCAAGATCGCGCGGCGTTACCCAGAAGTTCTTGCCGCGCACGCCCACGTCCAACTGAACGGTGTGCTCCCCCGCTTCAACCTTGGAATAAGGAATCTGCCGCTCGCTGCGGGTTTCCAGCTTGCGCAGGAAGGGATTCTTCACGGCCGACGAATAGAACCCGGTCGGAGAGAACTTGTGCAACAGCACGTCACCAGGCTCCAGCGTGCGGAGGTGATCCTTCCACCCCTGTGGGATCGGGCTTTCTTCGGTCAGCAGCGGACGTGTGCCAAACTGGAAGGCAATGCTGCCCAGTTCCGGATTGTCGATCCAGTTGTCCCATTCCCGCAGGAACCAGACGCCGCCAGCCATGATGATCGGCACCGAATCCGCCACGCCTTCTGCACGCATCGTTTCACGCAGCGCCTTGACCCGCGGATAGGGATCTTCCGGCTTCAACGGGTCTTCGGCGTTCGACAGGCCGTTATGCCCACCCGCCAGCCAAGGGTCTTCATAGACCACCGCAGCCATCAGATGCGCGACCTTGTGATAGGCGCGCTTCCACAGGGCGCGAAACGCGCGGGCCGAACTGATGATCGGCAAGTAGTTCACGTTGAACCGGGCGGCGATCTCGGACAGCTTGTAGGGCATCCCGGCACCGCAAGTGACGCCGGCAACCATGCCGCGCGTCTGTTCAAGCACGCCTTCCAGGATCTGCTGGGCACCGCCCATTTCCCACAGCACATTGATATTGATCGCGCCGCGGCCGTTAGAAATCTCGTGAGCGCGGCGAACCTGATCCACCGCGCCGGCAATGCCGTACTGGATCAGCTGTTCATGCCGTTCCTTGCGGGTCAGCCCATCGTAAACCTGAGCGACAATCTTGCCCTCGGGGTCATAGCTGTCAGCATTCACCGCGCTGACCGTGCCGATACCGCCGGCAGCAGCCCATGCGCCGGAGCTGGCGTGGTTGGTCGCTGCCACGCCCTTACCGCCTTCAACCAGCGGCCATACTTCGCGGCCACCGTAAAGGATCGGCTTCAAACCCTTGAACGTCATCAGCTCCCAGTCTTTCCCTTTGCCGTATTACACGGCTTGATTGCCCCCGGTTCGGGGCGCGGCCCAACCGCTTCAAACTGCGCATAGTAACCGTTGAGTTCCGGTCTACGCACAAATTCAACCAGACGAAAGCCCACGGCCTGAAATTCGCAGAACAACAGACTGGGCGGAATACCGTGGCGATCGGTCGGCCGATCGACATCGACCACGATCACTTGCCCGCCGTCACGCAGCGCCGGACGGAGCCGCCACAAGAACGCATAAGGCTCAGTCACTTCGTGGTACATATGGACCAGGAACACCCGGTCAAAACTGCTGGCAGGCAGCCGAGGATCATCGGCAGCGCCGGTTTTGATCGAAACGTTATCAAGCCGCTCGCGCTCGACCCGCTGGCCCAGGCGCTGGATTGCGCCGTTGTCGATGTCCTGCGCCAGCACGCGGCCTTTACTGCCAACGCGCTCGGCCAGGCGGACGGTATAGTAGCCCTCGCCCGCGCCAATATCGGCCACGGTCATGCCAGCCTTGATCGCCGCAATATCCATCACAACCTCGGCTTCACCCAGGTTGTCGCGCTGATCCTCATTGCCAAATTCGGTGCCAGACAAGTCCGATACAGGGCGCCAGGCCTGCGGAAACTCCCGCGCGGTTTGCGCCCGTCCGGCGTCCTTATCAGCGCCGCAGCCCGATAACAGCAGCAGTGAAGCAAAGGCGGCAGCCAGCCTCAATCGTTGTCCTCCACGTCCACCTTTTCACCGGTGACGCGCTGCGCAAGGGCGGCGGCCATAAACAGGTCAACATCGCCATCCAAAACGTCCGATGGCGTTGGGCTGGTCACCCCGGTGCGCAGGTCTTTCACCATCTGATATGGCTGGAGCACGTATGAGCGGATCTGGTGGCCCCAGCCAATGTCGCTCTTGGCTGCGTGTTCTGCGCTGGCGCTTTCCTCGCGCTTGCGCATTTCTTCTTCGTAGAGGCGCGATTTCAGCATGCCCATGCAGATTTCGCGGTTCTTGTGCTGGCTGCGATCCTGCTGGCTGGCCACGATGATCCCGCTCGGCACGTGGGTAATCCGGACCGCGGAGTCCGTGGTGTTAACGTGCTGCCCGCCAGCACCCGATGCCCGGTAGGTGTCGATTTTCAGATCGGCCGGATTGATATCGATGCTGAAATTGTCATCGATAACCGGGAACACCCACACCGAGCTGAAGCTGGTGTGGCGCCGGGCCGAACTGTCATACGGGCTGATCCGGACCAGGCGGTGCACACCGCTTTCGGTCTTGGCATAGCCATAAGCGTTCTCACCCTTGATCAGGATGGTCGCGCTCTTGATGCCCGCTTGCTCCCCGGCCTGATACTCGATCGTATCAACTTTGAACCCGCGTTTCTCGGCCCAGCGGGTGTACATCCGGAACAGCATTTCAGCCCAGTCCTGGCTTTCGGTACCGCCAGCCCCGGCGTGGATTTCAATATAGGTGTCGTTGCCGTCAACTTCACCTGCCAGCAGCGCCTGAACCTTATCGGCATCGGCGCGGTCAGCCAGACGCGCCAGCGCATCCAAACCTTCCTGGGTGGTGGCTTCATCGCCCTCCATCTCACCCAGTTCAATGAACTCGATTGCGTCAGCCTTTTGGGCTGAGATATCGTTGACCGTGCCGATCGCCGCTTCAAGCCGGCGACGCTCTTTCATCACCGCCTCGGCTTCCTTGGGGCTGTCCCACAACTTGGGATCCTCGACGCGCGCATTAAGCTCGTCGAGCCGGCGTAGCGCGCGGTCCCAGTCAAGAAACTTGCGGACCAGGGCCAGTGCAGCGTCGATCCGATCGATATGGGCCTGCCCTTCGGCACGCATGATGCTTTAACTCCGTAACATCCGGGACAAGGCCCGCGGGCCGTCCGCTTAGCGGAAGACCTCCGATTGTAAAGACAGCGGGTTTAGCGCTTTTCGTTACGCAGCTTCTTCACGGCTTCCAGCGTCAGGCGGACGTGGTCCTTGAAGTCCATCTCCGAGTGGACAAACCGCACGCGGCCCTCCTGGTCAATGACATAGCTGGTCCGCGTAGTAAGGCCGGTAGATACGCCGGCAATGCGCAGATTGACGTTATAGGCCTTGATGATCGCCGGGGTAGCAATCGCCACGGCGAACTGATCGCGGCACGCCTCGGTCGAAAACTTCTGTAAAGTTGGCAGATCGTCGGCTGACATGCCCACGACCATCGCCCCGGCAGCGGCAAACTCTGGCGTTGCGTCGGCGAAGGCCTTGGCCTCCAGCGTGCAACCCTTCGTGAAGGCTTTGGGATAGAAGTAGAGCACCAGCGGCCCCTTGCTGAGCGCGGCACGCATGTTGAAGGCGAACGGCTTGCCACCCTTCGCGCCTTGCGTTGCGAAGGCCGGTGCCGTGGCGCCTTCAGGCAGGTTTGCACTGGCGGGGACGGTCGCGGCTAGCGCGACAACGGCGATCAGAGGGCGAAGGTTCATTGTTGGTGCTCCGGAGCTATTGGATAGCGATGCTGGTGTCGGCGGAAATTTGCGGCTCGTCTGGCGCAACGGTGCCAGCGCTTACCGCTGACTGGGCCTGGGACCCCCGGCGGATTTGCGCGATCAAGGCATCACGCTGCTTGGCCAGATCATCTTGCCGTGTGGTCCGCTGGATTTCGCTGTCTGCCTTGAAGGCTTCCCAGATGATCGATGACTTCGGATCATCAGTCGGGCTGCCGGCAAAGACCTTGTTTCCTGACACCCGGTCAATCTTGACCCAATGGATGTTGGCAGGGGCAACAAACGGACGGTTGAACCAGCGCGGGCGGCTTTCCTGGATGAACTGCTTGAACATCGGCGCCGCAATCGAGCCGCCCTGCGCATAGCCACCAAGCGAACGGGGCTGGTCATAGCCCAGGTAGACTGCGCCGACGATATCCTGCGAGCCACCTGCGAACCAGACATTCGTTGGTCCGGTGGTGGTGCCCGTCTTGCCGAACAGCGAAAGATTAAGGTCGCGCAGCACCGTGGCGGTTCCGCGGGTAACGACGCCTTCCAGCATATGGATCACCTGAAACGCGGTGCGCGGGTCCATCACTTGCTTGCCGCGCTTGGCCAGGCGCGGCATCGGCTTGCCATCCCATTCCGCCATGCTGCACTTTTCACAGCGGCGGGTGTCGGACCGCCAGATTACCTTACCGTTGCGGTCCTGCACGAAGTCAATCAGTGTCGGCGCATACTGGATACCGTGATTGGCGAGCGCGGCATAGGCATTGGCCATCTTAAGGACTGTTGTCTCACCCGCGCCAAGCGCGAACGAAAGGTAAGCCGGATATTTACCGATGCCGACCCGGTCGATCTGGCGTGATACGTTTTCCATCCCCGCATCATTCGCGATCCGCACTGTCATCAGGTTGCGAGACTGCTCAAGCCCCCAGCGCATCGTGTGGGTACCGCCGGCACCGCGCATGTCGAAGTTGCGGAAGCACTTCTGACCCAGCTGGGCCCCTTGATAGACGCAGAATTGCCCATCGACGACTTCACTGGCCGGGGTCATCCCGTTATCCAGGCCGGTGGCATAGACAAACGGCTTGATCGTCGATCCGGGCTGGCGCTGGGCCTGGGTGGCGCGGTTGAAGCTGCCCAAGCCAGCATCAAACCCGCCCTGCACCGCCAACACGCGCCCTGAATTGGGATCAACCGCAACGAAGCCGCCCGAAACCTCCGGCACAATCTTGACTGACCAGGCGTTGCCGGCCGGGGCAGCAGCCGTCACATCGCCGGGGCGGATGGCGTCAGGAAGGCCAATCAACGGCGCCTTGCTGCCATCACTAAAGCCAATCGTTGCCTGATTGCCCTGACGTGAAATGACCACGCCGACCCGCCAGTTCTGATAGGAAACCGACTTGTTCAATGCGAGCAGTTCGGTCTGCCAGCGGTCCTGATCAAGTTTGATCTTCGCGATCGGACCCTGCCAGCCCTTGCCCGCCTGATAGCGCAACAAGCCCGCCCTTAGCGCGTCCTGTGCCGCCTTTTGCAACTGCGGATCGAGCGAAGTGCGGACCCACAGACCCCCGCCATAGATGCTGTTAGGGCCGTCTTCCGACTGCTCACCATACTTGTCGCTCAGTTCGCGGCGAACATCTTCCACGAAGTAACCGACCGAGGGATCATAGCTTTCGGCGCGGCGCGGAATGAGGCCGAGTGGTTGGGCTTTGGCCTGCGCCGCATCTGCGGTGCTGACCCAGCCATTATCGACCATCCGGTCAAGCACATAATTGCGCCGGTTGAGCGCCATTTGCCGAAACCTGTCACGGCCATAGCGTTCCGGCGCCTTGGGCAGGATCGCCAGGAAAGCAGCTTCGTGCAGTTGCAGATCACCGACATCCTTGCCGAAATAGGCCCGTGCCGCCGCCTGCACTCCAAAGCTCTGTCGGCCCAGCGGGATCTCGTTGAGATAGAGCTCAAGGATTTGCTGTTTGTTCAGCACGCCTTCGATCCGGCGGGCGAGGATCATTTCCTTGAACTTGCGGGTGATCGAATATTCGTCCCCGATCAGGATATTTTTGGCCACCTGCTGGGTGATGGTCGATCCCCCCCTCGCCCGTTCACCCGAACCGAACTTGGTGGCATAGTCAAACACAGCACCGATCAACCCGGTATAGTCCACCCCGCCATGGCTCCAGAACGTCTTATCTTCGGCGGAAAGGTAGGCGTTGATCAGCGGCTTCGGAAAATCAACGAAACGAAGCTGGACGCGCCGTTCACGAGCATAACTATAAACGATTTCGCCATTCACACCGCGGACCATGGTGGGCAGCGGTGGCTGGTAGCTCAGCAGCCGGTCCGCCGATGGCAATGCCCGCAGCACCGTGATCCAGACCACAAAATACAGCGCCAGCAGGCCAGCCAGTCCATAACCTACAAGACGAAACCGCCGGCTTGATTGCCAATTGGCCATGAACCACTGGCCCGCCGGGTGTTCCTGCAGTCTGGTGAGCAGCCCTCCGGCTTCACGCCGGATACGCAGGCGAATGGATTCGGGTTGCTCGGTCATCTCGGCGACGGCTTTAACATGGTGAACGCTCGATAGGCCAGCGGCAAGCTATTGCAACAGCGCTGCCGGAGCACTGTCGCGCGCGAAGTGCACCCGAATGGCATTGGCCATGGTCTCGGCAAAGGCGCGCTGGCCTTGCGGCGACGCGAGCCGTGCAGCATCATCTGGGTTGTTGATATACCCGCTCTCAAACAGCACCGATGGCACATCAGGCGCCTTCAATACGGCAAAGGCGGCGGACTGGACTGTTTCTTCCCGGAAGGGCAGCCTTCCGCGCCCTTCTCTGATAATCAAGCTGCCGAATGCACCTGCCTTGGCTTGCATTTCACGCTGCGACAGATCGACCAGGATGGCCCCGACGCTGTCGCTCTGTCCGGCCATGCGGATACCGTTCACCTCGTCTGCCGCGTTTTCACGCGCCGCAATCCGCTCAGCGGCTTCGTTGCTGCCCTTGTCGGACAGGACATAGACCGTGGCACCCCGGGCGCTCGTGCCTATTTCCGTGCTGTCCGCATGGATCGAAATGAACAGGTCAGCCTGGAGCCGCCGGGCGATGCTTGGCCGCACCGGCAACAACAAATAGCGATCATCCGCGCGGGTCAGGGCCACGCGGACTCCGCCCTGGCGCAAAAGCTCGGCTCGCAAGGCCAAAGCCAAGCGCAGCACGAGATCCTTTTCCTTCAAATCACCGAGCCCGGCCCCCGGATCTTTGCCTCCGTGCCCGGCATCGATCACCACCAGCGGGCGGCTGGCGTCCTGCGGGCCACTGATGTCCGGCAATCCTGCGCGCGCATCGTCCGGCGGCAGATCGATCCGGATCACATAGCCCCATCCGCGGCCAGGTGCACCAAAAGCGCGATCGGCAGCAACCATTGCGGTAAACACCGCTAATGGAGCAATAAATAGCCCAATGATCATCGCTATGCGGCGCATTACGGCGCCCTGCTAACTAAGGTAAACTGCGAGGGCAATGGGCCTCTTGCAGCATTCACCGTTTGCCTGTTCCCCTTGCCGCCCGCCATCGGTGGTGCTAGGCAACCGAAGCGCGAGACCCGCGTGGTACATTCGTATTGCTACCAGGCACTACTTATTAACCATTCCGCGGGCAGTTCTCGCCATGAATCCCGGGCCATTGCCCGGATGCACAGGTTGATGCCGTAATGAGAATTGGTTCGTTGCCTGCCAATACCCTGCCCTTCCGGGCTGTGGCCGTGGCGGTGCAGCAATCGGCGCTTGAAATGTCACAGCGCCAGCTCCTTACCGCAGACACACAATACGCCGCCGGGCGGACCTATACCCCCGGCTACTTCCATACAGCTGCTCATTTTGCCGGGATCTTTTCCCGCGCGGGCGGCCGTTTCGCACAAGAACGCGCCAACTTTGCCGGTTCCGGCCTTAACAGGACGAACCTGGCCTGGCGCGCACGGAGAATATCAAATGACAATGCGCATGCTAATCGATGCGCGCCACCAGGAAGAAACCCGGGTGGCGGTTCTCAAGGGCAACCGGATTGAGGAATTCGACTTTGAATCTGCTGAACACAAGCAGATCAAGGGTAACATTTATCTCGCTAAGGTAACCAGGGTCGAGCCTTCGCTGCAGGCGGCATTTGTCGATTTTGGCGGCAATCGTCACGGCTTCCTGGCGTTCAGCGAAATCCACCCCGATTACTACATGATCCCCAAGGAGGACCGCGAGGCCCTGCTGGCGGAAGAAGCCGCCCACGCTGAGGAAGAGGCTGCGCTACGCGCCATTGCCGAAGGTGAGGAAGACTTCGTTGGGGACGACGAGCTGGGCGAAACCCTGGCCGACGACCTGGCTGGTACAACGCACGAAGCCTATCATGACGATGACGATCACGGGCTGACCGAAGTCGATACCGACGAGAAGGATGAAGTCGCTACCATCGAAGATGGACAGATCGACAATGCCTTCGATCACGATGGTGAAGAAGCAGCCGAAGCCGAAGGTAGCGATGATCGCCGCCGCGGTCGCGGTCGCCGCCGTCAGGGTCAGGGACGCGGCAAGGCCAAGGAAGCCGACGAACTGCGCGCCAAGCGGATGGAGCTGCGCCGCCGCTACAAGATCCAGGACGTTATCCAGCGCCGTCAGGTTCTGCTGGTTCAGGTCGTCAAGGAAGAACGCGGCAACAAGGGTGCTGCTCTCACCACCTATCTCAGCCTGGCGGGCCGCTATTGCGTGCTGATGCCAAATTCGAGCCATGGCGGCGGCATCAGCCGAAAGATCAGCTCGGCATCTGACCGCAAGCGCCTGAAGTCGATCATTTCGGAACTCGATCTGCCCAAGGCAATGGGCTGCATCGTTCGCACCGCCGGCCTGCAGCGCACCAAGACCGAGATCAAGCGTGACTTCGATTATCTCGCCCGGCTGTGGGACGACATTCGTGAAACGACACTCAAGAGCGCGGCGCCTGCCCTGATCCATTCAGACAGTGATCTGATCAAGCGCGCGATCCGCGACATCTACAACCGCGAGATCGAGGACGTGATCGTCGAGGGTGAACACGGCTACCGCCTGGCCCGCGACTTCATGAAGATGCTGATGCCAAGCCACGCCAAGCGGGTGAAGCAGTATGCCGATCCGGTGCCGCTGTTCCAGCGCTATGGCGCGGAAGATCAGCTGACTGCGATGTATGATCCGGTCGTCCAGCTGAAGAGCGGCGGCTATATCGTCATCAATCCGACCGAAGCCTTGGTATCGATCGACATCAACTCGGGCCGTTCCACCAAAGAGCATGGCATCGAAGCGACCGCGCT
>CAZNFV010000034.1:0-15857 GCA_964572445.1 uncultured Novosphingobium sp. | reverse complement strand
CGCGCCAGCTCGATCAGGGCGGCCGCGTTGCCCAGTTCAACAAGCGCTTCGGCGGGCTCAGCCTCAAGAAGGGCTAAGCCAGATTCCAACCGAATCGGTGAAGGGCGGCCAATGGCCGCCCTTTTGCTGTCTGAGGCCGGCGCAGCGAGTCGCGCGGCCTGGGCAATCAATCGCTGCGTAATTAAATTGCGCTCACTGGCAGCCTCAGCGATTTTTCGCTTTCCAAGGGGCGGGTCATGTGCAAGAGGGCGCGCCTCTCCCAATCGCTGCTTGCGAGGCGGGCGGGCGCTGCCTAACAGCGCGCAGTCCGGCGGGTGCCGGGAGATATGGCGATCGTAGCTCAGTTGGTTAGAGCGCCGGTTTGTGGTACCGGAGGTCGTGGGTTCGAGACCCATCGATCGCCCCATTCTCCCCCCTTCATCCTCCGCCCTGGACTGAAGGAGAACCGCGTGCCTGCGATCTGGGAAGAACCCGATTTCGACGATCACGAACTGGTCCAGGTGGTGCGAGACCGCGCCACCGGGCTGACCGCGATTGTTGCGCTGCATTCCACCCACCTTGGACCCGGCGCGGGTGGTACGCGCTTTTGGCACTATGCCGATCCAGCCATGGCCATGCGCGATGCACTGCGCCTGTCACGCGGGATGAGTTATAAGAACGCCATGGCCGGTCTGCCGATGGGCGGGGGCAAGGCGGTGATCCTGGCCGATCAGGCCGCAACCAAGACACCCGAACTACTTGCCGCCTTCGGCCGTGCGATCGATGCGCTGGGCGGACGTTATGTCACCGCAGAAGATGTCGGGATGAGCGAGGCCGACATGGTCTCCATCGCCCAGCAGACCCGCCACGTCACCGGTCTGCCGCCGCAGGATGCGAACCAGGCCGGCGGCGATCCCGGCCCATTCACCGCGCGCGGCATTTTCTATGGGATCAAGGCCGCCGTTGCGCACAAGCTGGGCACGGATAGCCTGTCCGGCGTCCACGTGGCGATCCAGGGCACCGGCAGTGTTGGCGGCGGGGTTGCCCGTTTGCTGGCTGGGGAGGGCGCACGCCTGACCCTGGCCGACGTCAATGCCGATCGCGCCAAGGCGCTCGCCGCCGAACTGAGTGGTGAAGCAGTTGCCGCCGCGACAATCATGGACACCGAATGTGACGTGTTCAGCCCCAATGCGCTGGGTGCGATCCTCGACGATGTCGGGATCGCCAGGCTCCGCGCTCCGATCGTCGCGGGCGGTGCCAACAACCAACTCGCCCGGCCTGAACATGGCCCTGCACTTGCGGCACGCGGGATACTCTACGCGCCCGATTACGTGATCAACGCCGGGGGCATCATCGCCGTGGCGCTGGAATACCTCGCCCGCGAGCATGGACAGCCCAGCTCGCTGGATGAAGTGCACCGCCGGCTTGCGGAAATCCCTGGCCGCCTGACCACGATCTGGACCGAAAGCGAAAACAGCGGCCGTTCTGCCGATCAAGTGGCCGATAGCATGGCGCAGAAGCTGATCGGGCGCTGAGCGGACAAGCCTGTGCCGACAATGTTGGGGCAAGGATTGGGCTGGACCTTCCCCTTCATTGGGGGAAGGATACCCAAGCTTGAGAGCGCAGCGAACTAGCGCGGGTTGGATGGGGGTGGCTTCTGCTGGGCCTGACACCCCCTTCCGGGCTACGCTGGCGGACCAGTCCGCAAGCTGCGCCATCCTTCCCCCATCAAGGGGGAAGGGGCCGTTCCACACCAAACGCCAACCACCTCTTGCCCGAATCCCTGCACCCTGCCAAAGGGCGCAGACCATTTTTTGGGCCTTTCTGACCCCCATGCGCGCCCCTTTTTGATGCACGGTTACGCCAATCCTTCCCGTTTCCTGCGCCTTGCGCGTTGGTTGACGCCGTTGCTGTTGGTGGCCGGGCTGGTCATCACTGGCGTGACGCTGGCCTGGGCGCTGCTTTCCGCGCCGGCGGAGCGGTTGCAGGGCGATTCTGCCAAGATCCTGTTTGTTCACGTGCCGGCTGCCTGGCTGGGCATGGGCGGCTGGAGCGCATTGGCGGTTGCCAGCCTGACCGAACTGGTCTGGCGCCACCCGCTGGCGGCAATCGGCGCGCGGGCGATAGCGCTGCCGGGGGCGTTCTTTGCCGCGCTGTGCCTGGCGACGGGTTCGCTGTGGGGCCGCCCGGCCTGGGGCACCTGGTGGGTCTGGGATGGCCGGCTAACGTCGATGCTGGTGCTGCTGTTCCTCTATCTCGCCTATATCGCACTGGCCGAAGCGGCGGACCGCGATGGCGGCAATGGCGCGGGACAAAGCCGCATTCCGGCGATCTTTGGCCTGGTTGGCGCGATCAATATCCCGATCATCCATTTTTCGGTGCTGTGGTGGAATTCGCTGCACCAGCCGCCCAGTATCGCCATGGGCAAATCGGCGATGGCGCCGGTGTTCCTTTATGGTTTGCTCGCGGCAAGCTTGGGGTTCTCCTTGATCTTTGGCGGCGTTGTGCTGGCGCGGATGCGGGCGATTCTGGCCAATACCCAGGCTGACGCCCGTTTGCGCCGCAAAGCGCTGGAGCTGGAAGATGCGTGAAGGGCTTGATCACTGGCCGTTTATCGCCGCTTCGTTCGCGCTGGGGATTGGCGGCACGTTATGGCTGGTCGCGCAATCGTGGCTGGCAATGCGCCGGGCCGAAGCGCGCCGTGACAAGAGCCGCGGGCGATGAGCAGTAGTCCGCTGAAAGCCAAGCACCAGCGGCTGATCCTGGCGTTAATCGCGCTGGTCGCGCTGATCGGGGCGGGGCTGCTTGCCGCCTGGGCGCTGCGTAGCCAGGCCTCGTTCTTCTATCTGCCCGCCGAATATGCCGCCAATCCGCCTGAAGCCGGCCGTGCCGTGCGGCTGGGCGGGATGGTGGAGAAGGGCTCGATCCTGACCCAGCCTGATGGCGTGACCATCACCTTCGTGATTCACGATGACAAGGCCCGCGTGCCGGTGACCTTCAAAGGGATCGTGCCGGACCTGTTCGTCGAAGGATCTGGCGCGGTTGCCGAAGGCCGCCGCCAGCCCGATGGCAGCTTCCTGGCCGACAATGTCCTCGCCAAGCATGACGAAAACTACGTTCCGCGCGAGATGAAGGACATGACCAGCGCGCAGGCCCGCCAAGCGATTGCGGAAACCGAATGATTGCAGAATTTGGCCTTGCTGCCCTGTGGCTCGCCGCAGCACTGGCTGCGCTCCAGCTGATTGCCGGGGCGCTGGCCTTGACCGCGCGCGGCGCTGCGCTGGGCGGGCTCGTCCGTCCGGTGGCGATGGTGCAGGGCGTGCTGGTTGCGCTGTCGTTTGCGGCGCTGGTCACCCTGTTCGCGCAGACCGATCTCTCGGTTGAACTGGTGGCGAAGAATTCGCACTCCGCCAAGCCGCTGATCTACAAGATCTCGGGCACCTGGGGGAACCATGAAGGCTCGATGCTGCTGTGGGTGATGGTCATGGGGCTGTCGGGCAGCTTCGTGGCCGCGGTGGAACGCCGCCTGCCAGAGCCGACCATGCTGGCCACGCTGGCGGGGCAGGCCTTTGTCAGCCTTGGTTTCTATGCCTTCCTGCTGCTGTCCTCCAATCCCTTCACCCGGCTCAGCTCGCCGGCGCTTGAGGGCGCCGGGCTGAACCCGCTGTTGCAGGATCCCGGTCTCGCCTTCCATCCGCCGCCGCTTTACATCGGTTATGTTGGGCTGTCGGTGGCCTTCAGCTTTGCGATCGGCGCGCTGGTCACGCGGGAAGTTGGTCCAGCCTTCGCTCGGGCGATGCGGCCGTGGGTGCTGGGCGCCTGGATCTTCCTGACGCTGGGGATCACGGCCGGCTCCTATTGGGCCTATTATGAGCTGGGCTGGGGCGGTTGGTGGTTCTGGGATCCGGTTGAGAACGCCAGCCTGATGCCATGGCTGGCGGCGACGGCGCTGCTCCATTCGGTCTCGGTCCTGGCCGCCCGCAATGCCTTGCGCGCCTGGACGGTCATGCTGGGCGTGGTGGCCTTTTCGATGTCGATGGTCGGAACATTCCTGGTCCGTTCGGGCATCCTGACCTCGGTTCACGCCTTTGCCGTCGATCCGGAGCGGGGGAGCTTTATCCTGGGCCTGCTGGCGCTGAATATCGGCGGGGCGCTGGTCCTGTTCGGCCTGCGCGCATCGAGCGTGAGCGAGGGCGAACGCTTCAGCGCCACCAGCCGCGAAGGCGCGCTGGTGTTCAACAATGTCATGCTCAGCGCGATTCTGGGCATCGTGCTGGTCGGAACGCTCTATCCGCTGCTGGCGGAGGCGCTGGGGGCAAAGGTTTCGGTCGGCCCGCCCTATTTCAACCCGGTTAGTGCGATCTTTGCCGTGCCGATGCTGCTGGTCCTGGCGGTCGGGCCGCTGCTGCGCTGGCGGCGCGACAGTCTGACGCGGATCAAGGCGCAGATCGCCATTCCGGCGCTGCTGCTGCTGGGCGTGCTGGCTTGGGCCGGCAGCCAGGCGGTTGGTCTGCTCCCGGCCTTGGGGCTGGGGCTTTCTGCCATGCTGGCGATTGCGAGCCTGTTGCCGCTGCGCGGGCGCAAGCTGCGGCAGGTCAAACTGCCGGTCTGGGGCATGGTGACGGCGCACTTCGGGATTGCCGTGGCGCTGCTCGGCATGGCCAGCGACGCTGCCTTTACCACTGAGCGGCTGGTCGCGGTGCGGCCGGGCGACATGGTGGAGGTAGGCCCCTGGCAGGTGAAGCTGCACGGGATTGAACCTGTGGCCGGACCAAACTGGACCGCGCTGCGTGGTGATCTGGCGGTCAGCTACAAGGGCGGCGCAGTGACCGAACTGCACCCGGCGGCGCGGACGTTCTGGGCCCCGGCGAATGAGACGAACGAGGCCGCGCTCAAGACCCGCTGGAACGGCCAGCTCTATGCCGTGCTGGGGCAGGAATCGACTGGCGGTCGCTGGCAGTTGCGGCTGTGGTGGAAGCCATTTGTGCCAATGATCTGGTATGGCGGCATCCTGATCGCGCTCGGCGGCCTGTTGGCGCTGTTCGGCCGCTTGGTAAGCGATCTGCGCCGCCTGGTTGCCCGCGACAAGATTGCCTATCGCCGGACGAGGCAGGGCCGATGACCGCGCCCAAACCCAATTCGCGCTGGATGCTGTGGCTGCCGTTGGCGCTGTTCCTCGGCTTTGTCGGCCTGGTTCTGTTCGGACTGTACCGCCCGGCCGACCGTGAGGTGGCCAGCGCTATGATCGGCAAGCCGTTGCCTGAATTTGCGTTGCGACCTGCCGCCGCTGACCGGCCTGGCCTGACCCGCGCCGACATGGCCGATGGCAAGCCGCGGCTGCTTAACGTCTTTGCCTCATGGTGCGTCCCCTGCGCGGTCGAGGCACCGCAGCTGGCTGCGTTGCGCGCCGAAGGGATCGAGATTGCCGGCGTGGCAATCCGCGACCGGCCCGAAGACGTCGCGGCGTTTTTGAACCGCAACGGCAATCCGTTTGCCCGGATCGGTGCGGATGATCGCTCCGAGGTTCAATTCGGCATCGGCTCATCGGGCGTGCCGGAAACCTTCGTGATCGATGGGCGGGGCACCATTCGCTATCAGCACATCGGTGAAATCCGGCCTGAGCATCTGGAGCTGCTACGCGCCAAGTTGAAGGAGGCGGGGGAATGATCCGCCTGCTGCTCACCGCAATCGCGCTGGTCTTTGCGCTGCCAATAGCGGCGCAGAATGGCGTGCCGCCTGCGCCCTATGCCGATGTCCAGCTGGCTGACCCGGCGAAAGAGGCCAAGGCCCATGCGCTGATGCTGACGCTGCGCTGCCTGAAATGCCAGAGCCAGTCGATCGCCGATTCGGATGCGCCAATGGCGGGCGATATGCGCAGCCTGGTCCGTGAACGGATCGCCGCGGGGGAAGAGCCGGAAGCGATCCGCGCCTGGTTGGTTGAACGTTACGGTGACTATGTCAGTTATGCGCCGCGCGTCACCAGCCTGACCTGGCCGCTCTATGTTATTCCGCTGCTGTTGCTGCTGGGCGTTGGGCTGGTGTTGCGGCGGCGCCTGCGCCGGGGGGGCGAGCAATGAGCTGGGCTCTGGTGATCCTGACCGCACTGGCGGCCTTTGCCCTGGCGGTGCTGTTGCGCGCGCCGCGCAAGGGCTGGGAAGCGATTGGTGCGGCGCTGCTGGTCGGTATCGCTGGCTATGCCTTCCAGGCATCGCCCGGGCAGCCTGGTGCGCCTAAGCAAGCGGCGCAGGAAGCCAGCAAAAGCGGTGCGGCGCTGGTTGAGGCGCGCCAGCAACTGGCGCAGGCCCAGGCCAGCGGGCAAGGCTTGAATCGCTGGCTGGTGATCGGCGATGCCTTGGCGCGTAACGGACAATTTGGCGACGCTGCCGGGGTAATTCTGGGCGCGGTCAAGCAGGATCCCAAGAATGCGGACGCCTGGCTTGCCATGGCCAATGCCCTGACTGGCCATGCCGATGGCAACCTTACGCCCGCAGCACTCTATGCCTATGGCCGCGCGGCTCAGGCCGATCCGGCTCATCCGGGGCCGCCGTTCTTCCTGGGGCTGGCGCTGGCGCAATCGGGTCGGCTGGCCGAAGCGCGTGGGCTCTGGGTGGAATTGCTGGCGCGGAGCCCCAAGGAAGCACCTTGGCGGGCTGACCTGGCCGAACGGCTGAAGCGGCTGGATGCCTTTATTGCAATGCAGGCCGCGCAAACGGCGGGGCCGCAGATGCCACCGGCCGGGACAGCTCCGTAAGCCGCGTTGCCGGGGCAACAACACACTGCTAATCGCTGAAACCTTGCGGCAGGGGGCGGGTCGAGTCTCGCCATATATGGGACGCAATGATGATTGATACCGTCAAGAACGAAAGCGGCGTTGCTGCGGCCCAGTTTGCCCATCAGCACGGGCATGGGCAAACGCACGGCAGTGGTGGACTTGCCAAGCTGGCGCTGGGGGCTGTCGGCGTGGTCTTTGGCGATATCGGGACAAGCCCGCTGTACGCTTTTCGCGAAACCTTTGCCTCGCACCACGGTGTTCCGGGGATTCAGGTCGATCCGGTCCATATCCACGGGGTGCTGAGCCTCGTGTTCTGGTCGATGATGATCGTGGTGACGTTCAAATATGTCCTGACGATCATGAAGGCCGACAATAAGGGCGAAGGCGGTAGCCTGGCGCTGCTGGCTCTGATCAACCGCAAGTCTGAAAACCGCAAATGGACCGGGCCATTCGTGCTGCTCGGCGTGTTTGCGACAGCGCTGTTCTATGGCGATTCGATGATCACGCCGGCGATGTCGGTGCTGTCGGCCACCGAAGGTCTGCAATACGTTAACCCCGGTTTTTCCTCATGGATTGTGCCGATTGCCGTGGCGATCCTATTCGGCCTGTTCGCGATCCAGTCGCGCGGGACAGAGCGGGTCGGGCGGCTGTTCGGGCCGATCATGCTGCTCTACTTTGCGACCCTGGCGACGCTGGGTGTGATGCATCTGGCGGCCATGCCGGAAATCGTGCTCGCCACGATCAACCCAATGAACGCGGTGAACTTCTTCATGGCCGACGGCTTCCGCGCCTTCGTGGCGATGGGGTCGGTCGTCCTGGCGGTGACCGGGGCTGAGGCGCTCTATGCCGATATGGGCCACTTTGGACGGAACCCGATCGGCGTCAGCTGGATGACCTTTGTCCTGCCGGCCCTGATGCTCAATTACATGGGGCAGGGGGCGATGGTCCTGACGCAGACGCCCGAACAGGCTGCGCTGCTGATCAAGGATCCGTTCTTCCTGATGATCCCCGATCCAGTCAGGATTCCGGTGATCTTCCTGGCGCTGATGGCCACGATCATTGCTAGCCAGGCCGTGATCTCTGGCGCCTTCAGTCTGACCCAACAGGCAGTCCAGCTGGGCTTCATGCCGCGCATGCAGATCAAACACACCAGCGCCGCTGCCGCCGGTCAGATCTATATTCCGGTGGTTAACTGGGGTCTGATGGTCGCAGTGATCTTCCTGGTGCTGTTCTTCCGGTCGTCCAGCAACCTCGCTGCGGCCTATGGCATCGCCGTGACCGGGGCGATGTTCATTGACACGATCCTGCTCGCCGCCGTCTTGGTAACGTTGTGGCGCTGGCCGGTATGGAAGGCCGCACCGCTGGTGATTGCCTTCATGGTGGTCGATATGGCCTATCTCGGCGCCAACCTGCTTAAGGTGCCGTCGGGCGGCTGGGTGCCGCTGGTGATCGGCATGGTGATCTTCACCCTGTTGACCTCGTGGTCGCGCGGCCGGGCATTGATGCGCGCCTCGATGGCCGATGGGGCGATCCCGATGGAAGTCTTCGCCAAGAGCGCCCATTCCAGCGCTACCCGTGTCCCCGGTACGGCGATCTTCATGGCCTCTACCGCTTCGGGCGTGCCATCGGCACTGCTGCACAATATCAAGCACAACAAGGTGCTGCACGAACGCGTCGTGATCCTGACTGTGGCGATCCAGGACGTGCCCTTCGTCGATGAGGGAGAGCGGTGCAGCGTTAAGGATCTGGGGCAGGGCTTCTTCCGGATGACGCTGCGCTATGGCTTCTTGGAAGAAACCGACGTGCCCGCAGCGCTGAAGCGCTCTGACATCTGCGGCGGCCCGTTCGAGATGATGAAGACCAGTTTCTTCCTCTCTCGCCAGACGCTGTTGCCATCGGCCAAGCCCGGCATGGCGCTGTGGCGCGAAAAGCTGTTCGCCTGGATGCTGCGTAATGCCGCCAGCGCGATGGAGTTCTTCCGCCTGCCAACCAACCGGGTGGTAGAGCTGGGTAGCCAGGTCGAGATCTAGGTCTAGGTCTAGGCTGCGGGTTTTGACCCCCGTCATCTTGCGTCGCCCTGAGCCTGTTTCAGGGTCCAACTTTCCGGCCCCTCAGCGGCCAGCGGGTCAATCACGGCGTGGCGGACCCGATGAACGGACGCCCCGCCTCTAAGGGCCCGATGGGCCCTGAAACAAGTTCAGGGTGACGGTCGTGGGGATCCGGGTGACGGCCCTCGGGTTCAGGGTGAGGGTCGTCCGCAGGTTGACGGTTGCCAGGTTAGGTTGCCGGATAGCGAATGATCAGTTCCGCAGCCGCTCGATCGATTGGGCCAGTGCGACATAGAGCTTGCCCATGTCGCTGCTCAGCAGGGTTACGCCTAGCGCGTGGCCATCGCGGGTGGATAGCAGCTGGCGCAGCATGGCCTCGAAGTCATGGATATAGCGGCTGACATGCTCGCGGAAGCCAGGCTCCTCCTTGAACAGGCGGGAGATCGCTTTGCTTTCGGCCGGATCAAGCAGCTTGGCGGCACGGCGGGTGAAGACCCCGCGGTCGCCCTTCAGATAAGCCGCCCAGGCCGTATCAGAGACATCTGCATCCATTGCCTTGGCAATGTCGATCGCGTTTGAATTAAGCGCTTCGGTGATCAGGGCAACGCGGCGGGCAAAGTCATTATCAACCTGCTCTTCAGCCCGGACGCGGGTTTGGGCGACGCGGTGTTCCAGATTGCCGGCCAGTTCGTTGACCTTGGCCAACTGGTCTCGCAGCTGGATCGCTGCCTCACGGCTGACGCCAGAGGCCCGCGCGGCGGCGGCTTCAAGCTGTTCAGCCACTTCCACGGTGCGGGCGCGAACCGCTGCATCGATAGCGGCGTTGCTTTGCTCAGCCAGGCGCTCAGCCAGCGCATTCACTGCTGCGGCGCTGCCGCTCTCGATCTCTCCCACTGCAGCGCGGGCTGAGGCGGTGAGGGCCTCAATCGCGCTCTTCAGTTCGGCCTGCACCTGTTCGGCCAGGATCAGGCTTTCGCTGCGGGTTACCGACAGGGTCTGCTGGATCGCGCTGAGTGCTGCAGCCTGGCTTTCGGTCTTCCCGGCGATCTCGCCCAGCAGGGCATCGCTGCGCTCAACGTGGTTCAGCAGCCCGACACCGCGAGCTTCCGTTTCGCTGGCAACCTCACGCAGGGCCGCGGTGCGCTGTTCGATCTCGGCAAGTCTGGCTGCGCTCGTGCTGATCGCGGCGGGCAGGTCAGTCGCGGTATGGTTTACGCTGGCCTGAATCAGTTCGAGCAGGCGGACCGAATTGTCAGTCAGTTCCAGAACAGTCTTGTCGGTCCCCATCAGGGCCTCGCGACTGGCGGCAAGGCGCTCGGCCAAGGTGGTCAGGCCGGCGGCGAGCCCTTCCTGCGCGGTGCTTCCTTGCGCTGTGGCCTGCTGGATGTTCTCACCAAAGGTCTCCAGCTGGCTGGCGATCTCGCGGGTATAGGCCAGCATCTGCTGGGCCCGTTCTTCCTGTTCGGCGCTGCGCTGGGCCAGCACGAGGTCAAGTGCTGCCATTTGTGCCTTGAGCGTATCGCCAAACTGATCGTGCCGCATGGCAAGATCATTGCGGCGGCGCTCCAGCTCTTCGGCAAAGGTCCGGTCGCGCTCAGCCAGACGCTGGTCAACGTCCTCGGCCTCTTGGGCCAGCTCGGCAAGGCGGTTACGGGCCGATGCAAGCGCCCGTTCGTCGATCTCGCTGATCTGGCCAATGGCATTGCGCAGATCATCAACCAGGCGGGCGGTGGCACCTTGCCAGGCTTCCAGTGCGCCGGCCTCGGATTCGCGCAAGGCACGGCCGATTGAGGCCCCTTCATCGCGTACCGCGGTCAATCGCGAACGCAGCGAAACAAGGCTCTCCTCTTCGGTACGGTCAAGCAGCGTGCGTGTCTCTGCCAACTCTGCGGCCAAGGCATTGGCCCGGGTCCGGATGCTGGCCAGCGCCGCAACTTCGTGCGCATCCAGTTCACCGCGGAAGGCCTCACCGCGTTCGGCCAGCTCGGTAAAGCGGGCGCTGGCGACGGTATCGAGCTGTTCGGTCTGCCGGGTAAACTCGGCAATGGCTGCGTCAATTCGGTCAGTCAGGGCCGAAACCTGCTGTTCACTGGCCTGGCCAAACTGGTTCAGGCGATTGAAGCCCGTAATCAGGTCTTCAATCTGGGCATGGGCCGTGCGGCCTGCGGCGGCGATAGTATTGGTCACGTCCTTGGCTGAACTGGCCACCACTGGCAGCTGTCCGCGCAACTTCTCCATGTTCTCAAGCGCGGCTGCGCTCACTGATCCCAGTGTTTCGACCCGTGTGCCGTTATCCGCAACCAGCGATGCCAATTGTTCGGCATGTTGCGAGAGCCGTTCCACTGCCACGCGGCCCAGCGAATCGAGGTCACGCGATTGGGCGGAAATGAATTCACGGGCCAGGCTCAGTTCGCCATTCAGCGTGGTCAGACGTGTTTCGAGCGCGGCTGATTCCCGCGCCAGCAATTGCGCGACGTCGCCGAACCGGCTGGCCTCGCGGCGGCTATTGCGCATCGCCAGCAGCCAGCTGACCGCCACCAACAGGACCGGCACTGACCAGTCAGTTAGCCAGGTTACCCATTGGCGCGGCGTTCCACCGGCCAGCAGTTCGGCCTGATTGGCCATGAAAAACAGTGCGGTCCAGCCTGCGACAGCCAAACCGGCCAGCGCGGCAGCGGCGATCGGCAGCCAGGCGCGGCGCGGTGCCGGCGGCGTGTAATCCGCTTCTTCGCTTTCCACCCAAGCATCTTCGAGCGCGAGTTCCTCCACGCTGGTTTCAGCTTCGGTTGGCGCGCCTTCCGGCGTGCCTGCTTCGATCGCAATGATGCGTGATCCCCTGGTCATGGTTAACGTGTTACCACGCGAACGCTCTCGATAAACCCCACTTTAACCCTTTCCTGCGATAGGCTGGGACCATGGCCTATGAAGTCGGATCCCTTGACGCCACTCTGTCCGCTGCTGCTGGCGAAGACGCGGCGCTGTTTGCAGAGCTGCGCCAGGCCTTTGTCGATAGCCTGACACGACAGGTAGACCTGCTGGGCCGGGCCCGTTGCGATGGAAATTGGCAAATTACCGCCATGCGAATCAAGGGTTTGGCGGCCAGTTTTCACGCCGATGCCCTGATCGAGCTGGCCGAAGCGGCGCTCAATACAGCCCCGGGTGATCCGCTTGCCGTCCGCCGGATCAAGGGCTTCCTGGACGAATACGCCGCCTGATCACGGGGCTCGCGACTTGTGTCGCGGGGCGGGAGCCGGTAGTCTGCGCGCTCTTCCCCCACCTTGATCACTGCGGAGGCCGCATTGCGGGTCGCGCTAATCTCCATGCTTGAAACTGGTGCCGCCCCGCGCGGCGCTTTGCGTGTGGGCGGCATATCGGTAGCGCTGGAGCAGCTGGTGCTGGCCTTGGCGATGGGCTGCGAACGGATTTTCTGCCTGGCCGGGCGGATGACGCCGGAAATTGCCGCGCTTCAGCATGAGGCGGAACGGGCTGGCGCTCGCTTTCAATTGATCCCCGGGCCGCATGGGCTGCTGGGGCAAGTGACCGCTGGGGACGAGGTTATCGCGCTGGCTGACGGGCTGTTCGTCTCGGTCAGCGATGCAGTAGCCTTGCTTGAACCCGGTGCGGCTGTGCTGGTGCAACCGGCGGAGAGCGGCGTTGAAGCGGGCTTTGAGCGGATCGATCCAACCCTGGCCAGCGGCGGGGCGCTGCGTATTCCGGGCCGGCTGGTCGAACGGTTGGCTGACTTACCGCATGATTGCGACGCCTTCTCCGCCCTGCTGAGGATTGCGCTACAGGCCGGGGTTAACCAGCGGCCGCTGCCGCCAGCAGGGCAGGGTGACGGGTTCTGGACCCTGCTCGACAACGAAGAACAGGCCTATGCGCTGGAGCCGCTGTGGATCCGTCGGCGCATTCGCCATACCCGGCCGTTCAATCCCACGCGCGGGCTGGCCCAACTGCTGGTCCGGCGTTTTGGCCCGGCGCTGCTCCATGCCGGAAGCGGATCGCGCTTCGTTATCGGCGCGGCAGCCATGCTGCTGGCACTGGCCTTTGGCATCGGCTGGCTGGGCTGGCCCGGTCCGGCGCTGGGAGTGGTAATCCTGGCGTGGTTGCTGGGCGAGGCGACTGTCGTGCTTAAGCGGATCGAGGCGGATCGGGTGGTTCCACCGGGGCGCGGAATGAGCTGGCACGCGCTGTTTGACTGGAGCACCGACGCAGTGCTGGTCCTGCTAATTGGCTGGGCTGCACCGGCAGCATCAATGCAGTCCGGGTTCGATCGCTTCTTTGCCCCTTTGATGCTGCTGGGCCTGCTTAGAATCGTGCCCCGGGCGGTTCAATCCCGGTGGGCCGCCTGGTTGGAAGACCGTGCGCTGCTGGCGATCCTGGTTAGTCTGAGCTTGCTGGCCGGGCTCGCTGCTCCGTTGGTTTACGGACTTGCGCTTTCCCTCGCGGCCTGTGGAATACTGTGGCCTCAAGGGGCTGCACGGCTAACAACATCTTAACCAAGACCGCGTTATGGCCTGCCGGATGAGCGAGATGTTTGCACCGGTTCAAGTCGAACCCACTGTCGAAGACGTGCTGCGCGATGAGCTGGCACATGGCGATGCTGTAATCGGCACGATTGCGCCGATTCTGCGGCATTTGCTGGCGAGCGATGACCATTCGTTGTTCAATGACGAGATCATTGCCCGGGTGCGTGGGATGGTCGATCATGTCGCCCGGCAATTGCTGGATGCAGTGGCGGATGCCCAGAGTGGTGCGACCCGCCGTGATCACGCCGAAGAAACTATTGCACACGTAGTTTCCGCACTGATCGAACGATCAGCGCTGCTATCCCATGTGCATGCTCAAGCGCTGGAATTTCAGCTGGCGGAACGGCTCCATGCGCGGATCGCACTTGATCCGGTGCTTTCGCCGCTCCTTCAGGCGCTGATCGCTTCACCAGACAACGCGACGGCTGCCAGCGCGATGACTTTGCTTGCCGCGCAGGCCCGCTTTGTCCAGGCGCAGCGCCGGATGCAGCTGCCGGTGGAGGAACTGCCGGCCGATCTGTTCCACGCTGTGCTGCAAGTCTTGCGGAACATTGCAGACGAACCGGAAGCGCTGAGCAAGGCCGAAGTGGCCTTGCGCGCTCGTTATGATGAAGGGCGCAGCCGGCTAGGCCTGCTGGCGCGACTGGTCATCGGCATGGGCGGCGGGGCGACTGCTGCCTTGGCTATTGGCCATGCCGGGGTTGGTCTTTTCCTTACTGCGCTGGCGCTTGGTGCCGGGCAAGACCGTGATCTGACAGCGCTTGCTTCGCATGAGGGGCAACTTGCCCGTCTGGCCTTGGCGCTGCGTGCTGCCGGCGTGCGGCCCGATGCGATCGAGGAGCAGTTCCTGGCAATCCATCCGGATATCAGCCTGCCCGAAGGGTTCAGCGGCATGGGGGCCGATCTTGCCGCAGCAATGCTATCGCGGTCCTTTGTGGGGTCGGGTCGCTAAGCGATGACGGCCAGCGGCGCCTTTCTGGCCCGCGCTTCGTGCGACGGGAACGATGTTCTGACATCGGCCGATGAACTTGTCGGCACGCTGCAAGAACGTTGCGGTGGCGACGTGCCCGGCCCGATTGCAATTCCTTCGCTGCGTGAGCTGGTTCAACGGGCGCGGACGCTGGGGCTTAAGATTGCCCGGCGGATGGAAGCCACGGATGGGCAAGACGCGATTTCGGCGTGGGTTGAAGTTGTGCCCGATCCGGTATCTGGTGCCTGCCAGATTGGCGTGGTCAGTTGGCAGGCCACCCCGCTGCCCGCCGAAAACCTTAATGAAACCGTAGCCCGCCGGATCGCCATCGATCGGACCGTGGCCGAGCTGGTCGCAGTGCTTGACGGGGCGCAGTGCGTCATCGCGGTGAATGCCGAAGCGGTAGACCTGGCCGAAGTGAGCGCTGCGATGCAGGCTGGCGCCGGCCGGCCCTGGACCGATTTTATCGCGGTTGAAGGCAGTTCGCACCGCCAGCCTGTGCATTGGCGTCTGCTTGATGGCGCAGAAGTGCGGGTTCCCGGATCGGAGCGGAAGTGGCGCGCGACGTTGATTCCCAAGCTTCAGGTCTCAGGCGAGATCCACGGCTTTGAGCTATGCCTTACGTCGGAGATGGTTCTGCCTGAACCGGTCGCTCCGCTGGCCCCCGCTATCGCGGATAAGCAAATGCCCAGCAACGAGCCGGGCCCTGTTGCACGAGACATTGCCCCGGTGCTGCGCCAGCCGATTGCCCGGATCATTGCCAATGCCGAAACGATCCGGACCCGGTTGGCCGGGCCGCTGGCCGAAGAGTATGCGGCCTATGCTGCCGATATCGCGGCGGCGGGGCAGCACTTGCTCTCGCTGGTCGAGGACCTGACGGACCTTGAGGTTGTCGAATCCGAAGACTTCAACACCGCGCCTGACCGGATTGACCTGGCCGATGTGGCCCGCCGCGCTGCGGGAATTCTGGCGGTGCGGGCACAGGAACGCGGGATCACCATCGATGCACCTCAGGTGGGAGAGCACTTGCCGGCAATCGCGGAATTCCGCCGGGTACTGCAAATTCTGCTCAACCTGGTGGGTAACGCGATCCGCTATGCGCCAGACAACTCCCAAGTCTGGGTTAGGTTGGAGGACGCCGGTTCGCGCGCGCGGCTGGTCGTGGCCGATCAGGGGCCGGGCCTCTCTGCCGACCAGCAGGCCAGGGTGTTCGAGAAGTTTGAGCGGCTTGGCCGCAGCAACGAAGACGGTGGATCAGGCCTCGGCCTCTATATTTCGCGCCGACTCGCGCGCGCGATGGGCGGGGAACTGTCGATTGAAAGCGCACCCGGTCAGGGCGCGCGGTTCATCCTTGAGCTACCCGCCGATCTTTTGGCGTTAAGCCCGACGACGGCGCAGCATCCAGAGTCCGATTGCGCCGAGTAGGGCGAGGACGGTACCGTTGATCGCCCACTGACGGTCGGCCAACATGAAGCTGGAACTGGGCCACATGATGATGCCCAGGCCTTGTCCAATCCACAACAAGCCCATGGCAATCGCCAGCACGGCAATGATGCTCA
>CAZNFV010000033.1:0-16256 GCA_964572445.1 uncultured Novosphingobium sp. | reverse complement strand
CCGGCATGACCGCAAGAGCGTGGCCCGGCAGGTTGAGGACGTCCGCACCGCAATCTGCGGTACCGGCGCGCTGACGATCTTCCCCGAAGGCACTACCAGCGATGGCACCGGCCTGCTGCCGTTCAAGAGCTCGCTGCTTTCAGCGCTCGAACCGCTACCCGAAGGCATCGCGATCCAGCCGGTATTGCTGCACTTTGGACCGGAAGCCGCGGAGATCGCGTGGGTGGGTGAAGAACACGGGATCGACAACTTCCTGCGCCTGCTCGCCCGGCGGCGCCCGATCGCGCTGACCGTTCACTTCTTGCCAGTGCTGGCCGGCGCAGAACTTACAAATCGCAAGACCATCGCCCAGGCCGCGCGTGAGGCGATGCTGGCGCGGCTCAACGCATAGCGCGCTCCAAGGCTTGATCCATGACCGCTGGCGGCATAGAGCCAGCGCGCTCAGCGATCCCCGATCGAGCCCGGGATGACGGAGATTTGATGGACCCCACCGCGCCTCCGAAAACCTACCGGGTCAAAAGCTTCGGCTGCCAGATGAACGTCTATGATGGCGAACGGATGGCCGAACTGCTGGGCACGCAAGGGATCGAAGCCGCCGCTGAAGGTGAAGAGGCGGATCTGGTGGTGCTTAACACCTGCCACATCCGTGAAAAGGCGGCGGAGAAGGTCTATTCCGATATTGGCCGCTTGCGCCGCAAGGATGGCTCCAGCCCGCTGATCGCCGTGGCCGGCTGTGTCGCGCAGGCCGAAGGCAAGGAAATCATGCGCCGCGCGCCGGCAGTCAGCATGGTGGTCGGCCCGCAGGCCTATCACCGCTTGCCCGATATGATCGCAACCGCAGTCACCGGCCGCCGTGCCGTCGACGTCGACATGCCGGCCGAAACCAAGTTCGCTGTCCTGCCGGCCCGCCGCAAGGTTGGCCCCAGCGCCTTCCTGACGGTTCAGGAAGGCTGCGACAAGTTCTGCACCTATTGCGTGGTGCCCTATACCCGCGGGGCCGAGGTTTCACGCCCCTTTGCCGATCTGGTCACCGAGGCACAGCGGCTGGTGGATGCCGGTGCGCGCGAAATCACCCTGCTGGGCCAGAACGTCAACGCTTGGTGCGATGAGAGCACCCGCGGGCTTGAAAAGCTGATCGAAACGCTGGCCGTCATCCCGGGGCTGGACCGCATCCGCTATACCACCAGCCACCCCAATGACATGACCGACGGGCTGATCGCCGCCCACCGCGATATTCCGCAGCTGATGCCGTTTCTGCACCTGCCGGTTCAGGCGGGCAGCGACCGGGTGCTCAAGGCGATGAACCGCAGCCACACCGCAGCAAGCTATCTGCGCGTGCTGGACCGGGTTCGCGCCGCCCGCCCCGATATCGCATTGTCGGGCGATTTCATTGTCGGTTTCCCAGGTGAGACCGATGCCGAATTCGAAGACACGCTGCGGCTGGTTGAACAGGTCGGCTATGCCCAGTGCTTCACCTTCAAATATTCCCCCCGCCCCGGCACGCCAGCCGCGACGATGGACGAACAGGTGCCGGCCGCTGTCATGGCTGAGCGGCTAAAGCGACTTCAGGCAGCGCTTGGCACCACTCAGTACGCGTTCAATCAGGCTTCTGTCGGCCAGCGCTGCACCGTGCTGGTGGATCGTCATGGCCGCGATCCGGGCCAGTGGCTGGGTAAGTCGCCCTGGCTGCAATCGGTCCATTTCACCGGCGATGCGGCCATTGGCGATCTGGTGGAAGTGGAACTGACCGCCGCCGGGCCAATCTCGCTCGCGGCCCGGGTGCTGGAACCGACCGCCACCTGACCGGTTTTTCACCGACTGTAACCGCCTTGTCGCTTGCACGCGGCAGGCCTGCGCCTATCCTCCGAATCGGCCGATCATGGCTGCCCGAATGGAGCACACCGCCTCTCTATGGCTCGCAAACCTGCCCGCGCCCCTGACGATCACGCCGTCTTCGGCCAGACCCGCACCCAGCCCCGCCGCGCTCGCGCCGAGCTGGACTTTGAGGAAGCGACAATCCTGGGGGCGCTGTTCGGGCAGTTTGACGCCAATCTGGTGCAAATTGAGAACCGGCTTGGCGTGTTCATTTCCGCGCGCGGCAACCATGTGCAGATCGAAGGCCCGGAAGACAGCGTCGCCCGCGCCCGTGATGTGCTGAAGGCCATGCACCAGCGCCTGATTAGCGGGCAGGAACTGGATGCCGGCGCGGTCGAATCGATCATCGTGATGTCAGCAGAACCGACGCTTGAAGGGATCGTCACCGGCGATGGCACCGTGCCTTCGGTGATGATCCGCACCCGCAAGAAAACAATCGTCCCGCGCAGCGCGACCCAGATCGAATATATGAAGGCACTCGCCAGCCGCGACATCATCTTCGCGCTGGGCCCGGCGGGTACCGGCAAGACCTATGTCGCCGTGGCCCAGGCCGTATCGCAGCTGATCACCGGCAGCGTGCAGCGCCTGATCCTCAGCCGTCCCGCGGTTGAAGCCGGAGAGCGGCTAGGTTTTCTGCCGGGGGACATGAAAGACAAGGTCGATCCCTATCTGCGCCCGCTGTACGATGCGCTGTATGATTGCATGCCGCCCGAACAGGTTGAGCGGCGGCTGGCTTCGGGTGAGATTGAAATCGCGCCCATCGCTTTCATGCGTGGGCGCACACTGGCCGAAAGCTTCATCATCCTGGATGAAGCGCAGAACACCACGCCGGCGCAGATGAAGATGTTCCTGACCCGCTTCGGCCAGAACAGCCGCATGGTCGTCTGCGGCGATCCCAATCAGGTCGATATCCCCGGCGGCCCGCAGATGAGCGGGTTGAATGATGCGGTAAAGCGGCTGGAAGGGATCGACGGCATTGCCGTAACCCGCTTCACCAGCGCCGACGTGGTCCGCCATCCGATCGTTGGGCGGATAGTCGATGCCTATGAAGGGCAGCACGGCTAGCGGCCTAACAACGTCCCGTTAGCGTCGAACGAAAGCGAGTCCCTTACGCCAAGTGTCTCGACTTCGCTCGGCGTGGGCGGCATGGGGTTCGTGTGGAACTCGAAATCTGCATTGAAGCCGCTTGGCCCGCCTCCTTTGACTGGGAAGCCATGGCCGAGCGCGCGCTCGGCGCTCTGGTCCAGGCCGCGCCTGAGCTGGCCAATTCGCGCCTGTCCGCCAGCCTGCTGTTCTCTGACGACGCCGAGGTTCATGCCCTGAACCGCGAATGGCGCGGGAAGGACAAGCCGACCAACGTGCTGTCTTTCCCCATGCTGGAACGCGAGGAATTGCTGGCCCTCGCCCCGGATGGCCCGCCCGAACTGCTGGGCGATGTCGCGCTGGCGCTGGAAACCTGCACCCGTGAGGCAATTGAGAAAGGCGTACCGCTGGAACACCACGCCACCCATCTGGTTGTCCACGGCCTGCTGCATCTGGCCGGGCACGACCACGTCGATTCAGACACGGAAGCCGCCGCAATGGAAGCGCTGGAGATCAAGACCCTTGCGCTGATGGGTATAGCCGACCCATATGGCGACCGTGATCCAGCCACCGGATCGCCAACAGGGGATTAAAGCAGACCATGCCCGAGGGCACTTCTGGAGATGGGGAGTCTAGGCGCTCCATCTGGCGCGCCATCAAGCGCTGGTTCGAGCGGGTTGACGGCGGCGGTGAACAATCGCTGCGCGCCCAGCTTGAAGAAGCCATCGACGAACACGAAGACGATGGCGGCAGTTCGGGCAACGGCGACCTTTCGGCGCTCGAGCGCGATATGCTCCGCGATCTCCTGCATTTCAGCGAACACGATGCCGACGACGTAGCGATCCCGCGCGGTGAGATCGTCGCCGTGCCCGAAATCGCCACCTGGGAAGAAGTGGTCAGCGCTTTCGCCGAACATGGCCATTCGCGCATGCCGGTCTACCGCGACACATTGGACGAAATCGTCGGCATGGTCCTGATCAAGGACGTGTTCAAACACCTGGCCAGCGGCAAACCGCCCAAGGACTGGAACAGCCTGCTGCGCCAACCGCTCTATGTGCCGCAAGCACGCGGCGCGCTTGATGTGCTGAATGATATGCGGGCCAGCCGGGTCCACCTGGCCGTGGTGATCGATGAGTATTCCGGCACCGACGGGATCATCACGATTGAGGACCTGATCGAGGAAATCATCGGCGAGATCGAAGACGAGCACGACGATGCGCCCGAAGTTCTGCTGGTGCCGCTGGAAAACGGCATGTGGGAAGCCGATGCCCGTGCCGAGCTGGATGACGTAGCCAGCGCAATCGACCGCCGCCTCGCGGAAGTCGAAGAAGATGTCGATACGCTGGGGGGCCTCGCCTTCCTGCTGGCCGAGGCCGTGCCGCCGGTGGGGGCAATTTTGGATCACCCCAGCGGTTGGAAGCTGGAAGTGATTGCGGGCAACGAAAAGCATGTTACCCGTCTGCGCCTGCATCCGCCTTCTCCCCCGACAGAATCCGAAGAGTAAAACCCCTTGGCCATCCGCCGTTTACCCCCTCTGCGCGCGATTGAAGCGTTTGTGCGGATCGTCCGGCTCGGTTCCGCGCGGGCTGCGGCTGATGAGCTTGGCCTCAGCCCATCTGCGCTGTCGCGCCGGGTCTCGGCGCTGGAAGAGTTCATCGGCAAGCGGCTGTTTACCCGCCAGCACCAGTCGATGAAGCTGACCGACGATGGCAACACCTTCTACAGTGCTGTCGCACCCAAGTTTGACGAACTAGCGGCCGCAGTCGAGGGTCAGGTGGAGGATAGCCGTGTGCTGCGCCTGCGCCTGGGTGTCCTGCCGCTGTTCGGCAGCCAGCGACTGTTTCCGCGCCTGTCTGAATTGCGCAAGGCCCAGCCGCGCCTGCACATCGATTTCGACACCAGTCCGCATCTTGATCACCGGGTTGGTGACACGCTGGACGCCGCTTTCATCCTGTCGCCCCAGCCTGACCCTTCGTTCCATTCGGTCAGGCTGGATCACAACAAGGTCTACGCGATTACCTCAAAGGACCTGGCGGCGGAAATCGGTCCCACGCCGGACCGAGAGATCCTGTCGCGCCAGACCTTTCTGATCCATACCGAGTTGCCCGACAGCTTTGTGGCCTGGAAACAGGCTGTCGGCCTGGATGATCTGGAACCTGCCGCGATTGACCATTACGATTCCGGGCAGTTGATCCTGGAAGCGGCAGCCCAAGGACTGGGCATCGCGATCATGCACGATGCGCACTTCGACCGGGCGCAGGATAATCGGCTGGCCAGCCTGTTCGAGATCGAGGTGGAAAGCCCCTATTCGTACTGGTTCGTGTGCAAGCCCCACGCGCTGGACATTCGCGCGGTGCGGATCTTCCACGACTGGGTGGTGAAAGCCGGCCTTTGATCGGGCAGAATGGCTGGCATGAACCGCCGATTCGCCCTTCTCGCCATTCCCGCCCTGTTCGTGCTGACGGCCGCTGCACCGCCGAAAAAGCTGACGGCCAAACGTCCAGTCGCGGCTAAGCCTGCCCTGCCTCCCGCGCCGCTGGGTGATAGCGTTCGTGTGGCGCTAGTGACCGAACTGGGCACGATCGAGCTGGAACTGGATAACAAGCGCGCACCGATCACGACGCAGAACTTCGTGCGCTATGTCGATCTGAAAAAGTTCGACGGCATCACCTTTTACCGATCGATGCGTTTGCCTTGGGGCGATCCGCCCAATGGCCTGATCCAGGGCGGACTGCAGGGCCATCCGCTGAAGGTTCTGAAGCCAATCGCGCATGAGCCGACCAACCTCACCGGACTCAGCCACAAGGCCGGCACGATATCAATGGCGCGCCATGCACCCGGCACCGCGACGGCTGACTGGTCGATCCTGCTGTCAGGCCTGCCGAGCCTTGATGCCGATCCCAAGGCGAGCGAGTCCGACGCCCAGGCTGGCTTTGCCGCCTTTGGCCATGTCAGTGCGGGAATGGACGTCGTTCGGAAGATCTGGGACGCGCCACTATCGCCAACCAAGGGCGAAGGGCCGCTAAAGGGTCAGCTGCTGGAGCCGCCCGTAAAGATCCTCAGCGCGCGGCGGATCGCTGATCCGCCGGCGCCAAAGTCCGTGCCTTAGGCGACGGTCGCCTTGCGGATTACGCCAGGGTTCGCTGGCGGTTCACCCTTTGGCAAGGCATCGACATGTTCCATGCCTTCGACCACTTGGCCCCAGACAGTATACTGCTTGTCGAGGAAGGTCGCGTCATCAAAGCAGATGAAGAACTGGCTGTTGGCCGAGTTCGGTGCGGAAGTGCGGGCCATCGAGCAGACACCGCGAACGTGCGGCTCGTTGTTGAATTCAGCCTTCAGATCGGGCTTGGACGAACCGCCCATGCCGGTACCGTTAGGGCAGCCACCCTGGGCCATAAAGCCCGGGATCACGCGGTGGAACTTCACCCCGTCATAGAAGCCTTCATTTGCAAGCTCGACAATCCGTTCAACGTGGCCAGGGGCCAGGTCGGAACGCAGCTTGATGACAACATCGCCGCTGTCGAGCGAAAGGGTGAGGGTTTCAGCCATGCTAGTCTCCAGTAGGATTTCGCAGCTGATATAGAGCCGCTTGGGACAAAGTCACGTGCCAAGCCGGAGCCGGGTTGCAAAAGCCGGCGACCTGCCTAGACCGGCCCCATTATGTCCGCCGACAAGCTTGATCCCGAACTGCAGGAAAGTGCCGCTCTCGCGGCCGAATCCGTGCGCGAGAGTGAGAGCCTGGACGCTGAAAATACGCTCAAGCGCGAATTTGTTCGTCGCGTCCGCGATAGCCTGGAAGCAGGTGAGAACGACGCGGTCTATGGAATGGTCGAAGGGCTGCACCCCGCCGATATTGCCGACCTGTTCGAACTGCTTGATTCCGATGATCGCCCGGCCCTTGCGGCAGCAATCAGCGATCTGATGGGCAGTGAGGTCTACGCCGAACTCAACGACTATGTCCGCGAGGATATCGTTGAACAGCTCCCGGCCGAAACCGTCGCCGATATCGCCGAACAGCTGGAGACTGACGACGCAGTTGCCATGCTGGAAGACCTCGATGAGGAAGACCAGCAAGCCGTTCTTGCGGAAATGGAGCCGGCCGACCGCGCGGCGATCGAAACCGCGCTGTCCTATCCGGAAGAATCCGCCGGCCGCTTGATGAGCCGCGACTTCGTCGCGGTGCCAGAACACATGACGGTCGGTGGCCTGATCGACTTCCTGCGCGAATCGGGCGAACTGGCCAACGAGTTCTGGGAAGTGTTCATCGTTGACGCGCGGTTCCACCCAGTCGGCACCTGCGCGCTCAGCTGGATCCTGCGCACGCCGCGCTCGATTGCTCTGACTGACGTGATGCAGCGTGACCAGACCCTGATCCCGGTGACGATGGATCAGGAAGAAGTAGCACTCCGCTTCCAGAAATACGCCCTGATTTCTGCTGCGGTGGTTAATGCTGATGGACGATTGGTCGGCCAGATCACGGTCGATGACGTGGTCCACATCATCCAGGAAGAAGCGGGCGAGGACGTGCTGCTGCTGTCCGGTGCCGGTGATGGTGACATCAACGAACCGATCCAGACCACGATCCGCACGCGGCTAACCTGGCTGGTCGTCAATCTCGGCACCGCGATTATCGCGGCCAGCGTGGTTGGCCTGTTCCAGGGGGCCATTGCCAAGTTCGCCCTGCTGGCCGTGCTGATGCCGATTGTTTCGGGAATGGGCGGCAATGCCGGAACCCAGACTCTGGCGGTAATCGTCCGGGCACTGGCCACCAACCAGCTGACCAGCACCAACACCTGGCGGATGATCGGGCGCGAGTTCAGCATCGCCTCAGCCAACGGGCTTGCGCTTGGTGCCCTGATCGGCACCGGAGTGGCGGTGATCTTCGCCAATCCGCTGCTGGGCGCAGTGATCGCCACGGCCATGTTGATCAACAACCTGATCGCCGGGCTGGCGGGCATCCTGGTGCCGGTCACGCTGGACCGGCTGAAGATCGACCCGGCAGTGTCATCGGCCGTATTCGTCACCATGGCGACCGACGTGATGGGCTTCTTCTCGTTCCTCGGCCTTGCGGTCCTGAGCGGGCTGGCCTGATGTCGCTGAACCTGACGAAAGTTGCCTATGGGGCCCAGTCGCTGGAAGAAATTCGCAGCTGGTTCGCCAACCGAGGCGCTGAAGCGCGACTAACTACGCGCTATCTCCCCAAACGCCATGAGGAGATCGTTCCGGGCGGGTCCTTGTTCTGGATCTTCAAACACCAGCTGGTGATGCGCAGTCCGATCCTGGGCTTTGAAGAGGCAGAAGGCGGGCGGACCAATATCGTTATTGCCGCCAAGCTGATCGACGTCATGCCCCAGCCGAAGCGCGCCCACCAAGGCTGGCGTTATCTCGAAGCCGCCGATGCGCCGCGCGATCTGGGCAGCGATGACGATGCCGGCGAAATGCTGCCCGGCCACATTGCGGCCGATCTGGCGCGGCTGGGCCTGGTCTAGTCCCGCTTCAGCTGCGCAATGTACGCGCGCACATCGTATTCAATATCGCCGTCATAGCGCGGCGCAGAGCGGGCGAAAGCCGCTTCGAGCGCATCGGTCCGTTCGGCCATCTGCACAGCGTTATAGGCGTGGCTGACTACAAACCGTTCGCGCGCGGCGATCTGGGGCAGGATGATTTCGGCATAGCGTTCCGCCGGCATGGTCAGGTGGCGCAAGGCATCGCCGCTTAGGCTAGAGGCGACCCAGCCGGGGATGATCGTTCCGGCGTGAACGTGTTCTGGCAGATCTTCGCGCAGGCTTTCGGTCAGGCCCAGCACGGCGTGTTTAGACGCGATATAGGCGCCGCTGCGCGGGACGGCGCAGAACAGCGCGTTCTCCGAAGCGACATTGTAAATCGCGCTGGGATGATCCTGCGCAGCCATCCGCGGAGCAAAGGCCCGGCAGCCGTGCCAGACACCCCAGAAGTTGACCTCAAACACTCGGCGGGCGGCTGCCGGATCGACCTTCCACAGTCGGCCATGGACACCGCCCACGCCGGCATTGTTGACCAGCAGATCGACCCGACCAAACCGCTGCCAGGCCAGCTCGGCCAGCGCTTCAACGTCATCCAGCTGCGCCACATCGCAGGCGACAATGCCATCGGCCGCTTCCAGATCTGCCAGCAAGACCTGTGCGCCGGCGGCCTCCAACGCTTTGCCCAAGGCCCCGCCGATCCCGCCAGCGCCGCCAGTGATGACCGCGACCTGACCGCTGAAATCGGGCGTCATGCTGGCCGCGCTGCCAGTTCAGCCTCGCGCGCAACCACGCGGCGCAGGGCATTGGCATAGGTCTCTGGATCCTGGGCACCGGGGATCATGAACTTACCGTTGATCACCATCGCCGGAACGCCCGAGACATTCATGTCATAGGCCATGCGTTGTTCTTCCTGCGCCTGCTGGCCAAGCACCGGGTTATCGAGCGCCGCCGCTGCGCTGGCACCGTCGATGCCGACGCTTTCGGCAACTGCAACCAGCACCGTCGGGTCCGACATATTGCGACGCTGCTGGAAGTGCGCATCAAACAGCGCGAGCTTGAGTTCGGTCTGCTTGTCCGGCCCGTGCTGCGCCAGAGTCCAGAGCAACAGCTGATGCGCGCGGCGCGTGTTCCACAGCCGCGCTTCAGGCGCGTCGCCTTCACCCGTGTAATCGAACGAATAGCCGGCCCGCGCCCCGATTTCCTTCATCTGCGCCCGCGCGGCCGCCATCTGATCCGGACCACGACCATATTTGCGGGCAATGTGGGCCTGCTGTTCCTCGCCCTCTTCGGGCATGTCCGGATTAAGCTGGAAGGCATGCCAGCGGACTTCGGCCTCAACCTCTCCCGCCAGGCTTTGGAGCCCTTTTTGGAGCTGCGCATAACCGATGATGCACCATGGGCACATTACGTCGGACCAAATGTCGATGGTTACTTGGGCAGGTGCAGTCATTGATCAAGCCACCAGGTCAGCAGGTTGTGCGCGATCGCAAAGGAGCGCGGGAAGATGAGCATGTCGTCACCTTGAGGCCCTGCGGCTCGCGCTGCTTCCAGTTCTTCGCGGGTGAACCAGCGGGCTTCTTCCAGCTCAGTGGTATCAATCGCCAGCTCCGGGTCGTCGGTGAAGGCGTGGCAGCCGATCATCAGCTGTGACGGGAACGGCCAGGGCTGGCTGGCGATATAGCGGACATCGCGCACCACCACACCGGCTTCCTCAAAGCTTTCGCGCGCGACGGCTTCCTCGATGGTCTCGCCCGGCTCTACAAAGCCGGCCAGCGCCGAAAACATCCGCGCTGGAAAGCGCGGTTGGCGGCCCATTAACAGGTGGCCCTTGTGTTCGATCAGCATGATCGTGACCGGATCGGTGCGCGGGAAATGCTGGGCCTTGCAGGCATCGCAATTGCGCTGCCAGCCGCCCTTGGCCAGCTTGGTTCCAGCGCCGCAGCGGGCGCAGAACTGGTGGCGGGCATGCCAATCGACCAGACTGCGCGCACCGCCATAAAGCGCCAGCTCACGCGGATCGAGCGCAGACATCGCCTGCCAGATCGCGGGATTGGCATAGGCTGGTCCGGTCGCGCCTTCATCCGGCACGACAGCGAAGCAGCCCTTGCCATCCATCAGCCCCAGAAAGACCAGTTCGGCTTCGGGTGGAGCATCGGCCAGAGTACCCCATTCCAGCGCGCCGCTGTGGTCATAAACCGGGGCCAGCCCGTCCAGTTTGAGCAACCGTGCACGCCAGTCCATCAGCCCGGCGAGGGCCTCTGGATTGGCGCGAATGTGGTCGGCCCGGTCAATGGGTGAGCCGGCGAAGGCAATCGGCGTCTTCATGCGCCGCGCATCGCGGCCAGATCGGCCAGCACAGTGACAGGGAATTCCGCGTGGATCGGCAAGGCTTCGGACGGCATGTACTGGGTATAGACCCCGGCGCGCAGACCGAGGCGCGTGTTGACGAAGCCGACCGTACCGGCAGCGCCGCCCCAGCCATAGGTGCCCGCATCGCGGCCCATGCCAGAGCGTCCGCCCGCGCCATTGCCCGCGCCCTCGATGAAGGTGCCCTTGGTTTCGATCCCGTCGGGCAACAGGTTGCTGGTGCCCAGCGCCACAGCGGCCGCACCCATCACCCGCTTGGTGCCGACCATTCCGGCATTCGCGATCATCTTCAGGAAGCGATCGTAGTCCGCCGGGGAGCAGACCAGCCCTGAACCGCCAAAGGCAAAGGCCGGACGATCAAGATAGATCGAGTTCTTGCCCTGATCGATCGGGATCGGGAAACCGCCCATCAGGCCATAGTTGCCGGTCAGGCGATGAGCCTCACTGGCTGGAACCTGGAAGAAGCTGCTGCGCATCCCGATCGGATCAAACATCCGCTCTTGCAGGAATGCCTCAAAGCTCTTCGCGCCCGATGCACGCTGGATCACCACGCCCAGCACGTCGAGCCCCATCGAATAGTGCCATTCGGTGCCCGGTTCGGAGACGAGCGGCACCGTGGCAGCCAGCTTCACGAATTCATCGGGTGCCGGTGTGGGCGGGCTGACCGGCATGCCCGGAATCTGCATCCGCGTAAGCCGGGCTGGCGTAACGCCCAGCCGCAGCAGCTCCGCGCTGACCTTTTCCTTGCCGACCCCGGCATAGCCCAGTCCCGCCGTGTGGGTGAGCAGGTGACGAATGGTGATCTGGTTTTTCGCTGGTCGCGATTCCAGGCTGTTTTTCGGATCGATCGCCACCTGCATCTGCGCGAATTCCGGGATGAAATCGGCAACGGGTTGGTCAAGCCGCAGCTTGCGATCATCGATCAGCATCATCGCCGCCATGCCCGTTATCGGCTTGGTCTGCGAATAGGCACGGAACAGGCTGTTTTCGCCAGCCACGTCAGGGTCGTCGAAGGCTTCCTTGCCGCGAACAATAAAGCCGGGATCCTTGTCACCCCAGCCCAGAGCCGCAACCATGCCAGCGACCTTCCGCTGGCTGACGTACTTTTCCAGCATGGCCGTCACCCCCGGCCAGCGGGTTTCAAATCCTGCCGCAGTGGCAGCATGGGACAGCTGGATGCCAAATGGCAAACTGCCGATAGCCGCACCAGCGCCCAGCAGCACGGTGGAGCGCAGCAGGTTACGGCGCGAAAGCGCGATTGCGTCGTGGTGGTGCAAAGTCATTCTCCCAGATCTTCTTGTTGTGCCAGCGCGAGCCGCGCTGCCTTGGCAAACAGAGTGGGCAGGCCGGCTTCTGCAATCCGGTCCAGCGGCCACCATTCGCCACTTTCAGCCGCCAGCCTATCCAAATCCCCGCCCGAATAAAGCATCAATTGCAAATCAAGATCGAAATGGGTGAAGCTGTGGCGGACCGAGCCGGCGGCCGACCATTGCCCGGTCAGCGGCGCGGTGCCCGAACCATCAGCCCGCGCGATCCAGCCATCATCCGGCAGGGCCCGCATTCCGCCCAGCATTCCAGAGCCCTGCCGCTGCACCAGCCAGACTTTGCCATCTCGTTCGATCCAATAGGCCTGCCCCCGGCGTTGCGGCTTCGACGCTTTGGCCGGCTTCACCGGGAACTGCTCCGCCCCATGCAGCCGCCCAGCGCACATCTTCGCGAGCGGGCAGAGCAGGCAGCGCGGATTACGGTTTGTGCAAACAGTCGCCCCCAGGTCCATCATCGCTTGGGCAAAATCGCCAGCGCGCGTGTCTGGGGTGATCTCTTCGGCTCTCGCCCGGATCGGCTTACGGCCGGCGGGGAGAGTTTCCCCAATTGCGAAAAGCCGGGCGACGACACGCTCGACGTTCGCATCCACCACCGTGGCGCGCTGACCAAAGGCGATCGCAGCGACCGCAGCGGCGGTATAAGCGCCCAGCCCCGGAAGCTGCCGAAGTTGCTCCTCGGTGCGCGGGAACGCACCCCCCGAGGCCGCCACCGCCCGCGCACAGGCCAACAGATTGCGGGCCCGCGCGTAATAGCCAAGGCCGGCCCAAGCGGCCATTACTTCGGCATCCTCGGCCGCTGCCAAGTCCAGTACGGTCGGCCAGCGCGCCAGAAACTTCGCAAAATAGGGGCCGACCGCCGCCACAGTGGTCTGTTGCAGCATCACTTCGGACAGCCAGACGCGGTAGGGCTCTGGCGGAGGGGTGCCCGGCGGGCTGCGCCAGGGCAGTACGCGTGCCTGGCCATGGTACCAGGTCAGCAGGGCGGTTGAGATAGCGTCAGCGCTGGCTTCCATCCCCGCGCTATGGCATTGCCAGCAGCGCAATGGAACGGGACCCCAAGAAGCCAGCCACAATTCCGCGTCGCTATGAGCGGCCACGCGGTGGTGCGGCGCGCAGCGTGGCCGAACTGATGCCTGAAGTGGGCCGCACTGCATTCCGCCGGTTTGGCTTCATTCAGTCGAGCGTAGTCACCCGCTGGCCTGAGATCGTTGGCGTGAAACACGCCCGCGTGTGCAGCCCCGAAGCAATCCGTTTCCCCCCCGGTGAGAAGGTGGGCGGCATCCTTGAGCTGGTTGTGGTGCCTGCCCATGCCCCGCTGATCAGCCATGTCACACCTGAAATCATGGAGCGGGTGAACCGCTTCTTCGGCTACAACGCGGTTGTCCGCGTCAAACTGCGTCAGGGAGCGGTCAAGCCGCCAGTGGAAGAACGCCGCCCCACGGCCCCGCCCTCGCTCAAGCCGATTCCGGTGGAATTGGGAGATTCATTGCGCGATATCGGCGATCCCGAACTTCGCGCTGTGCTCGAATCACTCGCACGCAGCCTGGGTGACAAGAACGAGGACGTTTGAACGTGAAACCCCTGCTCCGCCCAGCGTTAATGCGCCCTGCCCTGCTCGTCGCAGCCGCTGTCCTGACTGTCGGTGCAAGCCCGGCGATGGACTGGAACCGGGTTGTCACCCGTACTGCCAGCCAAAGCAACGTGGTTGGCAATCCGGCGGCCAAAGTTAAGCTGACGACCTTCGTCAGCTATACCTGCCCGCACTGCGCCGTGTTTGAGCGCGAGGCTGAGGCCGGGCTGAAGCTCAAGTACATCCGCAGCGGCAAGGTTTCGGTCGAGATTAAGCACTTTGTGCGTGATCCGATTGACCTGACCGTGGCAATGCTGACCAATTGCGGACCGAAAGAGAAGTTTCCCCTTAACCACAGCGCCTTTATGCGCGGGCAGGCAGCCTGGATCGGCACCCTCGCGCGCAGCAGCAAGACGCAGCAATCGCGCTGGACTTCGGGCGACCTGCCAACCCGGGCGCGGGCCATCGCCAGCGATTTCAACTTCTATCAAATCATGACATCACGCGGGTATGACCGCGTGGCAGTTGACCGCTGCCTGGCCGATGTCGGCATGGCCCAGCGGCTCGCTGCCGGGACCGAAGCCGCTGTGAAGCTGGGTGTGGATCACACCCCCAGCTTTGCGCTGGATGGCGCACTGTTGTTTGGTACTGATGGCTGGAGCCTGCTGCAGCCGCAGATCGAAGCGCGGATGTGATGCGCGGGGCTGTCCAAGGCACGAAGTGCTTGTCGCCGCCATGAAAGGTTTTGTCTGAGACTCCTGTGGAGAAGCCTGTGGGCCAAACAGGCGCTCCTTCCCGCTGTTCCGCCGCTGGGCTAGCCTAGGCGGCTCAAATCCAGAGGATTATTGCGAATCATGACCCCTGCCCAAACCGGTTTCGCCCCGAAGGTTCTTGTCGCTGCCACGCTGGCCCTGGCGCTGGTCGCTTGCGGCAAGCCGGATGACGCTGCGTCTGCCACTGCGCCCAGCGGTGAAGCGATTGCCAAGATCGCCGCCCCGGCCGGCGCAACCTGGGCTGACACCTATAGTGCAACGCCCGAAGGCGGCTATCGGATGGGTAATCCGGAAGCGCCGGTCAAACTGGTCGAATACGGCGCACTTAGCTGCTCACACTGCGCCGAATTCGCAGAGAAGAGCGCCGCCGAACTGCGCGATAATTTCATCGCCAGCGGCCGGGTTAGCTACGAAGTGCGCTTCTTCATGCTGAACGCGCTCGATGTGCCGGCCACCCTGCTTGCCACCTGCGGCTCGCCCGAAGCGACCCTGCCGCTCGCAGAGCAGTTCTGGGGCTGGCAGAAGAACATGTTCACGAACCTCCAATCGAACGAGGCTGCGCTGAATGCTGCCGGCCAGCTGCCGCCCGAGCAGCGCTTTGCTGCGCTGGCCAAAGCCGGCGGGATGGACACCTTCTTCGCCTCGCGCGGGATTGCCGCTGATCAGGCCAAGGTCTGCCTGGCTGACACAGCCAAGGCGACCAAGCTGGTCGAAGCAACCAACAAAGCCGGGGAAGAACTGAACATCACCGGTACGCCGACCTTCTTCCTCAACGGGGCCAAGCTTGAAGGCAACACCTGGGAAGTGATCAAGGTTGCGCTTGAGAAGGCTGGCGCCCGCTAAACCGGGACCAGGCGGGAAACCGACCTAACGCGATGCGGATCAAGCGGCTCAAACTGTCGGGCTTCAAAAGCTTCGTAGAACCGGCAGAGCTGCATATCGAACCGGGGCTGACGGGCGTGGTCGGCCCCAACGGCTGCGGCAAATCCAACCTGCTCGAAGCGATCCGCTGGGTCATGGGCGAAAGCTCGGCCAAGTCGATGCGCGGCGGCGGGATGGAAGACGTGATCTTCGCCGGTACGGCCCAGCGACCGCCACGTGATTTCGCCGAAGTCGTGCTGATCGCCGATGGCGGAGACGGTGACAGCGAGCTGGAAGTCGTCCGCCGGATCGAGCGCGGGGCTGGCTCTGCCTACCGCGTCAACGGTCGCGACGTGCGCGCCAAGGACGTCTCGCTGGTGTTTGCCGATGCGGCGACGGGTGCGCATTCACCCGCGCTCGTCAGCCAGGGCAAGATCGCCGCGGTCATCGCCGCCAAGCCGGCCGAGCGGCGGATGATGCTGGAAGAGGCCGCCGGGATCGCCGGACTTCACGTGCGGCGCAAGGATGCTGAGCAGAAGCTGCGGGCGACTGAGGCCAACCTGGCGCGGCTTGAAGACCTGATGGGTCAGCTTGATGCGCAGATCGGATCACTGCGCCGTCAGGCTAGAGCGGCGGAGCGCTACAAGGCGCTTTCGGACAAGATCCGGCTGGCCGAGGCACGCCTGGTCTTTGCCCGCTGGCGCGACGCTGCGGCCGCCGCCGAAGCCGCTCGGGCCGAGGCCCATGGCGCAGAAGCGCGGGTTTCTGCCGCGCAGGCGGCCATGGCCGAGGCCCAGCAGGCGCAGCACGCAGCCGCCGCGGCGCTGGCCGAAGCGCGCGATGAGCTGGCAGACCGGCGGGATGATGCCACCGCGCACGGTCATCGCATGGCCTC
>CAZNFV010000032.1:0-16259 GCA_964572445.1 uncultured Novosphingobium sp. | reverse complement strand
CTGCTCGAAACCGATGAAGTGGTGGGCGAAGGCTGGTCGATTGCCGCCAGCCGCGCTGAAGTGGCTGCGGCGTTCGCAACTGCGCATCCGGATGTGCTGGGCCTGATTGATCAGGCCGGGCCGATCATCAAGTGGGGCCTTTATGAGCGGACACCACTGCCGGGCTGGTCAAAAGGCCGCGTCACCCTGCTGGGCGATGCCGCCCATGCTATGCTGCCGTTCCTGGGGGCTGGCGCGGCGATGGCGATCGAGGATGGCTGGGCGCTCGCCCGGGCCTTTCAGCTTGAACCGGATACCGGGATCGCCCTCGCCCGCTATGAAGCCGCGCGCCGGCCGCGCACGGAATTGCTCCACGCCATGTCAAAACGGCAGGGCGAAGTTACCCAGGCGATCGATCCTGATACCTTCGTGCCAGCCACCGCCCCGCTTTCGAACGAGGCGGTGATGGGCTTCGATCCGGTCGCAGCGGGGGTCTAGGCCCCGCGGACCGGTTCAAACACGCGGTCGATAAAGGCCTTGAGCTTGGCCTCGCGGTCGACCTGGGCGGCGCCCTTGTCTTCCTCAAGCGCCAGCAGGCGTTCTTCCTGGACCCAGACTTCCTGGGCCAGGTTCATCACCACGGCCACAAAGCGGTCCACCCCCGGATCGGCGAAGAACCGGGCGCGGCCCTGCGAGTCATAGATTTCGGTTGGCGCATCTTCAGGGCGCAGATCGTCCTTCATTGCTTGAACGCTCCGTATCCGAACCACATGACGCCTTCGGCCAGACGGCCGGTGGTGGCCTGCCCGACGGCTTCGGCGGCATCGCTGGCGACCATATCGGCAATGGCCTGTTCGCCGTAAATCCCGACCGAAGGGACCACGAACTGGAAGTAGTTTTCCGGCGCGAAGCCAGCGCGGGCGCACAGCTCGGGCGGGTTCTCGTCGCGGTAGCCTTTGTAGAACGGCTCTTCGTTATAGTAGCTGTCCCAATCGAGGTAGAAGCCGTCGAACGCGCTCATTTCTGCGTTTGGCGGCAGTTCCATGTGCAGGATCATGCCGCCCGGTTTGAGCACGCGATAGGCTTCAGCAAAGGCGGCGGCGCGGGTCTTCTTCGATAGTTCGTGCAGGAACATCGAGCTCCAGACCAGATCAAAGCTGGCATCCGGGAAATCGAGGCTGTCGGCGCACATCTGCTGGAAGTGCACCTCTTGGCCCTGCATCTTTGCGCGCGCCGAACCATAGACCAGCCCGCCGGGTGCCGCATCGATCGCGACCACCTCGGCATCAGGATAGGTCTGTTTCCAGGGCAGGGTATTGTGGCCAACGGTGCAACCGGTATCCAGGATCCGCTCCGGTTTGAAATCGGGATAGCGCAGCGCGATGTACTTCGCCATCGACAGGCCGATGTCATCGAGGTTCGCCCCCATCAGCCCCATCGAAAACACCGCCAGACCGCGATCATAGATTGCCCCGGCTTCAAGGCTTTCGGCGCCGCGGGTATAGCTGCCCGGCATCAGGTGGACATCGATGGCAGAAACATTGCGCGGCACATCCAGCGCGGGATTAAGCGTCAGGCTGCCGGGCTGGTTGGATACCTTGGCCGCTTCGGCCGCCAGCTTCTCACCCTCACGCGCGACGCTGTCACCCACGCTGGCCCAGACCATCTTCTGGGCCTGGACCCGCATGGCCGAATAGATGTTGAACGCCGGATCACCGCGCAGCGCCATGTGGGCATCGCGGCTTGAGGCTGGCTCGCGCCCTTCGCGCTTCTTGAACGCCGGGGCGGCGCGCTTGTCGTAAGCGTCCTTAAGGTCGCCGGCCAGATCGTTGAGGATCAGGCTGCGGATGCCCGATACGAACCGGCCACGCGCCTGTTCTTCAGGCGACTTGTCCGGGTTCATCGGGTGCTTCAGCGCAAGCGTCATGCTGGAATTCCTTTCAGCGCAGATTTCAGACTGTCACGAAGCCGCTTCGGGTGGAAGCGTCTTCTCCTCGTTGCACAGTGTCCATTTCCAGGGGCGGCCATGCTGGAACCATTCCCAGGTGCGCGAACGGGTCTGTCCGTCCTTGGCCAGGGCGATCATCTCAATGTAATAGGCGTCCGGCACATCCTGCCGCTCCAGCCGCAGCATCACCACGTCTTCCAGGGTCTGCCAGCCGTAGCCGCCGAAGCGGTCGGTCTGCCAGATCAGCTGGTCGCCCTCCAGCCGCCCGCCGAATTCGTAAGTCGCCTTGCGGCCATCTTCCCATTCCAGCCAGTTGTGCTGGATATAGTGCCACTCCCCTTCGTCGGGAAACTCGCACCAGGTCCGCACGCGGTGCGCGTCGACCATGTTCCCCTGCCCATCGAAGTGGCGGTACCAGCCATTCCACCAGCCTTCGTGGCGCAGCATGGCGGGCATCGCCCGGGCGAGTTCGGCGCGATTGCTCATTGCTGTGCCTCCCAGCTGGAAACGATCTGATCCCCGCGCGCGAACCAGCATTCGCTGCGTGCAGCCAACCGTTCAAGCAGGCGCTCAAACGCGGCAATGCGATAAGGCAAGCCCATGATGTAGGGCGTGACGTGGATCGGCAGCATCCGGGCCGAGCCAGTCGTCGCCGCCTCTGCTGCCAGCCAGTCAAACGCGTCTTCCAGGCTCTGCGCCCAGCTATCCGCCGACTGCTGCTGAACCGCGATGATCGTCCGGTCAGACAGTTCGTGATTAAGCGGCAGGTCAATCAGGCCATTGCTGAAGCGATAGGGCAGTTCATCATTTACCCAATCGCAGCAGTATTTTACACCAACTTCCTTCAGCAGATTCAAGGTGTTGAAGCTCTGCGAACGGGCAATGGACAGCCAGCCGTCGGGCCGGACCCCGCTCGCCGCTTCGATCCGGCTAAGGGCATCGCCGATCAGGGCCCGTTCTGCCCCCTCATCCAGCGAGGAATCGATCGTGCCGTTCATGTCGGTCGAATGGGCAATCAGTTCATGCCCGCCAGAAAGGACGGCGCGGACCAGTTCGGGATAGCGTTCGGCCACGGCGGCATTGGTCGCGAAGCTGGCCTTGGCGTTCACCTTGGCCAGGGCGTCAAGGAAGCGCCATGCCCCCACCCGGTTGCCATAATCGCGCGCGGTATAGTGCCGGTAATCGGGATAGGCGGTCTGCATATGCCCGGGCGCGGCAAAGGCCCCGCCGGGCACGATCGGGAACCATTCCAGGCTGACGCAGAACCAGACCGCGACCGAGCCCTGCGGCCAGGCGACCGGTGGCCGCTGATGCAGCGCTGACCAGGGATAGAGGTCATGGTCATAACCCGCCCGGCGCTTCGGATATTCGAGATAGCTGGGATCGAGGGTCATGACTGGGCCCTCCACGCATCGACAACTTCGCCCGCCCGCGCGATCCAGGCCCGACCATCGGCGGCGATGTGGCGCAGGGCTTCCTCAAACGGGCCGATCCGGTGTGGCTGGCCGATCAGGTAGGCGTGCAACGGGATGCACATCACCGTGCCAGACTGCTCACCCTCTTGCGCCAGCCGCTCAAACTGGCGGACCAGCGTATCGGCATATTCGCGGCCGGACATGTTGTAGACGAAGAAGCCGTAGTGGTCGTTCACCTCTAGGCTGTAGGGGATGGACGCCAGCCGGCCCGACTTGACCTTCACCTCCTGCACCTGATCATCGTGGTACAGATCGCAAGTGTAATCGAGCCCCATCTCGGCAATCAGGTCCAGCGTGTGCGGCGTATGGGTCAGCGCCGGGGCCAGCCAGCCACGAATGGTCTGCCCGGTCGCCTCGCGCACGGTGCGGATCGAATCCGCGATGATGGCACGTTCCTGATCCTGCGACATTTCATAAGCATAGCGGGTGTTGTAGATGCCGTGGCTGAAGAACTCCCAGCCACGTGCAACGCCATCAGCCACCACTTCGGGGTGGTGCTGACACAGCGCAACCGACAGGCTGACCGAGCCGGGGAAGCCATGCTTGCTCATCACTTCCGCCATCCGCCAGTGGCTCACCCGGTTGGAGTGATCGCGGTGGGAATAGCCAACCACATCCGGATGCGACCGGGACCAGGCCTTGCGCTTGGGGTGCGCCGGCGGGTCGATCTCATAATACTCCAGGTTCGGCGCGACCCAGACGGCGACCGTCTTGCCGCCCGGCCAGACTATCTTCTTGCGCCCGCGATAGGGCGCATAGTCATAGAGCTGGGGATCGCCGGCGCCTTGCTGCATCAGCGCGCCTCCAGCCAGTCAATCACCGCCTGAACCGGCTCGACATCGGCATATTTGAGCTGGAGATCGGTGAGGTTGGCGAAGTGATAGGATTCGTGCTTGTCGGCGCAGGTCTCAATCGGAACGATGGTGCGATAGCCATGGCTCAGCGCGTCAACCGCCGTCGCGCGGACACAGCCGCTGGTCGACCCGCCGGTCACCACCACCGTATCGACCTTGTGCCAGACGAGGTAGCTCGCCAGCTGGGTTTCAAAGAAGGCCGATGGCATCCGCTTGGTATATTGCAGATCATCCGACCCGATCTCGACCCGCGGATCATACTGGTGCCGATCGCTGTCATACTTGATGTTCTGGAGCGAATCCGGCGTATTGGTGCGGGTGCCCCAAACCCCGGCATCGCCAGCATCGGCCTTGTAGGCCACCCGGGTCCAGATCACTGGCATACCCTTGTCGCGCGCCAGACGGCTGATCGTGTTGGTGTATTCGATCTGGCGCGGATCGGTTTCATAAGCGGTCGCGAACTTGTCGATCGCGGTATAGGCCTGCTGGAAATCGACATTGACGATCGCGAGCTTGCTACCGAACCCGAACTTCCTGCGCGCCGGATTGGCCATCACTTCGTCAAAGAGCTGGCGGGCGGTCTTGCCATCACTCACCATCCGCGTGCCGATCAGACTCATTTATCCCTGCTCCCTTGCTTGCACTGACTTTGCCGCCGCACTATGAGCTTGTCGAGAACAATTTGTCCGGACAACTTGCCATGGCCTCAGCGATCACCCGCCACTACCTGACCCTGGGCAGCGGAGCGAACAAGCGCCGCGTGCATTACCGCAGGGCGGGCACTGGTCCGGTGCTGCTGCTGGTTCACCAGAGCCCGCGTTCCGGCGGCGAATATGAAGAGCTGATGCAGCGCTGGGGCGCACACTTCACCTGCATCGCCCCAGATAGCCCCGGCTTCGGCCAGTCCGAACCGCTGGCCAAAGCGAACCCGAATATTGACGACTACGCCGATGCGATTGTCGAATTCATCACCGCGATGGGGCTGGAACAGGTTCCGGCCTATGGTTTCCACTCCGGCGCGATCATCCTGATCACCGCGCTGAAGCGGCATCCGAGCCGGTTCAGCGGGATTGCGGCGGGCGGCTATGGCGTCTGGACCGAAGCTGAAAAGGCCGCGTTCGGCGCGAACTATACCCCGCCGTTCCTGCCCTTGGCCTATGGCCAGCATCTGGTCTGGGCCTGGAACCGGGTGCTGGAGCAGGCTTGGTTCTTCCCCTGGTACGATGTGCGCAACGAAACCCGGATGCGCAACGCGCATGACGATCCGGCCGCTGTCCACGCGATCATCATGGAAATCCTCGATGCCGGGGACAGCTTCCGCCACGGCTATGCCGCCGTGCTGGCCGCCCCGCGTGATATTCCGCCACCCGAAACCACCACCGCGCCGGTCTTTATCACGGCCTATGATGGTGATCCGATGCAGGCGCATATTGACCGGCTGGGGGCCATGCCGGCCAGCTGGTCCGCCCTGAAAGTCCGCACGCCGGACGATCAGACTGCGGTCAGCCTGGAATTCCTCCAGACCTTGCCGCAGGGCCCGCAGGTTGAGCCAAAGGCCGATAGCCATCAGGGCTTCATCACGATCGAGACCCCGGCCTTCACCGGCCAGCTCCACTGGCGCCGCGCCGAAGGCCAGGCGCAGGATGTACTGCAAGTTCACGGCCCCGGTCAGGCGCTGGATTGCCTGGCGATCACCGGCACGGCGATTGATCTGCCCGGCCACGGCCTGTCCAGCCCCTGGCCCGATCAGGCACCAACCGACTGGGCACCATGGGCCGCTGTGATCGAGGCTGCGCGCGTCGCACTGGGCCTTGGCAGCGTTGCCCTGCCCCCGGTCCCGATTGGCGATCCAGACCGCCTGATCCCCGATTTCACACCAGATCGCTTTGGCGCCTACCTGACCCGCGCCTGGGCGATTGCCCGCGCCCGGCACTTCTTCGTGCCCTGGTACGAAGGCAATGCCGCCCACGCCGTCCCCTTCGCGCCAGAGGACATCGCACTTGACCAGCTTGCCATCGAATGCCGCGCCCTGGTTCGCGCCAGCGCAGCGCGGCAATTCGTCATCGCGTTGCAAGCCAAGGCTTAGGTACCATGCCATGCCCCGCTCGCATTGACTGGGCTTGGGTGTAAGACGGTCGAACCATGCCCACGCTGTTTGACAAGATCTGGGATGCCCACCGGGTGGCCGAAACCACTGGCGGATCAGGCTTGATCGCGATTGACCGGATCTTCCTGCACGAACGCACCGGGGCATCCGCGCTCAAATCGATGGCGGCGGCGGGGCGCGCGGTGCACGATCCTGCGCGGGTCTTCGCGGTGATGGACCATATCGTCGATACCCGGACTGGCCGTGGCGACCAGACGCTGATGCCCGGCGGGCAGGCGTTTATTACCGAGACGCGGGATGCTGCGCTGGCGGCCGGCTTGACCCTGTTCGACGTGACGGACCGCGATCAGGGAATTGTCCATGTCATCTCGCCCGAACAGGGGATCGTCCTGCCGGGCGTTACCCTGGTTGCGCCCGATAGCCACACCTGCACCCAGGGCGCCTTTGGGGCGCTGGCCTGGGGGATCGGCTCAAGCGAGGCTGAGCACGCCATGGCCACCGGCGTGCTGCGGCTGGCGCGGCCAGCGACCATGCGGGTGACCTTCAGCGGCACCCTCCCAGCGGGCGTCACGGCCAAAGACATGGCACTGGCGCTGATTGCCCGCCACGGCGCTGGCGGCGGTGCAGGCCACGTGGTGGAATTTGCCGGCGAAGCCGTCCAAGCGCTCGACATGGAAGGGCGCATGACCCTGTGCAACATGGCGACCGAGTTTTCGGCGATGACCGGGATCATCGCGCCGGATGCCAAAACCTTCGCCTATCTGGCGGGCCGCCCCTATGCTCCGGCCAGTTTTGACGGCGCTTATTGGTCAGGTTTGAGCAGCGATGCAGCTGCCGCCTTTGATCGTGAGATTGCGATCGACGCGGCCACCCTCGCCCCGATGGTCTCGTGGGGCACCAGCCCGGAACAGGCCATGCCGATTGACGGCCACATCCCGCAGGGTCCGCAGCGGGTCCATGACTATATCGGTCTGGCTGCCGGGCAGCCGATTGCCGGAACACCAATCGACGCCGCCTTTATCGGCTCGTGCACCAACAGCCGCCTGTCAGACCTGCGCCGGGCCGCCGCACTGCTCAAAGGGCGGCGCATCGCACCTTCGATCCGCAAGGCGCTGGTCGTACCCGGCTCAATGGCGGTCAAGCGCGCGGCTGAGGCGGAGGGGCTGGACCAGATATTCACGGCGGCGGGCTTTGAATGGCGCAATTCGGGCTGCTCGCTGTGCTTCTATGCCGGCGGCGAAGGGTTTGAACCGGGCAGCCGCACGATCAGCAGCACCAACCGCAATTTCGAAGGACGGCAGGGCCCTGGCATTCGCACCCATATTGCCAGCCCCGAAGTGGTCGCCGCCTCTGCTCTGGCAGGGGCAATCGCCGATCCGCGCAAGGTGGCGCCTGCATGAAGCCGGTCTCCACCATCACCGGCCCCGGCGTGCCGCTGCTGATCGATAATATCGATACCGATACGATCATTCCCAGCCGCGAAATGCGCAGCACCGGGCGCACTGGTCTGGCGGACGGACTGTTCGCGCCCTGGCGCTATAGCAATGCTGACCAGCGCCTTGCCGATCCCGCCTTCGTGCTCAACCAGCCTGATGCCCGTGGCACGCGGCTGCTGCTGGGCGGCCAGAACTTCGGCTGCGGTTCCAGCCGCGAACACGCCGTCTGGGCCCTGGCCGAATATGGGATTGAGGCGATCATCGCCCCCAGCTTTGCGCCGATTTTCAAAAGCAATTGCATCCGCAATGGCCTGTTGCCGATTGAGCTGCCCGAAGCGGTGGTGCGCAGCCTGGCGTGGCAGGCGGTCACGATCAACCTGCCCAAACAGATGGTCACAGCCGGAAGCACGGCCTGGCCCTTCGCCATCGATGCCGAGGCCAAGGCGATGCTGCTGGAAGGGCTCGACGTTATCGACCTGACGCTAAAGCACCGTGATGCCATCGCCGCCTGGACTGCGGCTGATCGGGCGGCGCGGCCGTGGGTCTATCTGGAGAAACGCGCATGACCGAAATCCTCGTCTCCGAAGTCGGCCCGCGCGATGGCTTGCAGTCGATCGACCGGGTGATGCCGCTGGCGGCCAAGCAGGCCTGGATTGCGGCCGAGGCTGCCGCCGGGGTGAAGGAAATCGAGGTTGGCTCGTTCGTGCCGCCCAGCCTGCTGCCGCAGATGGCGGACACCCCGGAACTGGTGGCCTTTGCCCGCACCATTCCGGGTCTGAACGTGGTCGCGCTGGTCCCCAATGCCAAGGGCGCAGCGCGCGCGGTGGAAGCGGGTGTCCACGCCGTGTCGATCCCATTTTCGATGAGCGAGACCCATTCGCTGCGCAACGTGCGCAAGGATCATCCGGCCATGCTGGCCGAAATCGCCGCAGTGGCGCAGATCACCCATGCGGCGGGCGTCCACTTCGCCGTCGGGCTTTCCACCGCCTTTGGCTGCACGATTGAGGGGGCGGTCAGCGAGGAACAGGTTGTCCGCCTCGCTGCCGCCGCAGCAGAGGCCGGGGCGCAGGAATTCAGCCTGTCAGACACCACCGGCTATGCCGATCCGGCGCAGGTTCGGCGGCTGATCCGCAAGGTCCGCGGCGCGGTGGGTGACCGGCTCACGACCCTGCACCTCCACAACACGCGCGGACTGGGGCTGGCCAATGCCGTCGCCGGGCTGGAGGAAGGGATCACCACGCTCGATGCCTCGCTCGGCGGGCTGGGCGGCTGCCCCTATGCCCCCGGCGCTTCGGGCAATCTGGTGACCGAAGACCTGGTGCTGATGCTCAATGCGATGGGCCTGAAGACCGGGATCGATCTCGACCAGCTGCTGAAGGTCCGCCAGATTTTGATCGAAGCGCTGCCCGGTGAGCCGCTCTATGGCTTCACGCCCGATGCCGGGCCCATGCTCGACTATCAGGAAAGGCTCGCCCGATGAGCGCACCGACCCCCCTCGCCGGGATCAAGATCGTTGAATTCACCCACATGGTGATGGGGCCGACCGTGGGCCATATTCTGGCCGGCCTGGGCGCCGAAGTCGTGCGGGTGGAGCCGATTGGCGGCGATCAGACCCGGCGGCTGCTCGGCTCGGGCGCGGGCTATTTTCCGATGTACAATCGCGGCAAGCAATCGATCTGTCTCGATCTCAAATCCGCCGATGGACTGGCCGTGGCTCGGGACCTGTGTGAACAAGCCGACGTGCTGGTCGAAAACTTCCGGCCCGGCGCGCTGGATCGGCTCGGGCTGGACTATGACAGCCTGGCCCACACCAACCCCCGGCTGATCTATTGCTCGGAAAAGGGCTTTATGCCCGGCCCCTATGAACAGCGCACCGCGCTGGATGAGGTCGCGCAGATGATGGGCGGCCTGGCCTATATGACGGGTCCGCCCGGACGGCCGCTGCGGGCCGGGGCCAGCGTGATCGACGTTACCGGCGGCATGTTCGGGGTGATCGGCATCCTCGCCGCGCTGGAAGAACGGCACCGGACCGGCCGCGGGCAGAAGGTTGTCGCCAGCCTGTTCGAAACCACCGCCTATCTGGTCGGCCAGCACATGGCGCAATTTGCAGTCACCGGGAAACCGGCTGCCCCAATGCCGGCGCGGGTCTCGGCCTGGGCCATCTATGACGTGTTCGAAACGCGCGACGATCCGGTGTTCATCGGCGTTGTCACCGATGCGCTGTGGGAGAAGTTCTGCGCGCTGTTCGGGCTTGATGCGCTGTGGGCTGATGAGAGCATTCGCGCCAACAACCAGCGAGTCCTGGCCCGCGACCGGATCCTGCCGCCGATCCGCGAACTGGTCAGCCAGATGACCCGCGCCGAAGTGATCGCCAAGCTGGACGGCACCGGCATGCCCTTTGCCCCGATCGGCCGACCCGAAGATCTGTTTGACGATCCGCATCTGAATGCCGGGGGGATGGAGCCGGTCACTCTCGATACCGGCGCGGCAACCAAACTGCCGACGATCCCACTCGAAATGGACGGCAAGCGCCCCGGTGCCCCCAGCTCCTTGCCCAAACCGGGCGAGGATGCGCGGGCGGTCCTGGCCGCGCTTGGCTATTCGGCAGACCGGATTGCCGCACTGCTCGCTTCCGGCGCGGTTGAAGAAAACCAGTGAAGCGCGCGAAATGAAAAGGGCTCCCCAATCGGGGAGCCCTTTTGCATTGGCAGTGCGGCGTTTAGAGCGGCTTCACTGTGCCCAGGAAGCAGATCCCGGAAATGGTGATCCAGTAGACATAGGCCAGCATCCGGCCATAGCCGAATTCCCGCTCCAGCGCCGCCTGGGCTTCCGGATTGGGACCGATAGCGAGCTGGCGGAACCGCACCGTCCAGGACCGCATGATCCAGCGCAGCGCCAGACCGATGCAGAGGGCAAAGCCATAGAGCGTGAACTTCAGCGAATACCAACGGCTGCCTTCTTCGGCCAGGAACGGCCCATGGCCAAGCAGTGATGAAATGCCGACAACAAAGATCGTCGGGATCAGCACCCAGCGCACCATTTCGTCCAGCTTGGTCAGCTTGATGCCAAGATCGGTCTCACGCTTGAAGAAGGCGGCCCAGCACAGGCCAAGCCACAGCGCGACAGCAACCCACATCACGGTCAGGAATGACCCGCCGTAAGGCTGCAGGCCATAGATATTGCCCATGTGCAGCCCCAGCGGCAGCAGGGTAATGATCCCCGTCCGCGCCAGAATATCGATGCGATAGGCGGTTTCCATATGGCGCCGCCGCTCATCAAGCGACAGCTTGCCATTCATCACGTTATAGCTCGTCTGGAACACACCCCATTCGCCGCCCAGCCAATAGACCATGGCGAGGATGTGGAACCACCGCAGCACCAACACTTCTTCCATTAGGATTCCCCTGCTTGGCGCCGCAACTGGCGGCCGCCTGATTTATTTCGAGAACTTTTCGACCCAGTCCGTGATTGGTGGATCGGAATTTTCGAGCGCTTCGACCTCTTGCTGGAAGCCGCGCATCACCCGGGCGATATAGGCCCGCGTCATCAGCCCGCGCTCATCACCAGCGGCGGCATCGGGCACATAGGCTTCGATATCAGCCCGGCTGACCGTGCCCTTCTGCTCCAGCAGCCGTTCAATGGTATCCATCCGCTCGCGCAGCACGGAAACTTCACCGACCACGGCCATGGTCAGCGAGAGCAACCGGTCCACCGAGGGATCTTCGAAGAAGTCCGGACGGCGGCCTTTGGGCTTGGCCCCTGCGCGGGCGACCCAGTCGATCCCCTCGGTCATGCTGCCATCTCCTTCGCGGCGGGCTTCCAGGCGCCATAGGCATTCCACACGGCCGCGCGGCCATAGTCTTCCTGTTCCTCGGTCTCGGCCGCCGGGAAGATCGAACGATCAACCACGGCCCGCACCCCGACCACGAACTGGTCCGCCTTGGCAAAGCCAGCACCCGCCATCACGTCTTTCAGGTCCACGCCATGCATGGCGGACCAGAATGGTTCGTTGTTATTGAAGGCGTCCCAATCGCGCATGAACTGTTCGAACAGCGGCATTTCCGGCGAATATTGCGGCTGCTCGACGTGCAGGATCAACCCGCCCGGTGCCAGCACCCGATTGCATTCGGCCAAGAGCCGCGGCATCGATTGCGCCGACAGTTCGTGCAGGAACATCGTGGTCTGCACCCAGTCAAAATAGCCATCCGGATAGCGCGACAGGTCCTCACCACTGGCCTGGACGAACTTGATGTTCTTGACGCCCAGCCCGGCCGCGCGCGCCGCGCCATAGCGCAGCGCGGGACCGGCGGTGTCGATCGCGATCAATTCGGCATCAGGATAGGCTGCGGCAATCGGCACGGCATTATGGCCGACCGTGCAACCGACATCGAGGATCCGGCGCGGCCGCCATTCGGGCCGTTCCTTCGTGATCCAGTTGACCACAGCCTGCCCGCCGCCATCATTGAGCCCGCCCAGCTGGCCGCCGGTCGTGGCGAAGATGCCGACATCGTAATTGGCCCCGGCCGAAACATCGCCGGGCCGTTCCTCACCGTGATAGCCACCGGGTTGGCAGTGAATGTCCACCGCAGTCTGGTAAATCGGCTGTTCGATGCTGGGATCGAGTTCCAGCTGACCCGAATGTTCGTTGAACTGGCGGGCCTGGGCATCCAGCTCGTCAAGCTGCCGCAACACCGTCGTCCGGCCATTCTGCTGGCGCATTTCCATCGAATTGCGCTTCAGCGCTGACCACATCCGGTGGAATGGATCCTGGTTCATCCCGTCGCGGATTTCATAGCGATGCACCGGATCGCGGCCATGCTCAGCCTGGAAGGCCGTCAGCACGCGCTTGTCATAAGCCAGCTTGTTGCCCGGCCCCAGCGTACCCGAGAGGTAGCGGTTGAGATGCGTCAGGAAATTGAACCGCGCGGATTCGTCATGATTGGTGCGCGCCAGCATCGGATGCTTGGTCAGCGCGGTATAGGGCGGTGGCAGTTCGGCACTCATGACCATTCTCCAATCCGGCGATAACGCCAAATTTGTCCGGACAACTATTCACGGGCGCAGACCGCTGTCAAGCTAGTCCCGTGCATCTCCAGCCCTAACGATAGCATGATTGCCGCGCTTTGACCGTGGTCAAACGCCTGGCGGCCAGGTTCACCGCTGTGCGGTCAATTGGCCTTCATTGCCGCATAGGCCGCCAGCGCGCGGGCGCGGCCTTCAACGTGCTCGACAACTTTGGCCGGATAGCCGCGCGGGCGCAGCAGGCCGGGATCGTGGATCTCTCCATCGCCCAATCCGGCCAGTTCCGGCACCCATTCACGGATATAGCCGGCGGCATCGAACTTCGGGCTTTGCGTCAGCGGGGCCATGATCCGCACGAACATGTTGGCATCAACGCCGGAACCGGCGCTCCACTGCCAATTGACTGCATTCTGGCCGTGATCGGCATCGACCAGTGTGTCCCAGAACCATTCTTCACCGCGCCGCCAGTCGATCAACAGGTGCTTGATCAGGAAGCTGGCGACGATCATCCGCACCCGGTTGTGCATCCACCCAGTGGCCCACAGTTCGCGCATTCCGGCATCGACAATCGGATAGCCGGTGCGCCCCTGCTGCCAGGCGGTCAGGTCGGCATCGGCCTCCGGGCCTGTGCGCCAGGGTAGCCGATCGAACTCCTCCTTGTAGGAGCGCGTGGCATAGTCCGGGAACTGGTGGATCACGTTGGCGGCATAGTCGCGCCAGCCCAGCTCCCCCAGGAAGGTCGATACGGAGCCGCCAGCCGCAGCCACCGCGTGCCAGACCTGCGCCGGGGAAACCTCGCCAAAATGGAGGTGCGCAGACAAGCGTGACGTGCCGAGCATCGACGGCAGGTTGCGCCGCTCAGAATAGCGGGCAGCGCGGCGGGTGAAGGTTTCCAGCCGCTCCGCCGCCCCGCCCTCTCCCGGCGTCCATTCTGCCGCCATCCCGCCGGACCAGTCCGGCGTGGTGGGCAGCAGGTTCCAGTCCGCCAACGTATCGCTGGCGGGCCAGCTCTGCGGCGCGCGCAATGTGGGCGCAGGCAATGGCGGTGCTGGTGGCAGGCGTTCCTGCAATGCGCGCCAGAACGGGGTGTAGATCTTGAACGGAGTGCCGCTACCGGTCAGCACCGAACCCGGCGGGGCAAGGTAAAGCCCGTGGTGCAGCGTCAGGTCCAGCACCTTGGCGACAGCGCGTTCGGCGTTGCGCCACCACGGCTCGACATGGTGCAGACCGTGAACCGCCGTCGCGCCGGTTTCAGCAGCAATAGCCGCCAGCACATCCTCACACTTGCCGCGCCGCAGGATCAGCCGCGATCCCGCTGCCTGCAAATCGGCGGCCAGGCTGGCTAGTGAATGGTGCAGCCACCACCGGCTCGCCGCACCCATCCGGCGGTGCTTGGGTGTGTCATCATCCAGGACATAGACCGGGATCACCGGACCTTGCAGGGCAGCGATCCGAAATGCGGGTTGATCCGCCAGACGCAGATCGCGCCGCAGCCAGACAATTACAGGTGCAGTCATAGCCAGACCTTCCGCCAGGCGAGCTGGTAGCACAAGCTGGCCTTTGGGCCGGTGCTAACCCGCCCCCACCGGCAGACAGCGCACCGCTGGTAAGGGCACGGAGAACTGGTCCCGCGCCCGCGGATCATAGAACCGGGCATCGCGCAGGATCACCGAACCATCTGCGGCACGCTCTGCAAAGGGTGCCTGTGACCACAGCAGGAAGGCTGCGGATTGCGAGCCGCCCGTCGCCAATTGCGCCCGGCTGGGCAATTGGCAGCGCTCAGCCTCAGGTTCGGCATAGCCCTGTCCGGCCGGTCTGCCGGCCCAGCGCGTTGACAGCCAGGTTCCATCCTGCCGCTGAATAATGCGTTCACGCGCCCAGAAGGCCACAGGCAGCGGGTTGGCAATGGCCTGACGGGGATAGGGTTCGCTCATCCTGCTCGATTGCTCGGCCTGCCAGGTGATCGCGCTGTTCAGGCCGATATAAGCCGCAATGGCCGCGATCATGATCCGTGCCGGACGTCGCCATTCCCGTCCCTGACGCTCTTTCCGCAGTGAGAACCAGACACCAAAGCCCAGCAGCGCCCACAGCCAGACATCGATGATGAACAGCACATCGCCATGGAACCACTGGCTTGAGAAAGGCTCAAGCAGGCGGATGCCGTAAACGTTGAACCAGTCAAACAGCGGATGGCTTAGCGTGCCGATCAGGCTGAGCAGGTAGAGCCATTTGAAGCTGACCGGCAAGCGCACATCAGGCCGGGTACCGCGCCGGGTCTGCCAGCGGTCGAAGGCCCAGAGCAGCCCGGCCAGCACCAGTGGCAGCAAGAGCAGGGCCGGCGGCCCATGCGTGATCCCGCGGCGAAAGCCCAGATGCTCGGTACCCTCCAGCCAGAAGAAGCACGCGGCGTCGACATCGGGCAAGTTCGCCCCGATAATCAGCGCCGGCAAGGCCAGGCCAGTCTTGCGCTTAAGCCCCGCCTGACCAAGAATCGCACCGATCAGGGAATGGGTCAGGTTGTCCATTATTCTGGTTCACACGAAGACACGAAGGTGTCCATCTTAGCCAATCCGTCCATAATAATCGTTGGCTACGCGCCTGAGCCCGTCCTTGAAGGTAGCTTCGTTGAAATTCATCAGAAGTCCCAGTGGCAGGTTCATGAGGCGCAAATAGGTCAGGACCTGTTTGCCATGGACAGGCGCCAATCGCTCAATCGACTTGAGTTCCAGGACAAGGCATTCCTCAACCAGCAGATCGACTTTGAAAGCGTTCTCTACGAGAACGCCGTTGTAATTCATGTTAATCGGCACTTGGCGGCGAACGGACAGGCCGGCCTGCGTAAGTGCAGCCTCCATCAACGCTTCGTACGCACTCTCAAGCAGCCCCGGACCAAGGCTCTTGTGGATCTGGTACCCGCTATGAACCGCTGCTCGGGCGAAGCGCTCCAGATCGTCTGGGCACCACATCTTCGTGTCTTCGTGTGAACCAAAAAACCCTAAAGGTCCGGCCCACCCTCCGTCACAGTCCAGGTCTGGCCCTTAGCCAGCAGCTTCGCCAGGTTAGGCTCCTTGCCCGCTGTCGCCTTGGCGCGTTCTGCCATCACTGCGCCTTCGAAGGTTGGCCGTGGGTCGTCATAAAGGACGCCCAGCGCCATCGGGAAGACCCCGAACGGCATTTCGACCAGCATGTGGGCGATCGAACGGTTGGTCACGTCATGGACGATCACGCCCGCCGCCTGCCAATCGCCGTCAACCACGTCGACCACCTTCAAAGTCAGTTTTTCAACGTCGAGGGCAATGCCCTGCGTGCCCTTGGCGAACAGCATCGGTTCCCCGTGAGCAAGCCACAGCTGCCGATCTTCGGCACCCTTGGGCGCGGCGAAATCGTTGAACACGTCCTTATTATAGACGATGCAGTTCTGGAAGATTTCGACAAAGG
>CAZNFV010000031.1:0-16267 GCA_964572445.1 uncultured Novosphingobium sp. | reverse complement strand
GGTCAAAGCCAACCATGGTGCGGCGATAGGGGGTAAAATCGAAACGGTTCATGGCAAAATCCTCCAATGAGCAATCCTGAGTCTTACAGGGCCCATCATGGCACCCTGCGATTTGGCATCATCCCCTTGCGGACCATGACACCGACACCGATGTATGTTAGCCGCAGCCCGTTTCAAGAGGAGCTAGCATGACCACTCCCAAAGTTGAGATCTACACCAAGTGGGGCTGCCCCTATTGCGTCCGCGCCAAGGCGCTGCTGGATGGCAAGGGTGTGAGCTATACTGAGATCGACGTGACGCTGGGCGGCCAGGATCGTGCAGCGATGATCAGCCGCGTGCCCGGTGCCAGCACTGTCCCGCAGGTATTGGTCAATGACCAGCCACTGGGCGGCTGCGACGATCTCCACGCGCTCGATGCCGCGGGTAAGCTTGACCCGCTGCTCGGCCTGTAACGACCGAACATGACCCGCATTGCCGTTTTGCAGATGACCACCGGAATCGATCCGGTGGCGAATGCGCAAGCGCTGGTCAGCGCGATCGACGCGGCGGCGAACGGCGGGGCGAGCATGCTTTTTACGCCGGAAATGTCCGGATTGCTGGACCGTGATCGGGCACGCGGCGGCCAGCATATTGTGCCCGAGGCGGAGAACTCTGTACTCTCAGCCGTGTGCGAAGCTGCTGCGGGCGCGAGCATCTGGGTTGCATTGGGCAGCCTCGCAATTGCGCGGCCCGATGGGATCTGGGCCAACCGCAGCCTGCTTATTGGCCCCACGGGTGAGGTCGCAGCGCGTTACGACAAGATCCACATGTTCGATGTTGACCTGGCGAGCGGCGAAAGCTGGCGCGAATCCAACGCCTATGCGCCGGGCGAGGAAGTTGTCTCGGCAGAGCACACTCCGCTGGGGCGGCTGGGCCTGACGGTCTGCTATGACTTGCGTTTTCCGGCGCTGTTTGAGGCGCTGGGCCAGGCGCGCTGCGATGCGATCGCTATTCCTGCGGCCTTCACCAAGCCCACCGGCGCGGCGCACTGGTATGTGCTCCAACGCGCCCGCGCAATTGAGGCGAGCGCCTATGTCATCGCGGCGGCACAGGTCGGCCGGCATCAGGACGGGCGTGAAACCTACGGTCACAGCCTGGTGATCGATCCCTGGGGTGAAGTGCTGCTCGATCTGGGTGGAGACGAGCCTGGGCTAGGCTTCGCTGAACTAGACCCAAGCCGGATCGCAGATGTCCGCGCGCAGTTGCCCAGCCTTGCCAACCGGCGGCCGATCCGCACATAGGCCTAGACATGATCGTGTTTGACCTGATCTGCCAACCCGCCGGGCACCGTTTTGAAGGCTGGTTCAACTCGTCGGAAGCCTTTGTCAGCCAGCAGATGCGGGGGCTGGTCGCTTGCCCGCATTGCGATTCCACTTCCGTGGCCAAGGCGCCAATGGCACCATCCGTGCCGAGGAAGGGCAACCAGTTGTCGCCCCGGGGGCAATCAGCGCCAGTTGCGGCGGGGCTGCCGCCCGAGGCGGCGGCAATGATGCAGGCACTGGCCACCATGCAGGCCGAAGCGCTCAAGCAGTCTCGCTGGGTCGGTGCAGACTTCGCGGAACAATCGCGCGCGATCCATTATGGCGAGCGGGACCCTGAACAAATCCACGGCAAGGCGTCGCTAGAAGAAGCCAGGGAACTGGTAGAAGAGGGCATTACAGTCATGCCACTGCCGTTCCCCGTGGTGCCGCCCGAACAGGCGAACTGATTGCCAGCCGAGTTGCCCCGCCTTAAGGGGTAAGCGTGCGCCCGTAGCTCAGCAGGATAGAGCATCAGATTCCTAATCTGGGGGCCGCTGGTTCGAATCCAGTCGGGCGCACCATCTCCGGCTCTGGGGTGCTACCTTGCCGGCGACAGCCCCCTGCCGAGTGCCGCTCAATCAATGCATGGTCGCGGCCGAGATGGCGGGTTTGCCCGTCATCTTGAGAACTGTCTCTTCAACGTACTGATGGAGCGCCAGGTCCGCCATATCCGCGCATTCCGTAAACCCGGAACGGTTCAATGCCGCAATTGCCACTTCAAGCAATGCAATGGTGCCCTCAGTTTCAGTCGAATTGGTGTAGGCGACGATCTCCAGCGCAGACTTCATGGCTTTGGGTCCCCAAGTTATGTTGAGTGACCCCCGTTCCCTTCAGTGTTTCTACCTTCACTTTGTACGGCGATAAATAGGTATAAGTACGTTTAAATGCATCATCATCAGTCAAATTGGCCGCTGGCCAGCTGATCCGACTTAGGCTGCCTGCTGGAACACGGTGCATACGCCACGTTTGCCACGTTCGCGGCCGCGGAGGGGCTCTGGTTGCTGCATCAGCCGATAGCCGAAGTTTACCCGTGAAGGGATGTGGAACTCGCCCACTTTGGCGCGCAGGCGGCGCATCGTTTGATAGACCATGCTTTCGGTGAATTCTGGCTCCAGGCCGGGGTTGGGCCAGAGCCATTCGATCAGTTCTTCCTTGCTTACCGAATTGGGGCAGCGGAGCATCAGGAACATGAGGGCCTCGGCTTCGTATTCGGTCAGCTTGACGCTGAAGCCAGTGACCGTGCACTCGCATCGCAAATATTGCGGCCAGCTCATGCTTACCGCCATGACATGATTGTCCCGGACATCATTTTCGCGTTCTCCTGCGCCCCCGCAGTTGTTGCGTCCCCGATTTCGTCCACGGTACTTATCAGCCAGAAAGGCTGTGGCTTCTCTCGGGCAATTGCGTACCAAATGGGAGAAATGATCGGTCAAAGCGCGGATTAACAGAGGCTTGTCGGGCAAGGCCCCAAGCATTGGAGCTTTCGGCAGTCGATTGCCGATCAATCTGGTTGCGATTCTCTCAGATCGGCTGGAACCGTGGCAAATTTTACGTATCGACCAGTTGCGGTGATCCGCGCCGCAGGATTGCCAATTTCGCACCCTGGCCAAGTATCGGAAAAGGAATCACTTTTTCTCTCGTGCCGCCATTTGGTCGGGTTCCTCATATTTTACACTTGAATGACTGAATCGAATGTGATTCTAAGCTCTTTATGGGTGGGCGAAACGAACCGAAGATTTTAAATCAAAACGTGCGGCAGGCATCGCCGCTCGTGGGCTTGCTGTTCCTGCTTGGCATCGCCCTCGCTGGCCCCAGCGGCATTATGGCCTGGAGCGATAATAATCGCGCTCTGGCTGAAAAAGAGCGGCAGGTTGCCAAGCTGAAGGCTGAGCGGGATGTGCTCAAGAACCGGGTCGCCCTGCTGAACCCCAATAACGTTGATCCTGATATGGCCGGCGAGCTGCTGCGCAAGGATCTGAACGTTGTCCACCCGGACGAAGTGGTGATCCTGCTTAACTGACCGAGGTTGGCCCCGCGCGGCGGGTGCTCGTGAAAAATACGAATGCACCGGTTTCCCTTACGGCGCTCGCGCCCTATAGGCGCGTCAGAGGATTCCACCCCAGGGGACCACAATTGGCCAAGAAACCAACTGCTACCAAGGCTACTGCTGCTGCTGCTGCTGAAGAGGGCTTTGCCCTGCGCAGCCTGCAAGAGGCGCACGTCGCCAGCAAGCGTTACCAAGCCAGCGACGAAGAGCTGCTGACCTTCTACGAACAGATGGTCCTGATCCGTCGGTTCGAAGAACGCGCGGGCCAGCTCTATGGCCTCGGCCTGATCGGCGGCTTTTGTCACCTCTACATCGGCCAGGAAGCTGTTGCCGTGGGCCTGCAATCGGCTTTGGACGGTGACAAGGACAGCGTCATCACGGGTTACCGCGATCACGGCCACATGCTGGTCTACGGCGGGCACGGCATCGTCGGGGCGCAGGTGCCCTTGGGTTCTGGGCTGGCCTTCGCGCACAAGTATCGCGGCGATGGCGGCGTGTGCCTGGCCTATTTCGGCGATGGCGCGGCCAACCAGGGCCAGGTCTATGAAGCCTTCAACATGGCCGCGTTGTGGAAGCTGCCGATCATCTTCGTGGTCGAGAACAATGGATACGCGATGGGCACTGCGGTAAAGCGCGGATCAGCCGAGACCGAGTTTTATCGGCGCGGCACGGCCTTCCGCATCCCGGGCATGGCCGTTAACGGGATGGATGTGCTCGAAGTGCGCTCCGCCGCCAAAATCGCGCTCGACTATGTCCGTGCTGGCAATGGCCCGGTGCTGATGGAGCTCAACACCTATCGCTATCGTGGTCACTCCATGTCGGACCCGGCCAAATACCGCAGCCGCGAGGAAGTGCAGGAAATGCGCGACAAGCACGATCCGATCGAAGCCGCCAAGGCCGAGCTGCTGGCCCGCGGCATTGCTGAAGAGCGGTTCAAGGAAATCGATAAGCGAATCCGTGGCGTCGTGGCCGAATCTGCTGATTTTGCTGAAAACTCGCCAGAGCCGGAAATGACCGAACTCTACACTGACGTTCTGGTGGAGAGCTACTGATGGCCATCGAACTGAAAATGCCCGCGCTGTCCCCAACCATGGAAGAGGGCACCCTGGCCAAATGGCTGGTCAAGGAAGGCGATATGGTCAAGTCCGGGGATATCCTGGCCGAGATCGAGACTGACAAGGCCACGATGGAATTTGAAGCCATCGATGAAGGCGTGGTCGGCAAGCTGCTGGTTCCGGAAGGGACCGAGGGCGTTAAAGTTGGCACGGTGATCGCGGTAATCGGCGGCGAGGCTGGTGATGTAGCTGTGGCGGCTCCTGCGGCCGTGCAGAAGGCTGCGGAATCGGAAACGCCAGCTGTTTCTCTGTCCGCTGCCGCTCCTCCGGCCCCCGCGCCGCGCAAAACCGATCCGGCAGTTCCGGCAGGAACCAACATGAAGACATCGACGGTTCGCGAAGCCCTGCGCGATGCCATGGCGGAAGAAATGCGCCGGGATGACCGGGTCTTCGTGATGGGCGAGGAAGTGGCCGAGTATCAGGGTGCCTACAAGGTGACCCAGGGACTGCTTGAGGAATTCGGTCCGCGGCGGGTGATCGACACCCCGATCACCGAATACGGCTTTGCCGGGATCGGTGCCGGGGCGGCGATGGGCGGTTTGCGCCCAGTGATCGAGTTCATGACCTTCAACTTCGCGATGCAGGCGATCGACCACATCATCAACTCGGCTGCCAAGACCAATTACATGTCCGGCGGCCAGATGCGCTGTCCGATTGTGTTCCGTGGTCCCAATGGCGCAGCCAGCCGCGTCGGTGCGCAGCACAGCCAGAACTATGGGCCGTGGTACGCCAATGTCCCCGGTCTGGTGGTGATCGCGCCTTATGACGCGGCCGATGCCAAAGGCCTGCTCAAGGCGGCGATCCGTTGCGAAGACCCAGTGGTCTTCCTGGAGAACGAACTGGTCTATGGGCGGACGTTTGATCTGCCAGAGCTGGACGACCATGTCCTGCCGATCGGCAAAGCGCGGATCATGCGCGAGGGCAAGGACGTGACTATCGTGTCCTACTCCATCGGCGTTGGCCTGGCGCTGGAAGCGGCTGAAATGCTCGCGGGGGAGGGGATCGACGTCGAAGTCCTCGATCTACGCACGCTGCGCCCGCTTGACCGTGAGGCAGTGCTGACTTCGCTCGCCAAGACCAACCGTCTGGTTGTGGCCGAAGAAGGTTGGCCGCAATGCTCGATCTCGTCAGAGATTATGGCGATCTGCATGGAAGAGGGCTTCGACCACCTCGATGCGCCGGTCCTGCGGGTGTGCGACGAGGACGTGCCACTGCCCTATGCCGCCAATCTGGAAAAGGCGGCGATTATCGATGCGGCGCGGATTGCTGCGGCGGTGCGAAAGGTCTGCTATCGGTAATCGCCTGCGGGCGGATGATCAGACCATCTGCCCCGACTTGCCGATCGTGATCGTGCCATTGTAATTGCCGCAGCTCTGGACGGGATCAGGGTCGCTGGGGTCGCGCTGATAAATCTGCGTGAGATCGCGTTGATCCCGGATGGTGAACGTTGCGATCGACTTGATGTTTTCGGCGCCGATAAAACGGTCCGAAATAAGCGGCTGATAGTCGAATTGGATTTCGACGAAGATCACTGCGCTACCTTCCTGCGCCGTTACTTGTTCGCCAGCGGGACCCATTCCACCCGACACTACCTGCCCTTCCTGGCCATAGCTTGAGCGCACCTGCTTTGCGCCGCGGCAGCGCTGCCAGTGGATGTATTGGTTACCGCTGCTGTTTACTTCCAGGCTTGAAATGATTGCCCTTCCGTGTCGGAACAGGTCCAGCGCGCCGGATTGCAACTGGGCTCCATAAAGGACGTCGTTGATATCGGCTTCATAAATCTTGCGGTTTTGCAGCGATGAAAGGTCACCCACGCGGGACGCGTTGTCCGCAAGCTGCGCCGTCAACTGATTAACCCGCATTGTGGTCAACGCCAGATTGGCCGTTTCGGTGCCCCATAGGCCGGCCACCAGCACTAGCGGTGAACCAAGCGCGAACTCGATCATCGCCACGCCAGATCGATTTTTAGCAAGAGCGCGAAGCCAGGTCATTTGCAGTTTCCGGTGGCTGGGTTCTTCTGTTGCGCAGCACTGTAAGGTTGGTTGCGCAAGATGGTCTGGGTTTCCATCTGCATTGTCTTTGATTGCCCGGGGATCAGCTGAGCGATCGGGAAGAGGCGTGGGTAACTTATCTTCACGTTGTAAAGCACGGCATCTCGCGCCGCGCCAATGCCGCCGCGTCCGGGCTTTTTGTCCCACCTGCCGTTGAAGTTGACGTCCTCAAACGGTTCTCCGTTGTTGCAAGTGCCGTCGTTGTTCATGTCGGTCCAGTCCTCGGGTCGGCCGATGTCGGTGAAGCTCTGATAGTAGACACGATAGATCGACACATTGGCGCCCGGAGCGATCACCCGAGCCGCCGCCGTCACCTTGGCATCAATCACTCTCCAACTGCTCTTGGTGCCTTCAATCGTTGAATCGCGGGCCGCTTGCTGAACTGCACCGTTAAGGATCTGTGCGGTGTACATGTTGTGCGCCATGTCTAAGAGGCCCATCAGGGTCAGCAGCAGCGGCGGCAGCACCAGCGCGAATTCGACGATTGTCGCACCCTGGCGGTCGGCCGCCAGCCGTTTCATAAACCCAGCCATCAGCGTGATACCCGCAGGTTGCCAAGCTGCGCGGCAATCTTGGAAAAGATCGTTTGCAGCTCAGTAGAGTTTGTCGCTTCGTAGAAGTGGCCAGGACCGGCGCAGTTGGTCAGGACCGGATTTAGCGCTGTGCCAAAGCCGATCACCCAAATGGTAATGTTGCGCTTTTTGGCTTCTTCACAAGCAACGCTGGTGCGGCCCTCAACCACTTGCGTAAGCGTTTGCGAGGAGCCCGGCGACCAGCGCCGACGACTGAGCGGTTCGACACCATAGCTGCTATAGGCGAAATCAGTGGGCGCGGTCTCACCGTCGGTCAGGAAGATCATGTGACGACTGGTTGGCACACTGCCAACATCAGCATTCTCGGCAGCGAACAGGCCCGTTGGTGAGAGCATGCGCCCCCCCCAGATCATGCCGATATCGTGATAGGTTGCGCCAGAAGGATAGAGACTATCGACATAGGCTGAAACTTCTCCGGCAGTCATCGTCGCCAGCTTGCGCGCTGCTGCAGGGCAAGCGAAAGTGCGGTAACTTTGCGATGTCGCATATTCGCCGTCATAGTTGACCGGGTTCGGTTGGAAGGTGCCCGTGCCGTCGGGATAATACGACCGGAGATACGATAGTTCGGAAAGGATCGGACGCCACTGGGTTGCTGGTTTGTTACGCGAGGGAACCAGGTCGATATCAAGGTCCAGCGCCTGGGAGAAATTGACGTTGGAGTAGTCACTGATTTCGTAAGTATCGCGTTCTTCTATGCAGCCGGTGAACCAGGAATCGTACCAGGCCGGATTGTAAGGCGTGCCGCCCATGTTCTTGACGGAAATCTTGCCCCCGACATTCAACGCGCCACCGACCTTAAGCGGCGAGACGTCGACCGGAATCGACTGGTAGCGCCAGGTCATAATCGGGGTCGACGTGGCCGGCTTGTTCAGCAGGCTATAGATGTACCGGTAATTGGTGTAGACGCGTTCAGTGACCTTGAAGTCACCACCAGAAATTCTGGTGCAGGTGAATTCTGAGCCGTTGATCAGATATTCCCAGTGTTCGGTACCATCGCTGTCCCACCAGTACCGCAACTCGTTAGAGGTCTTTGTTCTGCCAGGGCAGGAAGTCTCAATGCGTTCCGGCTCAACCTCATCGGTTCCGCTGACGTAGGTCCAGTCCTCTTTGAACACAGCGGCAGTGGTGTTGCTGCCAGTCTGATACGGCAGCCGTCCCTCGTAATTTGACGAATCAACCATCCAGTCAGCCTTGAGTATGCCGCCGACATTGACGTTGCTGGAATAGGGCAGGAAGCCGTAGCGCAACCGAATCCCGGCGGGCATGTTGCCCTGGAGTTCGGCGTAAAAGTTCTTCACGGTTTGCCGGAGGACCGCGATCCTCGGCTGACTGTCCCCCGGATTGGTCCAGGCCATGGAGCCGGTGGTATCGAGCACGAACATCACGTCTGTATTGCCGAAGCTCAATTCCGCCTCGCAATCGACGGAGATATCGGTCTTGTCATAGCCGAACAGCGCCATAAGCGTGGTCGGTACTTTGACTGAGGCAAGGCCGGAAATGGCGTAATCTGGCTCCAGGGTCATCTGGAACGCCCGATCGCGAGTGCCATATGCGCCGGACCGGTAGTTGATGTTGAAGAACTTGTTGCCAACTGTCGCCACGTCGCTCGGGATGCTGCCGCCGAGGACGACTTGGGAACCCAATTGCTTGCGCGCCGCCAGCACGCCCGCATCGCAGGCCTGCTGCAGGCGGGTCTGGGCCAAGTAATTGCGCCCCATGTCGATCCCGCCGCCGACCAGCGCCAGCAACGGAAAGAGCCCGGCCGATAGCAAGATAAGGGTGTTACCGGCGATGTCGCGGCGCAGCCGGGACAGGAAGCCCATGCTTTCCCAGGCTTCAGCCTTATGCGACAATCTGGCCATCTGCTTTTGCGTCCCGCTCCTGCTTCCCGTCGGCCTTACTGGGTGCAGGCTAATCGCTTGCCCAACGAACGTGGTTAAGCAATTGCAAAACAACGATAAAAAATGCCTTAAGGGGGCGGTAGGTTGTCGGCCGGTTTCAGCCGGAAAGCGTGCGCGCCGTAGCTAGGCGATAAACACTGACCGATCATAGGTGATCGGGATCGAGGTGATGCCGATCACGGCCAGCAAAGATGGAATGTTATAGCGCAGCTGAATGGTCCGCTCGCTCGCGCCATCTACTCGGGTCGGCACGCTGATCACGGTAATCGTCAAGTTGTTCGCGTTCAGGCCATAGGGAGCATCTGCGGCAATTTCCCTGCCATATTCTTCCAGCTCGGCATTTGTGTCCCGTAGCGTCATGTTAGACTTTGCGGCGGCATCCTGGGCGTCAATCACGGCATAACGCGCGACCTCGGCCGAAATTGACCGCAGTGCATTATAGTTCTGCATGCCGATGCCGAATTGCAGCACGCCCAGCAGCATGCCGAGCATGGCTGGACCGATCAGCGCAAATTCAACCGCCACCGAGCCGCCGTTCTCGCGGCTAAGCGCGCAGAGAAGCGCTCGTTTTGTCATGACTGATTGACCATCACATAGCGATCGACGTTGAACTGCAGCGGTTCGCTAAAGCCCCATTGCGTCCAGACCGGCGTATAAGTGTCATCGAGCTGAATCAGCACAAATTCGGATACTTTGGTGCCCACGCATGAGTTGGCTGAGTCAACATAGCTGGTAGCCGATCCGCACCGGAACTTAGAGCTTATCGTGACCTTGTCAGCCGCCAGCCCGGTCGAAACGACGATGATGTTTTTAAGCACCGACCGCTTGGTGGCGGTATCCGGTGGCGAGGCGAGGGCGATGGCCGATGCTTCCGCAGCTGCATTCTGCAATTCGGTCTGGCGTGCGACCACCTGCGAGATCTGGAACGCGCCCATGCTCATCATGATCAGCACCGGAGCGACGATGGCCGTTTCGATCATCATCGCGCCGCGCTTGTCACGCAGCAGGTGCCCAAGGAATGTGCGCCCAGCGTTCACGCCACAAGCCGTACGGTTGCAAGGCGCTCGCCGATCTGCATGCCGCCGTCGCTGTCAGGGGCACAGAAATTGGTCAGGTTAGCCGAACCTGTGATCCAGAATGTATAGGAGACCAGCATGACGCAGCGATTGCCGCTGCTCATGTTGCCGTTAATCTTGACCTCGCGCGCAGGCATGTAAAGCACGCCATTGAGATCCATCGTGGCATTGCCATTGATATCAAAGCTGCTGGTGTTCTTCTGGTCAAAGAACAAGGTGTTCTTCAGCCTTGCGGCGTCGGTTGCGCTATAGCCATAGCGTGTCTGCAGGGTGTTGGCAGAAATGCCCGACAAGCTGACTCTGGATGTCGAATTCGTCCGGATGTTGCCCGAAGTGCCGGTCAGCACAAACAGCACGTCTGATCCGGTTACGGGCATGTTCTGGCCAAAGTCGATTGACCCGCTGATCCAATAGATCCCGCTGGAAAACTGGGTTGGACAGGCAACATTGATGCTGGAGTAAACGCCTGGTTGTGGCCGGGCGATCCCATCGTTGCCGCCAGTAACAATCGGGCCCGTCACTGCGCCGATCGTGGTGGTGATCGTGCTCACCGATGCCCGCCAGATCCGATTGTTGCCTTGGCCCGCCACCTGCACATAACTGCTGGTGTTCGGACCGATTACAGTAGTGCCGGCTGTCGGTGCCGTGAAATAGGTTTTGGTCCCTGGCCCGGTGGTCAAATCCTGCGGGGCGACATAGCCAGCATCGGAGGCCGTGAGTGTGACTGTGGAGCCGTTGTTGTTGTTACCCTTTTTATAAAGGTAGGTTACCTGGCTCCTGACGGTCACCGGTGCGGTCCAGGTCGTCGTGGAGGTGCTGGGTTCCGGGCAGACATAGTCCTGGGCTGATTGCCCGGCCGGGTCCGGCTCGGTCAGGTCCCCATAAGGATTGGACAGGCCGTCCACGAATTCATGGATTGTGCCGTTGTTTGAAAAGGTATCCTCGATCCCCCCAGCCGAGACGATGTCTCCCAGGGACACTTCGGAGTCCCCGGTTTCGACGATGGCCTGAGTGCCGGTGGAAAGCGCGCCCACACCGCAGTTCGATCCGCCGGTGATGGCATTGCCGAAAATGGCCGACTTGTTGTCGACCGGGTTCACCGAGAGGATGCAGGCTGTGTAGCTGTGGGTGAGCGAGAACGTGGCCATGGCGCTGACGGCAACCGTAGCGTCGCTGCCGGTGATGAACGAGGTGAAGGGCAGAGGCTTGCTGGCCGTAGCGCTTACCAGCACAGCATTGCTGCTGCCGCCGTTGTAATCGCTCATAGAGACGGCTGGCGTGCTGGTGCCGCCGTTGGTCGCAGCAAGGTTGGCTGCAAATTCCTGACGCGCGCGGGTAACATAGTCGGCTTGCGAAGTGGTGGAGCTACGCGCCCAGGCCCCGGCTAGCGCCGCCTGGTCTACCGCGAACTGCAGCTCGCGCTTCCACATGTACCACTGCGCCACATCGATCGCGAGGCCCGAGCTGCCGATCAGCGCAGGCATGCCCAGCGCAACGAGCATTGCGGCATTGCCGCCAGTGCTGCGTTTGAGCTTTCGCATGGTACGACGAATCGAAGCGATCATGACGCCCCCAAGGGTGGAATCGGTCTATTGCTCGGCGTGTGTAATGCCGCGCTGGTTTGCACTCCTTGAAGCAACCGGGTTAACAGGCCGTTAGGCTGCGGGTTTGAACGGGTTGCCAGCAAGGGCCGGAACCGCGAAAGACCAGCTCCCCATTCAGGAGCCGATCGTGCTTGAAGCCAGCCTTTCTCCCGAAGTGCGCCTTGCCTTGGCCTATGCGCCCGCGCGCTTGCGTCCGTTGCAGCTTGCCGCTTTCGCGCTTGATGCGCGGCTGGCCGGGATCGTCGGCAATGCCCGCGAGGTGCTTTTGGCGCAGATCAAGCTGGCCTGGCTGCGTGAGCGACTGGCCGAACCCGCCGAGCAACGCCCGGCGGGTGAGCCGCTGCTGACGGCGCTGGCGGGCTGGCAAGGCTCGGTCGAACCGCTGTTGGCCTTGGTGGATGGCTGGGAGGCCATGCTCGATCCCGACGAGCCGAATCCCTTAGCCTGGGCCGAAGGGCGCGCTGCGCTGGGGCGGGGGCTGGCGATGCAGGCAGGTGCGCCAGAGGCAGCCGATGCAGGTGGGCAGGCCCTGTCTGCTTGGAGCTTGGCTTCCAACGGCCACGGCGGTGCGCTCCCGGCGCTGGCGCTCCCGCGCAGCCTGCGGACTTTGTCCGTGCTTTATGGGCTCGCCCGGCGTCGTGCTGGCAAAATGCCGTTGCTGGAAGGACCATTGGCCTTGGCAGCAGCGATGCGGATCGGCATGATAGGTACCTGATTCTTAATGTGAAAGAGGGTGGGATGAACCGGACCGTCTTCGGTGCCGTGGGGGCGCTGCTACTGGCCGCCGCCGGGCTGTTCTGGTGGCAGGGCCATGCTGCGGTAGAAAGCGCCGCACTGCCACCGCCAACCCAGGCTGAGATCCCGAACGAAGGCGATCTGGACGCGATACCGACTGAAGACGGCCTTGGTTTGATGGGTGCTGACCTGCCCGAAGTGGACGAAGATACGCGCGAAGAGCGGCGCTTTAACCGGCTTGATCGCAACCGGGATAACCTGATCAGCCGCAGCGAGGTTTTGCAGCCGCGCGTTGCCGCGTTCCGCAAGCTCGATCGTGATCGCAACAATCTGCTGAGCTTTGAAGAATGGTCGGTCGTCACCTCAAACCGGTTCAAGGGTGCCGACGCCAATGGCGATGCCAACCTTACCCGGCAGGAATTCGTGACCACCAAACCTAAACAGATCCAGCGGCCCGATTGCCGCTGCTAGATCAACTGATCCAGCCGGCCAGATCGGCCTTGGCTCGCGCCGTGTAGGCTTCCTTGCGGACCTTTTTCTTCACATCGGCATCGACTGGCGGGAACAGGCCGAAATTGACGTTCATCGGTTGATAGCTATCGGCTTCGGCATCGCCGGTGATATGCGCGAGCAATGCGCCGAGCGCCGTGGTGCGGGGCGGGGCGGACCAATCCTGCCCGGCTGCCTCGGCGGCAGTCATCATGCCCGCCAACAGCCCGACAGCTGCACTTTCGACATATCCTTCGCAGCCGGTAATTTGCCCGGCGAAGCGAATATGCGGCGCCTGCTTCAGCCGCAACTGTCGATCCAGCAGTGTGGGTGAATTTAGGAAGGTATTGCGGTGTAGCCCACCCAGCCGCGCGAATTCGGCCTGCTCCAGCCCCGGAATGGTGCGGAACACGCGGACCTGTTCAGCGTGCTTCAGCTTGGTCTGGAAGCCGACCATATTCCACAGCGTGCCCAGCTTGTTGTCCTGGCGCAGCTGCACCACGGCATATGGCCAGCGGCCATTGGGGTGCTCTGCCGTGGCCCAGTGCGGATTGTCCAGCCCCACCGGCTTCATCGGGCCAAACCGCAGTGTTTCCACGCCGCGTTCAGCCATCACTTCAACCGGCATGCAGCCATCAAAATAGGGGGTGTTAGCCTCCCACTCCTTGAACTCGGTCTTGTCGCCCGTGACCAGCTCTTCGCGGAAGGCGAGGTATTGGTCCTTGGTCATCGGGCAGTTGATATAGTCGCGCCCGTCGCCGCCCATCTCAAGCGAGGCCTCGGCCCCCTTGTCCCAGCGGCTGGCCATCCAGGCGATATCCATATCGATGCTGTCGCGGTAGACGATCGGGGCGATGGCATCGAAGAAGGCCAGGCTGTCAGCGCCGGTCGCCGCGCCGATGGAATGGGCGAGGGCTTCGGCCGTCAATGGCCCGGTGGCAACGATCGTGAGCCCGGCCGCGGGCAGCACGTCGATCCGCTCACGCACCACGTCGAGCGTCGGCTGGGCTGCGAGAGCGGCTTCAACTTCGGCCGAGAAGACATCGCGATCAACAGCCAGCGCCGAACCAGCCGGCACCCGCGCCTTGGCGGCAGCTCCCATGATCAGCGAATCGAGCTGGCGCATCTCATAATGCAGCAGGCCGACCGCGTTCTTTTCATCATCGTCAGACCGGAAAGAGTTGGAGCAGACCAGTTCGGCCAGACCAATGGTGTTGTGCGCGGGGCTCATATCGCCCCCACCGCGCATTTCTGACAGGCGCACCTTCAGGCCGCGCTTGGCCAGCTGCCAGGCCGCTTCGCTTCCGGCCATTCCGCCGCCGATGATGTGAACGTCATATGCCATGTTCGCGCCCCTAACGCTTGCAAGGGAGACAATCCAGCGGCAAGCCTGCGGGTAAGGGGAAGGGGAACAGGATGCCGCATCGCGCTTTGATGGAGAAACGGCCCTGGCTGCTGGCGAGCCTGGCCGCCGGGATTGGCTACTGGCTGCTCAAGGACTCGGCGCTGCCCGGGTTGTACCTGATTGCGTTGAAGGGTGCAGGGGTGGCCTTGCTGGCGGCTTATGCCCTGGCGCGGCACAAAGGCCACGATGCGAATACCATCGCTGCGGTAATGGGCTTTGGTGCGCTGGGCGACGTGTTGATCGAGTTCCGGCTTGAGGCAGGGGCAGTGGCCTTCCTGATCGGGCACCTGATCGCGATCCGGCTTTATTGGCAACATCGGCGTCCAAGCCATTCGCCCAGCCAACGGACCGCAGCACTGGCGTTACTGGTGCTGACTCCGCTCGTGTCATTTCAGCTCGGTGGCCCGCTGGTGGCCATCTACGCGCTGGGATTGGGGGCCATGGCGGCGAGTGCCTGGCTTAGCACCTTCAGCCGCTATCGGGTGGGGCTTGGTGCTGTCATGTTTGTAGCCTCTGACCTGCTGATCTTTGCCCGGACGGGGGTGCTGGCCGATAGTCCGCTGCCGGGCTTGTTGATCTGGCCGCTCTATTACTTCGGCCAGTTCCTGATTTGCATTGGCGTAGTGGGAGAACTGCGGCGGCGTGAACACTTGCCGCAGGGCCGCGCCTGACCTAGGGCCCGCAGCATGAGCAACTGCCAGCTTTACCTGATCTCGCCGCTTGAAACCGGCGGCGACTTTCCCGCCCGCCTGACCCGTGCGCTCGACGCCGGGCCAGTCGCGGCCTTCCAGTTCCGCGTAAAGGGTCTGGATGACCATGAGGCTGCGGCGCTAGCTGAGCCGCTGCTGGCGATCTGCGCGGAGCGGGACGTGGCCTTTATCGTCAACGATTCGATCAGTCTGGCCAAGCGCATCGGCGCCGACGGGGTTCACCTGGGTCAGGATGACGACACGGTTCAGGAAGCGCGCGAACGGTTGGGCCGCGATGCCCAGATCGGCGTAACCTGCCACGATAGCCGCCACCTTGCGATGGAAGCGGGCGAAAACGGGGCTGATTACGTGGCCTTTGGCGCCTTCTTCCCCAGCACGACCAAAGAAGTGAAGCACCAGGTCGGGCTTGATGTGCTGGAACTGTGGCAGCTGACCATGGAAATCCCCTGCGTCGCCATTGGCGGGATCACGCCGGAAAATTGCGCGCCCATCATTGCGGCCGGCGCCGACTTTATCGCGGTGTCAGGCGCGGTCTGGAATGGCGATGAGGCGGCCGCAGTGCGCGCCTTTACCGAAGTGCTGAACGCCGCTTAGCGGTTGCTTTGGGCCCGGCGCACGCAGCGCAAGTCGGTTTCCTTGTCCGCCGCATCGAGCTTGCGGAGAAAATTGTTCGACAGCTTCTTAAACTTCTGGCCCTGCTTCGGGCCAGCGGTCATCGCCACCGTATCGCCGGTTAGCAGATAGGTGCCGCTGCCAGTTGCAGTCGAATAACGCGAGCCATTGCTTACCGCGAAGTCTTGCTCTTCCTGATGGACGCCCGCCGCGCCTGTGGCATCGCCCGGCAATTCGCAGACATATAGTCCCTGTTGCAACACGCCAATCTGTCCACCGGGAACCGGCTGGATGGTCTGGGCCGGGGCGCAGGCAGCCAGGCCGGCAAGCAGGATCAGGGCACGGGTCATGGCTTATCGCTTAGCAGCACCCGCGCCGCCATGCCAGCACCGCAGGCCGCACCTTGCCCGATCCTTCGCCAAGCGCTAAGGGCGCGCCTTCACTCGCCACTGGCGGGCGGCTCTTTCTCAATCCAGCAAGGCAGGCGTTATGGCCAAGATCAGCGGCGTGGACATTCGTCCCGGTAACATTCTCGAATATGAAAAGGGCATCTGGAAAGTTGCCAAGACCCAGCATACCCAGCCGGGTA
>CAZNFV010000030.1:0-16979 GCA_964572445.1 uncultured Novosphingobium sp. | reverse complement strand
CGCTGTTTTCCAAGATGATGAACTCCAACCTCGCCGATGGTGAGGCGATTGGCTCGAAGTGGCTGTCCAAGGCCATCGAGACCGCGCAGAAGAAGGTCGAGGCGCGCAATTACGACATCCGCAAGCAGGTCGTCGAATACGACAACGTGATGAACGACCAGCGCAAGGTGATCTACGAACAGCGCGCCGACATCATGGATGCCGAAGCGATTGACGATGTGGTGCTGGATATGCGGCACGATACAATCTACGCCATGGTGGGCACCGCCTGCCCGCCGGGATCCTATCCCGAACAGTGGGACATTGAAGGGCTGCGCCAGCGAGTCGCCGAAGTCCTTGGCCTTGATGTCCCGGTGCAGGACTGGCTGCAGGAAGACGGGCTTGAGCCTTCGGTCATTGACGAGCGGATTGTCGCGCTGGCTGATGAAAAGGCTGCGGCCAAGATCGGACAGGATGTCAAAATCTGGCATAATGTTGAGAAGCAGGTGCTGCTGGAGCGGCTCGACCACTACTGGAAGGAGCATCTCGCCACGCTGGATGCACTCCGCCAGGTCGTGTTCCTGCGCGCCTATGCCCAGAAGACGCCGATCAATGAGTACAAGCAGGAAGCGTTCGGCCTGTTCGAACGGATGCTGGAAGTCATCCGCGAGGATGTGACCCGGATCCTGATGAACAGCGAATTGCGGATGCCCGATGCGGTTGGCTTACCTGATCTCCCCGATTTCCTGACCAGCCACATCGATCCCTTCACGGGTGAAAACGATGCAGTGGCAACGCCGGGGGCCTTGGCGATGATGGGCGCTCTGGCAAGCGGAGCGGCGGCAGCCGAAGATCCCTATGCCTCAATGGGCCTCTCGCGCAATGCGCCGTGCCCATGCGGTTCGGGTGAGAAGTACAAGCACTGTCACGGCACTGCCGTCTGATTGAATAGGGTGGGGCGGAGACGATGCTGGCACTTGGCTTCTTCGTCACCGCCCTGCTTTATGCTTCCGTCGGCTTTGGCGGCGGCTCAACCTATAGCGCGCTGCTGGCGCTGACCGGGTTTGATTTCCGGCTGCTGCCAATCGTCAGCCTGGCCTGCAACATTGTGGTGGTGACCGGCAGCACGATTCGGTTTGCACGGGCCGGCATGGTGCCCTGGCGCGGTGCATTGGCGCTGGCCCTCGTTGCCGCGCCGATGGCCTTCCTGGGTGGTCTGACGCCAATCCGTGAAGCGACTTTCCTGGTCCTGCTGGGGCTTAGCCTTATTCTGGCCGGATTGGCGCTGTTGGCGCCGCTTCCGCCCGGGCGTGATGGCCAGCCCGCCCTCGCTGCCCGCTGGATGCAGTTTGCGGCGGCACCGCTGGGCTATCTGGCTGGTCTGGTCGGGATTGGGGGCGGTATCTTTCTCGCTCCCTTACTGCACCTGACGCGCTGGCACCGCGCGCGGCAGATCGCTGCGACGGCCAGCCTGTTCATTCTGGTCAATTCAATTGCGGGGCTGGTGGGCCAGTTGGCCAAGAACGGCCCTGATCGGTTTGCCGGGGCTGTGGCCGGAGCGCTGCCGTTGCTGCTGGCGGTGATAGTCGGCGGGCAGTTGGGCAGCCTGCTGGCGCAGCGATTGTTGCCGGAACGGACCATCCGCTGGCTGACGGCCGCCCTAACGATCTGGGCCGGTTCGCAATTGCTGCTGCGCTGAATAAGCAAAGGCCCCGCCAGTCTGGCGAGGCCTTGCAATGCCCGGGCGGGATGGCTCCCCGAGTAGGATTCGAACCTACGACCAAGTGATTAACAGTCACCTACTCTACCGCTGAGCTATCGGGGAATGCTCCCCCGCCTGCGGGCAGGGGTGGGCCTATAACATCGCAAATCAGTTTGGCAAGCGGGTCGCGCTTCAGAACTGGAATTGTTCTGCGAAAATCCGCTCCTCCAGGCTTTTGCCCGGATCGAACAGCAGAGTCAGTGCGTGGTCAGGCGCGGTGCGGATTTTTACCGCCTGAATGTCGCGCAATTCCTTCTGATCCGCCACTGCGGCCACTGGGCGCTTGATCGGATCGAGCACGCGAAAGTCGATTTCGTAGTGATCCGGCAAGATGGCGCCCCGCCAGCGCCGCGGACGGAAAGGGCTGATCGGAGTTAATGCCAGCATGTTCGACCCCAGCGGCAGGATCGGCCCGTTGGCTGACAGGTTGTACGCAGTCGAGCCGGCTGGGGTGGCGACCAGGATACCATCGCAGGCCAGGTCCGGCACGCGCACCTTGCTATTCACCGATACCTCTAGCCGGGCGGTTTGCCGGGTTTCACGCAGCAGTGAGACTTCGTTGATCGCGTAAAAGCTCTCTTGCTTGCCGCTGCCGGTCGTGGCCGTCATCTCAAGCGGGGTAACGGCAATGCGGCGCGCGCGGGCCACGCGTTCGGCCAGGGTGCGATTGCCGCGTGGATGGTTCATCAGGAAACCGATGGTGCCCTGGTTGATGCCATAAGCTGGCAGCACACGTCCGGTATCGAGCATCTGGTGCAGTGTCTGGAGCATGAAGCCGTCACCGCCCAAAACCACCACGGCTTCGGCTTCTGCCGCGTCGACAAAACTTTCGCGGTCACGATAGATCTCTGCAGCCTCTTGGGCGCGGGGCGTATCAGACGCGAGCAGGGCAAGGCGGGGGGCTTGGCTCATTGTTCGTGATGCATATGGTCCGCAGGTTGATTTGGCAACGCAAAGCCCTGGCAACGGTTTGGTAGGCTGCCTCTGCTATGGCGCCCCGATGAACTTGCCGAAACCGAATGATGCTGCGCGCGACGGTCTGACGGGACTTTCCGGCCGCGAAGCTGCGCGCGAGCGGTTGGCAGACTGGCTGGCGGATGATGCCCAGGTCCACGCCTTGCTGATCGGCCTGCGCCGCTTTGATGCGCTTAACCTGGCCTATGGCACGGCGGCCGGTGACAGGGCGCTTGCTGAAATTGCGGCGCGCTTGAAGCATTTCGCGGCCAATGAGCTGGACGGGATCTGGTTGGGGGCCCGCACCGGTGGCGGTCAGTTCCTGCTCCTCAGCCGCGAGCCTTGCAGCCGCGAACGATGGCAACTGGCCGCCTCGCAGTTGCTTGATGCACTGGCCCGGCCAATCCTGACCGCAGCAGGGACCCTGCGCCTCAGTCCGCGGGCGGCCCTGTTGCGCGGTCTGAAGGATGAAAGCGCGGATTCCATGCTCGACCGACTGGGGCATGCCCTGGAAGAACTGGTGGTTCAGCCTGGGCGCCGGTTGGTCTGGGCCGACGGCGAGGGAACCCGGGCTGGCCGTAGCGCTGCCCAGCTTGAAGCCGATCTGTTGCAAGCCCTGGATCGCAACGAGATCGAGGTTCTGTTTCAGCCGCAATACGCCTGTGCCGGCGATCGCCTGATCGGGGCAGAGGCGCTGGCCCGCTGGAACCACCCCGAATTGGGCCGAATCGGTGCCGGCGGTCTGTTTGCCATTGCTGAGCGAACCGATCATGTTCCGCAGCTATCGCGCCATATTGCCCGGATCGCCTTGCGCGCTGCTGCTGGCTGGCCGGGGGATGTGCGGCTTTCGCTGAATGTCACGCCCAACGATCTGGCCGCAGGGGACTTTGCGGCGAGCTTCTCAGCGCTGCTCAATGACAGCGGCTTTCCGGGGTGGCGCCTGACGCTGGAGGTGACGGAGCAGGTCTTACTGGCTGATGTTTCGGCGGCGGCAACGGCCTTCGGCACACTCGCCGCGAAAGGGGTCAAGATCGCGCTCGACGATTTCGGGGCGGGCTTCTGTAACTTTCGCTATCTTAAGCTACTGCCGCTGCATTACCTGAAGCTTGATCGGTCGATGATAGAGGGCGTCACATCCGATCCGCGCGATCTTGCTGTGTTGCGGGCGATCATCGCCATGGCTCGGGCGCTGGACCTTGCGATCGTGGCGGAAGGCGTTGAAGACGAGCGTCAACGGCTGCTGGTGGCAGCGGAAGGATGCCTGTCTTACCAGGGCTTCCTACGCTCCCAACCGCTCTCCGCCGCGGCATTCCTCAAGGCTGCGGCTGGCTGATCGCTAGCGGGCCTTGCGCGCGATGGCGCTGAGGCCCTTGGTCAGCTGGAACAGGCCATTCAGCCGCGCGGCGGCATCTCCCCAGGCCCGATTGACCACCAGCTTGCTGTCCGGCCGCAGCTTGACCGCTCCGGCCAGCCGCTCGACGTAAGAGATCAGGCCCACAGGATCCGGGAACTGGTCATTATGGAAGCTGACCAGTGTGCCCTTGGCTCCGACATCGATCTTGGCAATGTTGGCGGTGATCGCCTGCTGCTTGATCTGGATCAGCTTGACCAGGTTCGCGGTCGGCGCTGGCAGCGCGCCAAAGCGGTCGATCATTTCGGCCGAGATCGATTCGATTTCGCCGTGATCGTCGGCATCGTTCAGGCGGCGATAGAGCGCCATCCGCACGGCCAGATCCGGCACATATTCTTCCGGGATCATGATTGGGGCATCGACCGTGATCTGCGGCGACAGGGAATGCCGCTCCTTGGCAATGCCCATATCGCCTGCCTTGACCGCCAGGATCGCGTCTTCCAGCATCGATTGGTACAGTTCGAAGCCGACTTCGCGGATATGGCCGGATTGCTCATCACCCAGCAGGTTGCCAGCGCCGCGAATGTCCAGATCGTGGCTGGCGAGCTGGAACCCGGCGCCCAGACTGTCTAGATCGCCCAGCACCTTCAGCCGCTTTTCCGCGACCACGTTCAGCTGCGTATCGGCCGGTGTCGTCAGATAGGCATAGGCGCGCAGCTTTGATCGGCCGACCCGGCCGCGCAACTGGTACAGCTGAGCCAGGCCAAACCGATCAGCCCGGTGGATGATGATCGTGTTGGCGCTGGGGATATCCAGCCCGCTTTCGACGATGGTGGTGGACAGCAGCACCTCGTACTTCTTTTCGTAGAAGGCGCTCATCCGCTCTTCCACTTCGGTCGGGGCCATCTGGCCGTGGGCGGTGACAAAGCGGATTTCCGGCACGGTATCGCGCAGCCACTGCTCAACGCCTTCCATATCGGCAATGCGCGGGACAACGATGAAGCTCTGCCCGCCGCGATGATGCTCGCGCAGCAAGGCTTCGCGCATCACCATGTTGTCCCATTCCATCACATAGGTCCGGACCGCGAGGCGATCGACCGGCGGGGTCTGGATGGTGGACAGCTCTCGCAGGCCAGACATGGCCATCTGCAAGGTGCGCGGGATTGGCGTGGCGGTTAGCGTCAGCACGTGGACATCGGTGCGCAATTGCTTGAGCGTTTCCTTGTGATTGACCCCGAAGCGCTGCTCCTCGTCCACAATTACCAGTCCGAGCCGCTTGAACTTGACGCTTTTGGACAGGATCGCGTGGGTGCCGATCACGATGTCGATCGTGCCGTCGGTCAGGCCTTCGCGGGTGGCGGTCGCTTCCTTGCCCGGCACGAGCCGAGAGAGGCGGCCGATATTGAGCGGGAAGCCGGCAAACCGCTCGACAAAATTGCTGTAATGCTGCCGCGCGAGCAGGGTGGTTGGGGCCACAATGGCAACCTGCTGACCCGCCATCGCTGCGACGAAAGCGCCGCGCAGTGCCACTTCGGTCTTGCCGAAGCCGACGTCGCCGCAGACCAACCGGTCCATAGGTCGGCCGGCTGAGAGGTCTTCCAGCACTTCCTCGATCGCGCGTTCCTGATCTTCGGTCTCGGCCCAGGGAAAGCGATCGGTAAACTGGTCATAACTGACCTGTTCGACCGCCAGGATCGGCGCCTGTCGCAAGGCGCGCTGGGCCGCAGTGCGCAGCAGTTCGTGCGCAATCTCGCGGATGCGCTCCTTGAGCCGTGCCTTGCGCCGCTGCCAGCCTTCACCGCCCAGTCGGTCCAGCCCGACCAGTTCGCTGTCGCTGCCATAGCGGCTGAGGACATCGATATTCTCAACCGGGATGTAGAGCTTATCGCCCCCGGCATAGGTCAGCATCACGCAATCGTGAGGCGATTCCCCAACCGGAATCGACTGCAACCCTTCGTATCGCCCGATCCCGTGGTCCATGTGAACCACCAGATCGCCGGGGGCGAGGGCGGCCAGTTCGGCCAGGAAGGCATCAGCGCTCTTCTTGCGCTTCTTGCGGCGGACCAGCCTGTCACCCAGCAGGTCTTGCTCGGTAATCAGTTCCAGCCCGGCGTTGGAAAAGCCGTTGTCGAGCGGGAGGACCAGCGCGACCGGCACGCCTTTCGCGGCCAGGCCCAAGGCTTCCTGCCAGGTGTCCGCCTCAACCGGGGCGGGCTTGACCGCTTCGCCCAGGATCGCGGCAATGCGGGCGCGGCTGCCGGCGGTGTAGCAGGCGATCATGGCCTTGCGGCCCTGGGTCGCCTGACCGGTCAGATAGCGGGCCGCAGCTTCATAAACATTGTCACCGCGGACGCGCTCGGGCGCGAAATCGCGGCCAGAGCTGAAGCCGAAGTCGATCACTGTCGCGCTGTCGGGTTGGGCAAAGATATCGGCGCGGTGGATCGGCTGGGCCGCTTGCTGCGCCGCCAGTTCTTCCTGCCCCAGGTAAAGCGCCTCAGGCTTGAGCGGGCGATAGGATCCGGCCGCCTTGCCGGCAGTATCGGCACGGGCGGCATAGTAATCGGCGATATCACCCAGCCGTTCATCAGCCGCGCCCTGCGCCGTGCTGTCGATCACCAGCAGATCGTCGGGCGAGAGGTGATCGAACAGGGTGACCATGCGATCTTCGAACAGCGGCAGCCAGTGCTCCATCCCTGCCAGCCGCCGGCCTTCGCTAACCGCCTGATAGAGCGGATCGCTGGTCGCATTGGCCCCGAACATCTCGCGATAGTTGCTGCGGAAGCGTTTGACGCTGTCGTCATCCAGCAGCGCCTCACTAGCTGGTAGCAGCAGGTGCTGTTCGCGGGTGCCGATCGAGCGTTGGGTGGTGGGATCGAACAGCCGGAGCGTTTCCAGCTCGTCCCCAAAGAAATCAAGCCGCAGTCCGGCTTCCAGGCCCGATGGGTAGATATCGAAGATCGAACCGCGCACGGCATATTCGCCGGCATCGATCACCGTATCGGTGCGGCTATAGCCCTGCCGCTGGAGCAGCCCGATCAGGCTTTCCCGGCCGATCTCCATTCCGGGCTTGAGCAGCTTGACCGATTCGCGAATCCGGAACGGGGTAAGCACCCGTTGCAGCACCGCATTGATCGTGGTGACCAGCAGCTGCGGACCTTCCGCCTTCGCTTGCAGCCGGTAGAGCGCAGCGAGCCGGCGGGCGCTGACCGAGACGGCCGGGCTGGCGCGGTCATCGGGCAGGCAATCCCAGGCGGGCAGGGCGATTACGTCCAGCTCTGGCGCGAAGAAGGCGGCGGCTTCGGCCACGCCCTGCATGGCCGCTTCGTCCGGCGCGATGAACACGGCGCGGCCCTTCGCAGCGCGGGCCAGATCGGCCAGCACCATCGGCTGGGCACCGCGGGCCAATCCCGACAAGGTCAGGGGCGATTGGGCCGAAAGGATCTTGTTCAGGTCTGGCATGGTCCGCGCAATAACAATTGCCCCGCGGGCCTTTTTGCGGCCAGCGGGGTGGGAATCGATAGGATGGCCTTAGCGCGGGGTTAGCGCCGTGTCAGTGCGGGATTTCGACGTAGTCGAGCTTGCAGAACGCATCCATCAGCGCGCCGCGATATTCTTCCGGCACGGAGAGCGAGCCGAGCGCCCAGCCGAGGATATCAACGTCTTCTTCCTCGATCAGGGTCTCGAACCAGACGCATTCCGCTTCGCCCCATTCAGCGTGGTAGCAATCAAAGAACCCGCCGATCATATAATCGGCTTCGCGAGTACCGCGATGCCAGGCACGAAACTGCAGACGCTTGAGACGGTTGGGATCAATCATCCGCGCCAATTAGCACTGTCATTGGCGGGGTGAAAGCCGGGATCGGACTTTCACCGGAAGGGCGGATCGGGCAAAGAGCCGCCATGCGTCCCGAACGTCTCAATCCACTGTTTATCGCGGCTGATAGTCTGAAGGGCGTCGGACCCGGTCTTGCGCGCCCGCTGGAGAAGCTGGGGCTGACCCGGGTGAAGGACTTTGCCTATCACCTGCCCGACCGGTTTGTTGAGCGCCGCGCGGTGGCGAATCTCGATGATGCTGCGGTGGGCGAGAACATCGTTATCGCGCTGACCCCGATCGAGCACCGTAGTTCCAGTGGACGCGGTCCGTTCCGGGTGCTGGCGCAGGATGCCATCGGCAATGTCTGTGCGATCAGCTATTTCGGGCGGGCTTCGTACTCCGCCAAAAAGCTGCTGCCCGTGGGGGAACAGCGCTGGGTGGCAGGGCGACTCGAGCAATATGGCCAGATGTTGCAGATGGTCCATCCGGACCATGTCGAGGCTGAAAGTGGCGGCTTGCTCGGCCAGTTGGTAGAGCCGGTCTATCCGCTGTCCGAGGGGCTGACGCAGGGTCGGCTCGGCGCGCTGGTTGAACAAGCCCTTGGCGTGTTGCCGGACCTGCCCGAATGGATCGAACCCGGGCTGCTATCTAAAACGCAGTGGCCAGCCTGGCGTGATGCGCTGGCACTTGCTCACAAGGGGCCGCATGGCACAGCGCGCGATCGGCTGGCCTATGACGAGCTGCTGGCCAACAGCCTGGCCTTGATGCTGGTCCGGCAATCCAACCGCAGCCAAAGCGGAACCCCGCTCAAAGGCGATGGTTCGCGCCGTGCCCGGCTGAACCTGCCGTTTCCGCTGACCGGCGCCCAGCAGCGTTCGATTGCGGAGATTGAGGGAGACCTGGCGCAAAGCGCACCGATGCTGCGGTTGCTGCAAGGCGATGTCGGCTCGGGCAAGACCGTGGTGGCGCTATCCGCCATGCTGATCGCGGTGGAAGCCGGCGCACAGGCGGCATTGCTGGCACCGACAGAAATCCTCGCCCGCCAGCACTATGAAACGTTAACTCGGCTGCTGGCCGGCACCGGGGTGGAAATCGCGCTGTTGACCGGGCGGGACAAGGGCCGGGCGCGTGAGGCGATCCTGATGGGGCTGCTGGATGGTTCGATCGACATGGTGATCGGCACCCATGCGATCTTTCAGGATAGCGTCTCCTATCGCAATCTGGCGCTGGTGGTGATTGACGAGCAGCACCGCTTTGGCGTTGGCCAGCGGCTGATGCTCGCGCAGAAGGGCCGCCGCACGCCGCACTGCCTGGCGATGACTGCCACGCCGATTCCGCGCACCCTGACCCTTGCCCAATATGGCGAGATGGACGTCAGCAAGCTGGATGAAATGCCACCTGGCCGCCAGCCAATCGACACCCGGGTCGTCGCGATTGAGCGGCAGGATGATGTAATCGCAGCGATCGGCCGCCACCTGGAAAGCGGCCAGCAGGTCTATTGGGTCTGCCCGATGGTGCGTGAGCAGGAGAACGAGGATCTGGCCGCGGCCGAAGCCCGCCACGCCGCCTTGAAGGTCCGGTTTGGCGATGCGGTGGTGCTGGTCCACGGCCAGCTGCGGCCCGAAATGAAGGACGCGGCGATGGAGCGTTTCGCGCGCGGTGAAGCCAAAGTGCTGGTCGCCACCACGGTGATCGAAGTCGGCGTCGATGTGCCCAATGCCACGCTGATGGTGATCGAGCAGGCTGAACGCTTTGGTCTGGCCCAATTGCACCAGCTGCGCGGCCGCGTGGGGCGGGGGAGCGAGAAGAGCACCTGCCTTTTGCTGCGCGGTGCCGCCCTGTCTGAAACGGCGCGGGACCGGTTGGCGCTGATGCGCGAAACGCAAGATGGCTTCCGACTCGCCGAAGAAGATCTGCGGTTGCGCGGTGGCGGAGAGCTGCTCGGCACCCGGCAATCGGGCGACACCCCGTTCCGTGTGGCCAGTCTGGAGCAAATTCAAAAGCTTTTGCCAATGGCCCACGATGACGCGCGTTTGCTGATGGAACGCGATGGGGGCCTGACTGGCGATCGCGGAGAGGCCGCACGGCTGCTGCTGTACCTGTTTGAGCGGGATTGGGGCGTGCAGCTGTTGCGCGGGGGCTAGGCAGTCCTAGGTCCAGCTACCGGAAAATGCCCATCGGCGGCATCGCGCTGGCCAGCCTCCAACGGGATTATCCAGATGAATGCTTTGCCCCGTGCTGCCCGCCAACTCGGTTATGCCGGTTTGCTGCCTCAAGCCATTTGCGCGCTGTATGTCTTTGATGGCGGGAAATGGCAGTGGACCGCTCAGGCGATTGCCTTTGGCTATGCTGCGCTGATCTTCAGCTTTCTCGGCGGCGTGTGGTGGGGAATCGGTCTTAGCCGAGACGATGCGCCGCGCTGGATTTTTGGTTGCGCAGTGATGCCCAGCCTGCTGGCCCTGGCGGCCTATGCCCCGTGGATCATCGGCTGGGAATGGCCCGGCCCATCGCTGATCGCGCTTGGCGTGATGTTGATGCTGTCACCCCTGGTTGACGTTCTGATTGGTGAGCAGGCACCCGGCTGGCTGTGCCTGCGCACTCAACTTTCACTTGGTCTGGGCGGCCTCACGACTCTGATTGGCTTTGCTGCAGTTCTGTACTGACGCAGATCAGGGTAGAGAGGCGAGTGCGCGCTTAAAGCGCGCCGGTCGCCCCTGCGCGGGTCAAGTAAGCCTTGTCCCCCGATCGAGCAGGATTGTCGATAGCGAAGGACAGGTTGCTTTGGTCTGGCTGGAAGCGATGCGGCGCTGGTTCTTCACCACCAGTCTCCAGCTGATCCAACAGGCGCTTGCGCATATTTTCAAAATTGCGGCGCTCGATTGCGTTCTCGTGAGGCAGAGTGAAGCTTCCGCGCGGGCGCAACGTAAGCAGCACGATTACGCTGACATCGCTGGTCGACTTGTCACGCGAACTGAAGAGCTTGCCCAGGATAGGGAGGCTTCCAAGCAGTGGAGTGCCATCATTCGCACGTGAATTTGTCGACTGTTCACCGCTGGAGATCAGGATGGTTTCGCCAAACTTAAGTGTGGCCGTGACGCTGGTTGCTGTGCGTTCTTTCAGCACAGATTCTTCGAATGAGCCGACCCCGGCGCCGGGCATGAAGTCTTCCAGGCTGGCATCAATCGTCAACTTGACGCGGTCCTGATCAACAAATTTTGAGCCAATGTTCAGCGTTAACCCGTCCTGCATCGTGGATACGCTGCTGGAGAGGCTGCCACTGGCATTGAAGGTCAGGGTGCTACCGATTTGGACGTTGCTCTTCTCTCCATCGTAAATGAGCACTGCTTGCTGTGCCTGGACAGTGGACTTGCCGCCCCGTGCGTTGGCAATATTGAGCGAGTAATTCACTGAAGGCACCGTCACGGTAATATCCCGTCCGGTGTCCAAGGTGCTGCTGGTCGTGGTGGCGGTCAGTCGATCGCGTGAGGTCCGCCATGCGGAGTTCACCAGATTGGCACCGAACTGCAGATTGAGCGCATCGAGCAGGTTGATACCGGACGTTGCAAATTGCTCTTCATCGCGCCGCAGGATGATCAGATCGACCATTCCCATTTTGTCGTCGGTCTGGACCAATTGCTCGCCGGAGCCGTTGGGCGTTTCGACAGTTATGCGCATCGGCGCGCCGTAAAGCGCCATCCGCGGAACGGATTGACCAGTCTGCTTGATCTTTGCGACCAACAGGTCCGCCGCTTCGATATTACCGGTTTGGCGCTCGATTGCGGCGCCGGTGGTCAATTCATGGAAGCTGAGCGGCTCGCGCAGCTGCTTCGCGCGTTTCCAGGCCATTTCCGCAACCTGGAGGTCTCCGGCGCAATAGGCAGCGCGGGCCAGGGCGTAAAAGATGATCGGCTCGTCGGGGTTGAGCGCCGCAGCTGCTGACAAGTGCTCTTGCGCGGTTACTGCGTCGCGGTCGTCCATGGCCATCATGCCAAGTTGAACGTGGGCCTGCCAGTAGGATGGATCACCCTTGAGCGCCATCATATAGCCAATCTTGGCCATTTCGCGCTGATCAGTGCCCATCACCGATGACGCTTCGTAGGCCAGGCCAGCCAGAAAATTGAGCCGCGGATCGAGCGGCGATCGTTTCAAGGCCGAATTGATCTTGGCAACGCTGATAGAGGAGTGTTCTTTTGCCAGCAGCGGGCTGGAGGTAGTGAGCACCTGTGCCGCAATCAGAAGACAAACACCGAACTGATTACGTAAAATCACTATTCACCACCTTGAGTAATTTTGGCGTTACCTGAAACGCCGTTCGCTACTTTGATATTACTTCAATTCTTAAAATACTAAGCTCAACTAAAAATAGCTAATTTTAACGTTTTACCCCTGAAATTAGCTTCGATAAAATAGCAAGTCGCTGATCAATAGCAGATATTTATCAGTTGACGGTATAGACTGCCTTGCCGCTGGAAAACTTCAGCGTCACATAAGAGTTGTCGCAAACGTTAACGCCAGAAAATGTGGCGGTGCTCCGATCGGTGAAGGATGTTTTCAAATCGTAGCGGCAGATGCTGCCTTGCAGGTCGAAATGAGCTTCCACACGATCGCCATTTGGCACTTCTGCCACCGGAGCCCCGTTCATCGCCTGTAGCGTGGCCGAGGCCCACGTCGTGGTCCCAGCAGGCGCGACTTCAAGTTTGTAGATCGTCTTGCCGGTCGAATTGATGACGATCATATTCCATGGATCAGCACGCGCTGCGGTCCCTGTTCCCAGGGTGACCAGCAGCGCGCACATGCCCAAGACTTTTGAAAAGGCCATTGCCTGTTTCCTGGATAAGCAGAAGGTAGATCAAGAAGTCTGTTGCTTGATCGAATCCATCAGGGTTTTCATTTTATCGATGGTGTAGAGCATGCTCTGCACTTTGGTTTTATCGCCGATAAGGTTGCTCACCCGGGCGTCGATTTTGTTGTGGACCTTGGCTGAAACTGCGTCTTGCGCCTTGTCACGCATGGCTTCCAACTGCCCAAGGTAGCCAAATGGGGCATTGAACGAGATGGTCCCGATGTTCACCGTTTTGTCATCGCCGCTGTAATGGAAGACTGCACAGGCCTTGAGTTTAATCTCGGAGCCAGAGATGCTGTCGACGCCAAGATACAGCGTGGCCGTGACGTGCCCGCCATAAATGATCTTGATCGGAATGAAGTTTCCGCAGGACCCGGAATCCGATCCCTTCATTTCGCGCAGGCGCTTCACGACATCAAGCGGCACGCGCTCGTCGTCCGACCATTTCAGCCATGAACTGTAAACGAAGCGCTCTTCAAGCGTGTCCAGATTGATGCCCTTGGACGTGATGCCAGAGGCGGCCTGGGTGATGTTTGCCTTGCAATAGTCGAGATCGATCGTTGTCATGCGATCGCCGTTGGGTGTCCCGCAGATGTTGGACAAGAACGGGTAGAATTGCATCTGGACGCCCATCTGGATGGTACGCTTGTAGCCATCGTAGCTGGGTTCGGCCTTAGCGTAGCGCTGAAACAGCGTTATGCCGTTATCCTTGATGTCATTGAACTTCGCGATCCGCTGCTGCAGCTTGGCCGCTCTGTTGACCAACAGGCAAAACTTGGAGCGGACTCGTTCGTATTTTGCTTCCTGATCTGCCGATAGCGCAACGCCTTTGGACTTGAGCGTAGTGTAGGCGATTTGTGTCGCGCACAGGTTGGTGGCGTAGCCCAACTTCTGGGCCGCGCTGGTGTCGGTGAAGTTGATCGTTGTCCATTTGGATTGGACATTGTCCTGGTAATCATTGCCGCCGTTATCAAAGGACATGTCATAGACGGTGTCGTCGGCTCCCGCTGAATCCGTGACCGCAAAGAGACTTTGATAGCTCGCGTTCATGCTGTCGATGTCATCTTCATTGTCAGCATAGGCGCTGGCATTGGATTGAAGATCCTGCGCAATGGTGATGCTTGGAGTCGCGGCGAGCGCCAACGCCGGCAAAGCTCTATATAAGATCGAATATTTCACAAAAACCCCGGGAAAGCATGGCGAAAATGCGCGCAGGCGCAGGATTAGTGCGCCCGGCAGGGGTATTTGTCACGCATGTGAAGATGATTTGGTCGGGGAAAGAGGATTCGAACCTCCGGCCCCTGCCTCCCGAAGACAGTGCTCTACCAGGCTGAGCTATTCCCCGACCGATCATCGCCCCTGCAAACAGGGGCAAGGCAGGAGGGCGCCTATAGTTAGCGAAGTGCGGGGTGGCAAGCGGGCAATCGCGTGTTTATCGTGCGTTCATGGCCACAGCCCCGAATCTCTCCGCAGTACCCCGCCAGCCGCATTGGGAGTGGCAGTATCTCGACCTTATGCGCCAGATCTGGGAGCAGGGTGACGAACGGGTTGATCGCACCGGAGTGGGCACGCGCTCGGTCTTTGGCACCCAGATACGCTTTGATCTTGCGGGCGGCGCCATGCCGCTGATCACCACCAAGCGGGTCTATTGGAAAACCGCCGCGCGCGAATTCCTGTGGTTCCTGACCGGTGAGACCAACATTCGCCCGCTGGTGCAGCAGGGCGTGAAGATCTGGAACGAGTGGCCGCACGCCAATTATGTCAAAGTGACGGGCGAGGCGATTTCAATTGAAGCCTTTGCCGAGCGGATTGCTGCCGAAGCGGACTTTGCCTCGCAGTGGGGCGATCTTGGCCCGGTCTATGGCAAGCAGTGGGTCGATTGGCCGGTCTATGTTCCGGCGGGCAATGGCCTGTTCGAGCGCGGCAAGGGGATCAACCAGGTGGCCCAGGTGGTGGAAAGCCTGCGCAACAATCCTGGCAGCCGCCGGCATATCGTCGAAGGTTGGAACGTGGCTGAACTGGATCAGATGGCACTGCCACCGTGCCACAAGACCTATCAGTTCCATGTCGGCAATGGTCGGCTGAATTGCGCACTTTATCAGCGCAGCTGCGATGTCGCGCTGGGGCTGCCGTTCAACCTGTTCAGCGCGGCCCTGTTTACGCGGCTGCTGGCGCAGCAATGCGATCTGCAACCGGGTGAGCTGGTCTGGATGGGGGGAGACACTCACCTCTATCTCAACCATGCCGATCTGGTGGAGGCGCAGCTGGCCCGCCAGCCGTCTGGTGCACCAACCATGACAATCCTGCGGCGGCCCGATTCGATCTTTGATTATCGGATCGAAGACTTCGAAGTGTCTGATTATACGCCGCAAGCGCCACTCTCGGCGCCCGTCGCAGTTTAGTTGACGTTGAAACTACTTTGAAATAAAATAACGCTCACGTAGAATATTGCTTCCAACTTCACGGGAAGCGGGAGAGCGCGAAGGATGGCCACCGGACCCGATCCTGCGAAGGGCGCACGCGGCAATCTGCCGCCGCTTTCGCTGCACGTGCCAGAGCCGAATTTCCGACCGGGCGACCCGGTCGACTATTCGTTCCTCGACATTCCGCCCGCCGGTGCGCTGCCGCGCCCGGACGAGACTTGCCCGGCCACTGAAACAACGCCGCTATGCTCGGGCATGGTGCGCGTGTTGGGTGATGATCACCAGGCAGTGGGGCCGTGGGATCCGAAGCTAGACCCGGAAACGCTGCGGCGGATGCTGCGCTCAATGGCGCTGACCCGGGCCTTCGATGACCGGATGTATCGCGGCCAGCGCCAGGGCAAGACCAGCTTTTACATGAAGTGCACGGGTGAAGAGGCGACGTCGGTTGCCTCAACCTTCGCGCTTGCTGCGGACGACATGGTATTCCCGTCTTATCGCCAGCAGGGCGTGCTGATCGCGCGGAACTATCCGCTCGTGGAAATGATCAATCAGATCTACTCGAACAAGGCGGACAAGCTGAAGGGCCGCCAGCTGCCGATCATGTACTCTTGCCGGGACTACAACTTCTTCACGATCAGCGGCAATCTGGCGACGCAGTATCCGCAAGCGGTCGGCTGGGCGATGGCTTCTGCGATCAAGGGTGACAGCCGGATTGCCACGGCCTGGGTCGGTGAAGGTTCCAGCGCGGAAGGTGACTTCCACGCCGCCATGACCTTTGCCGCAGTCTATAACGCGCCGGTGGTGATGAACGTCGTCAACAACCAGTGGGCGATCTCCAGCTTCTCGGGCTTTGCCGGGGCGGAGCGCAGCACCTTTGCCAATCGGGCAGTGGGCCACGGGATCGCCGGAATCCGGGTCGATGGCAATGACGCTTTGGCAGTCTATGCCGCGACGCGCTGGGCCGCCAACCGGGCCCGCGCCAACGGCGGACCGACACTGATAGAGCACTTTACCTATCGGGCTGAGGGGCATTCGACGTCTGACGACCCCGGGGCTTACCGTTCGGCGCATGAGCGTGAGGAATGGCCGCTCGGCGATCCGATCATGCGGCTGAAGCGTCACCTGATCGCGCTGGGCGAATGGTCGGTTGAACAGCACACCGCGATGGATGCGGAACTGGTCGATCTGGTTAAGGCGGCGACCAAGGAAGCCGAAAAGAACGGTATCCTGGGCCACGGCCTGCACCATCCGTTCCACACCATGTTTGAGGATGTTTACAAGGAGTTGCCCTGGCATCTTGAGGAACAGGCCGAACAGGCCATCCGCGAACGCCAGATTAAATGGCCCGAATGGAAGCCGGAATGACCCAGGCAGCAATCACTCCCCGCCGCCTCAACATGATCGAGGCGATCAATGACGCGCTCCACGTGATGCTGGAGCGTGATCCCAATGTCGTCGTGTTTGGCGAAGATGTCGGCTATTTCGGTGGCGTGTTCCGCGCGACGGCCGGGTTGCAGAAGACCTTCGGCAAGAACCGCGTGTTCGATACCCCGATCAACGAATGCGGGATCATCGGCGCGGCGGTCGGGATGGGGGCCTATGGCCTGCGTCCGGTGCCGGAAATCCAGTTTGCCGACTATATCTATCCGGGCCTTGACCAGCTGGTGAGCGAGGCAGCGCGCCTGCGCTATCGGTCTGCTGGCGATTTCATCTGCCCTATGACGGTGCGTTCGCCTTTTGGTGGCGGTATTTTCGGCGGGCAGACGCATAGCCAATCGCCGGAAAGCCTGTTCACCCACGTATGCGGCATAAAGACAGTGGTTCCGTCGAACCCCTATGACGCCAAGGGCCTG
>CAZNFV010000029.1:0-17502 GCA_964572445.1 uncultured Novosphingobium sp. | reverse complement strand
GTATCAAAGCCGCTGTCGCTCTATGTCGATACGCACGAAACCGGCACGGTGGGCGATGACAAGATTGAGGCGGCGATTCTGGGCCTGCCCCGGCTGGGCGGCCTGACCCCGCGCGCGATCCGCACCCACCTGGGCCTTAACAAGCCGATCTACAAGCCGACCGCAGCTTACGGGCACTTCGGCCGCAAGGCGGATGGCGATTTCTTCCCGTGGGAGCGCACCGATCTGGTTGAAGACCTTAAGGCCGCGCTGGCCTGATTGCGGGTCTTCCGCTGTTGCAGCTGAACATCGGGCGGACCGTCTACCTGCACGGCGTGCCGGGAACGCCGGCGGAGCTGACGCTTGCTGGCCACGATGGCTGGCAGTCGGGGCCAAACCTGTTTGCGCCTGATCGCAACCGACTGGGCTTCGCTAATTTCGATGCTTTGGCAGAATTGATCGCGCAGTGGGCTGGCAATGTGCCGGTCCGGCTGGTTGGCTTTTCGCTGGGTGCGGCCGCTGCCTTGCAGGTGGCGGCGCGGCTGGGCGATGCGATCGAACAGATCGACCTGATTGCGCCGGCCGCACCGCTTTCGCTTGGCGACTTTCTGGGCGCAATGGCTGGCGGTCCACTGTTCCGGATGGCGCGCGACCGTCCGCGGGTTTTTGGTGCGGCCTGCACGCTGCAAGGCGGCGTCGCGCGCGTTGCGCCGGGCCTGCTGGCCAGCATGACTTTGGCTGGCTGCCAAGGCGGCGACGTGGCGCTGGCGGCTGACCCTGCCTTCAAGGACTTGCTGGGCCAGATGCTGGCAGGGTCGCTTGGTACCGGGGCCAAGTCCTACCGGTCTGAAATCAAGGCATATGTAGCGGATTGGGCAGACTGCCTGTCCGCCGTGACCCAGCCGACCCAGATCTGGCAGGGTGATCGGGATAACTGGGTGCCGCCAGAGCTGGCCCAGGCGCTGGCGGGCCAGCTTTCTGGCTTGCGCGCCCTGCACATGCTGCCCGGCTTGTCGCACTATTCTGCGCTGGCATGGTACCTTGCGCGGTTCAGCCCGTCCGATAATCGGCCATAATCACGCCCGCGGCGGCCAGTTCCGCCTCGTGGCTTGCTTCGCGCCAGTGCTCGGCCAGCGCTTGGGCTTCCCAGTCCCGCATCGCTGGATGGGCCAAAACCTGCTCCACCCAGGCCTGCCCCTTGCCAACATCCAGCCCATAGGTGCGGATGCGAAAGGCGACCGGCGCATAGAAAGCATCGACAGCGGTGAAGTTCTGCCCGGCCAGCCACGGCCCGCCGAACCGCGTCAGCCCATCTTCAAAGATCTCGCGCAGCCGAGTGACATTGCGCTGCAGCCCCTGGCTCATCGGCTTCGGCCTGACCCGCACGCCGACGTTCATGGTGCAATCATTGCGCAGGTGGCCGAACCCGCCATGCATCTCGCAGACCGCCCCCACGGCAAAAATCCGCGCTTCAGCATCGTGCGGCCAGACGCCCTCGTGCCGATCCGCCAGGTATAGTGTGATGCCAAGCGAATCCGGCACGGCGCGCGTCCCGTCAAGCAACAGCGGCACCTGCCCGGTGGGCGAAAAGGCACGGAACTCCTCGAAATTGTCGGGCTTGGTAAAGGGTTCAAACCGGTCTTCGAACGGAATGCCCAGCGCCCGCATCAACAGCCAGGGGCGCAGACTCCAGCTTGAATAGTTCCGGTTGGCGGTGATCAGGGTGTAGCTCATGGCGCCAGCCTAACCGGCGGGCACAGCATCCGGCAAGCCATCGGCGGCATCAGGCCACAGGGTCATCCGCCCCCGCCCCCGATCCAGGAACAGCACTGGCAGTTTGTAGAGCATCAGCACCTTGTGAATGCACCAGTCGGCGGCGCGTTCGTTCCAGCGGGCCGTGGCGCGGCCCTGCCGCTCCAGCCAGCGTTGATAGGGCAGGAAATGGTCGGGTTCGTCGCGGTGCACGATCTGAAAGATCTTCTTCATCACCGGGTCCGACATGATCAGCCGGTTCTTCAGGATGATCTCGACCTGCTGGAAGCCGCGCTGCTCGGTCAGCATGATCACCCGGCAGAGCCGCTCGAACTCGTCCGGGCGCGTCACAATCCGGTGGGTATCCAGTTCCTCGATCGTGCAGCGGAACACCCACTGGATGAAGCGATCGATGTGGCCCACACCGCGATCGACCACCAGCGGCATCCGCCCCTGCCGCTCAAACCAGCGGCGGAACATCAGGTAGTGGGTTCGCTCGTCATTACGGTGCTTGGCGATTTCGGCCTGGAACGCCGGCTCATCGGGGCAGCGCGCCCGGACGGCTTCCAGCACCCGGTCCAGCGAGGTGTAGCCGCGGTACTCGTTGTAGAGATAGATTGACGCCAGGACGTCGAGATAGCGCTCCCGGAAGGCCTGGCGCAGCACCATTTAACCGATCATGCCGTTAAGATCGTCCACGGCATCGATGAATTCCTCGCGGAAGTCCTGCACCACGCCCTTGGCGCTGCGCACCTGATCGACCAGGCCGACGCCTTGGCCGACGAAATAGCTGACCAGATCGCGCGCGGCCTCGTTGCCGTTGACGACCGACTTTTCGATCCGCTGGAAGGCGGGTTCGGAAACCATGCCCATCAGCGGCATCGGCAAGGGCCCCGGACCGGCTGCATTGTCCCAGGCCTCATGCCAGGCGGTCTTGAGCTGGCGGGCTGGCTTGCCGGTGCGGCTGCGGCTGCGGACGGTATCGCGGCTGCGCGCGGCGACCATCTTGTCGCGGAAGGCCTCGCTGGTCTCGCTCTCGGTCGTGGCGAGCCAGACCGAGCCGGTCCAGGCGCCTTGCGCTCCGGCAGCCATCATCCCGGCCATCTGCGCCCCGGTCATGATCCCGCCAGCGGCGAGGACCGGAATGTCATAGCCGGCAGTCTTCAGCGCGCGGGCGACTTCGGGGATCAGCACCAGGGTCGATACTTCGCCGCAGTGCCCACCGGCTTCGGTGCCCTGGGCGACAATGATGTCCACGCCGGCCGCTGCCTGCCGCAGCGCGTGTTCCTTGGCGCCGACGAGTGCCGCTACGGGCACGCCGCGCTTCTTGCCCTCTTCAATCATCCTGGGCGGGGCAATGCCCAGCGCATTGGCGATCAGCCGGATCGGGTGGCGGAAGGCGACTTCCATCTGGGCATAGCCGTTCTCTGGCGTGATTCCGGCGCGGCCTTCGTAACGAACGACCTCTTCGGGTGCGACATCAACCCCGTATTGCCCCAGCAGTTCCGCGGTAAACTGGCGGTGCTGTTCGGAAATCGCCGCAGCGCGCTGTTCGTTGTCCTGGAATTCGGCGACACGCGGGTCGACCACTTCGGGCACCAGCACATCTACGCCATAGGGCGCGCCATCGATATGCGCGTCGATCCAGGCGAGCTCTTCCTCAAGCTGATCCGGGGTGAACCGGGTCGCACCCAGCACGCCGAAGCCGCCGGCCTTGCTGACGGCAACCACCACATCGCGGCAGTGGCTAAAGGCAAACAGCGGAAACTCGCATCCGACCATCCGGCAAACGGCATTGTTCATGATTCTCTCCCTCGTCGGGAGCGATCATTACGCGCCGGACGGTCCCTCGCAAGACCTGCTTAATCGGACGATTAAGCGATATAGTGGGCGGTCGTCTTTGCAGCCACTTCTTCAGATGTGACACCCGGGGCCAGTTCAATCAGCTTGAACGGGCTGGCGTGGTCGGGGCGCTGGAAGACGCAGAGGTCCGTGATCACCATATCGACCACATTGCGGCCGGTCAGCGGCAGGGTGCATTCGGGGATGAACTTCGGCGTGCCATCCTTGGCGCAGTGTTCCATCACCACGATGATCTTCTTGACCCCGGCGACCAGGTCCATCGCCCCGCCCATGCCCTTGATCATCTTGCCGGGCACCATCCAGTTGGCGATGTCACCCTGTTCGGAAACTTCCATCCCGCCCAGCACGGTGAGATCAATCTTTCCGCCGCGGATCATGGCGAAGGATTGGGCGCTATCGAAATAGGCCGAGTGCGGCAGTTCGCTGATCGTCTGCTTGCCGGCATTGATCAGGTCAGCATCCACCGCGTCCTCGGTCGGGAAGGGGCCGATCCCAAGCATCCCGTTTTCGCTTTGCAGCGTCACCGTGATCCCGGTGGGAACGTGGTTCGCCACCAAGGTCGGGATGCCGATGCCAAGGTTCACGTAATAGCCATCGCGCAGTTCCTGCGCGGCGCGGGCGGCCATCTGGTCGCGGGTCCAGCCCTTGGTCAGTCCATCATGCATGGTCATCAGCCGACATCCGTGGCTTGAGTGGTGCGGAATTCGATCTTCTTGTCATAGGGGCTGCCCACGATCAGCCGCTGGACATAGACGCCCGGCAAGTGGATCGCATCGGCATCAAGCTCGCCCGGCTGGACGATCTCTTCCACTTCGACCACGCACACCCTGCCGCACTGGGCAGCGGGCACGTTGAAGTTGCGCGCGGTCTTGCGGAACACGACGTTGCCGGTGGTGTCAGCTTTCCACGCCTTGACCAGCGCCAGGTCCGCCACGATCCCGCGTTCGAGGATATACTCCTCGCCGTCAAAAACCTTGGCTTCCTTACCCTCGGCCACCAGCGTGCCGACGCCGGTCTTGGTATAGAAACCGGGGATGCCTGCGCCACCAGCGCGCATCCGTTCTGCCAGGGTGCCTTGCGGGCAGAATTCGACTTCGAGCTCCCCCGAAAGGTACTGGCGCTCGAACTCCTTGTTCTCACCCACGTAGCTTGAGACCATCTTCTTGACCTGCCGCGTGCGCAGCAGCTTGCCGATGCCTTCGTTGTCGATCCCGGCATTGTTGGAATAGAAGGTCAGGCCGGACACGCCGCTATCGCGCACAGCATCAAGCAGGCGTTCGGGAATACCGCAGAGGCCAAAGCCGCCACAGGCGATGTGCAGGCCATCTTTCAGCAGGCCATCAAGTGCCGCCGCCGCATCAGGATAAAGCTTCTTCATTCCGGCTCCCCGCTGGAAAATCCCGTTTGCGCTAAGGAAAACAAGTGCCTTGCGCAATTGCATCCCACGCCATCACGGTTGCACGGAATGCACCCGTCAAGCGATCAGGTCCAGCCCCAGCAGCGCCCCCAGATCGGCCAGCGCCTGTTCGCCGCTGGTCACCTTGATCGCCGCCATGCCCAGCTGGGCGGCCGGCTTGCAGTTGATCCCCAGGTCATCAAGATAGATGCAGACATCCGGCCCCAGCCCCAGCTGATCGCACATCATCTGGTAGATCCGGGGATCGGGCTTGCGGACCCCGGCCTTCGAACTTTCAATTACGTGTTCGAAGCGGGCAAAGACCTGTTCATAGGCATCCTTGGCATCGCCGCTGCGTGCCATGCCGGCGCCGTGGCCGGCGGGGACATTGTTGGTGATGCAAGCGAGGCGGTAACCAGCATCCTTGAGCCGATCGAGCGCCGTCACCATCGCCGGGCGGATCGAGCCTGACAGCACTGCGAGGACCGAAGCGCCGTCCAGTTCGTGGCCAGCCGCCTTGGCTTCGGCGGCGAACAGTTCGTTGAAGGCGGCGGCGTCGATCGCAGCGCGTTCAAACAGGGCCCAGGCATTGCTGTCCGGGTTGCGGGTGTTGACCGTGCGGACGAAATCGCGCGGCAGGCCACGCTCGGCCTCCAGCCGATTAAAGGCTTCGAAGGGCGATGCCGTAATCACCCCCCCAAAATCAAAAATTACGGCTTCGAAATTGGCTGCCATTGTCGGGATTCCCCTCGTCTTGCCTTGGCCTCGCAGTGGCGGAACGAAATCGCTTGTGCAAGCGCGCGCGATTTGACCGGGATCATGGACGGGAAACTACGAGGGGCGTAGCCTGACTGTGAAAGGAGCGGGGTTATGCGATCGATTCTTGTCCAGGGAGGCCGCGATACCGGGATGGGTGCGCGGCTTGATACGGCGATGGACCTTGCGCGGGTTCATGGCGGGCACCTTACCGTGCTGGTTGATACGCCGGTCGATAAATACGTTACCGTTGATCCTTATGGCGGGGCAATCCTGGCGCGTGAGGCGCTGGATGTCGCGCTAAAGGAAGACGATGCCTTGGCTGCGGCCATTGGCGAGCGGCTGGCGCGCGATGATGTTCCCTTTGATGTTGCGCAGTCAGAACTGCCGCAAATCGATGCACTGGTGCGCAGCGGGGACCTGGCCGATCTGTTGATCGTTTCCCGCAGCAGCGGGCTGGCGGGCGATCTGGCGCTCAACGCGTCCTGTCCGGTGCTGGCCCTGCCCGATCACACGGCACTGAAATTGCCGCTCGGTACGGTCTGTATCGCCTGGGACGGCGGCAGCGAAGCGGCGCGCGCTTTGAAGGCAGCGGTTCCGCTGCTGACCGAGGCCGCCGAAGTGCGGGTCCTGACCGTGGAAAGCGACAGTCCGGCCGGCTTTCCGCCCACCGAGGCACTGCGCTATCTTGCCCGCCACGGGGTGAAGGCTGAATTGACCGAGTTGCCGCGCGGCAGTTCGGTTGAAGAGGCCTTGGCAGAGGCCGTGGCGCAGGCTGGGGCCGATCTGCTGGTTATGGGTGCCTATGGCCACAGCCGCCTGCGTGAGTTCCTGTTCGGCGGGGTTACGCGGTTCTTTTTGGATGAACTGACTGCGCCGCCCTTGCTAATTGCGCATTAGATTTTGCTGCAGTGCAGCATGAGCGAAGGGATGATGCGTATGACGCAACACAGCACTTGTGCCGGGGTCATAAACTATTGATCAGAATCATAGGTATACTGGAATGTAAGCCTGTGGTTGCAAATTACGCAACAAGCTTTGCCCTTTTCGCACTTGCACAAAATGCGGTGCTGCACCAATTAGACGGTGCCTTTCAGGCATCCTCTCCCAAAACTTTCAAAGGCCCGGTCGGCAACGACCGGGCCTCTCTTTTTTCTCCATCCGGTCCGGCACTTGTGCGGAACCGGACCCTTTGCATTCTGGTTTCGAGTTCCTAGCTAATCTTTGTCCGAGCCCTTGGTGGGCCTCGCAACCAGGATGGAACCATGGCCGACAAGGATCCAGCAAGCGACACGGCGCCAGCCGCAACCCGGGCCGTCCGGCTGCAAGTCGCCGCCGCGCGCCAGGAAGAGAGCGGCCAGGGCATTGCGCGCCTGCCCAAGGCGACCATGGGCCAGCTTGGCATTACCGAAGGCGATATCGTTTCGATCGAGGGCAAGCGCTCCACTGCGGCCCGCGCCGTCCTCGCCTATGCTGAGGATGAAGGGCTGGAAGTGATCCGGCTGGATGGCCTGCAGCGCGCCAATGCCGGGGTCGGCTCGGGCGATCATGTCCAGGTCGATCGCGCCGAAAGCCGCCCGGCCACCCGCGTGGTCTTTGCCCCGGCCCAACAGGACATGCGCCTTCAGGGACCGGGCCAGGCGTTGAAGCGGAACTTCTTCGGTCGGCCGCTGGTCGCCGGTGATCTGGTTGCCACTACTGGCCAGACCCAGGTGCGTGACATGCCACCGCAAGTGGCGCGGATGCTTAATGCACCGGCCTTTGCGCTCACCCAGATCCGCCTGACCGTAGTCTCGACCAGTCCCAAGGGTATCGTCCACATCGACGAGAATACCGAGGTCGAACTGCGCGAAGAATACGAAGAAGCGCGCGGCAGCCGCGGCGAGGTCAATTACGATGACGTCGGCGGGATGGGCGATACGATCCAGCAGCTGCGCGAGATGGTCGAGCTACCGCTGCGCTATCCTGAATTGTTTACCCGGCTTGGCGTCGATCCGCCCAAGGGTGTGTTGCTCCATGGTCCTCCGGGTACCGGCAAGACGCGGCTGGCCCGCGCCGTGGCGAACGAGAGCGAAGCCAGCTTCTTCACCATCAACGGGCCCGAGATCATGGGCAGCGCTTATGGCGAGAGCGAGCGCCGCCTGCGTGAAGTGTTCGAGGACGCGGCCCGCGCCGCGCCATCAATCGTCTTCATTGATGAGATTGATTCGATCGCGCCCAAGCGTTCGCAATCGGCAGGTGAGGCCGAAAAGCGGCTGGTCGCACAATTGCTGACCCTGATGGACGGGCTCCATGCCCGTTCGAACATCGTGGTGATCGCTGCCACCAACCGCCCCGATGCGCTGGACGAGGCGCTACGCCGCCCGGGCCGATTTGACCGCGAGATCGTGATCGGTGTGCCCGATGAGAGCGGCCGCCGCGAAGTGCTGGGGATCCACACCCGCGGTATGCCGCTGGGCGAAGGGGTTGACCTCGACGAACTGGCGCGGACCACCCACGGCTTTGTTGGCGCGGACCTGGCCGCGCTGGCGCGTGAGGCTGCGATCGAGGCGGTGCGGCGGATCATGCCGCAGCTTGACCTCGAGGCGCAGACTATCCCGCCCGAAGTGCTGGAGGACCTGTGCGTGACCCGCGAGGATTTCCTGGCCGCACTCAAACGCGTCCAGCCCTCCGCCATGCGCGAAGTAATGGTCCAGGTGCCGAACATCGGCTGGGCCGACATCGGCGGTGCAGACGAAGCGCAGCAAAAGTTGCGCGAAGGGATCGAGCTGCCGCTCAAGCACCCCGAAGCCTTCCGCCGACTGGGTATCCGCCCCGCCAAGGGCTTCCTGCTTTATGGCCCGCCCGGCACCGGCAAGACCTTGCTGGCCAAGGCGGTCGCCAAGGAAAGCGAGGCCAACTTCATTTCGGTCAAGAGCTCTGACCTGCTGTCAAAGTGGTATGGCGAGAGTGAGCAGCAGCTAACCCGCCTGTTCGCCCGTGCGCGGCAGGTCGCGCCGTGCGTGATCTTCATCGATGAGATTGACAGCCTGGTCCCGGCGCGCGGCAGCAGCGGCAATGAGCCGCAGGTTACCGCGCGGGTGGTCAACACCATGCTGGCCGAAATGGACGGGATGGAAGAGCTGGCCTCGGTCGTGCTGATCGGTGCGACCAACCGTCCGGGGCTGGTTGATCCGGCGTTGTTGCGGCCGGGACGGCTCGATGAACTGGTCTATGTCGGGACGCCCGATGCAGCCGGACGCGAGCATATCCTGAAAATTCACACCAGCCGGATGCCGCTCGCGGGCAGTGTCGACCTGGGCGCGGTGGCGCAGGAGGCAGAGCGGTTCACCGGGGCAGACCTGGAAGACGTGGTGCGCCGGGCCGGTCTCAACGCCATCCGCCGCGCTGGCGCAGATGTGGCCGAGGTGACAGCGGAAGACTTCCGCAACGCCCTGGCCGATTCGCGCGCGACCGTTTCGGCTGAAATGGAATCGGACTACCTCAAGATGAAGGGCGAACTGAAAAAGCGCGCCGCCGAGGTGACGCCCAACCAGATCGGCTTCGTGACCCCGGGCATGGTGCAGTCAACCCGCGAACGAAAGCATGATGGGTAACGGCTGAGCGGGTTCGGACCGCTGCCGCGACGTTATTTAGACAGGCTTTGCTCCGCTGCCGCGACCGCCGCGCAGGGCGTATTCCTGCGTGCCCCGGTGGAGCACGTCGTCGATGTCGATCACGGCGGCATTGGCATAAGTAAAGCCGGGGCTGAGCGCCCGGTAGAGCCGGTCAAAATCGCGTTCAACCGTGTCATGGTAAAGCTCGTCAAAGCTCTCGATCACGAAATAGGTCGGCTGCAGGTCATCGATCACATAGTCGGTCCGCATCACCCGGTCGACGTTCAGCATGATCCGGTTGGGGCTTTGCGCCTCGACCGAGAAGACCGTCTCGGTCGGGCCGGAAAGGATGCCCGCGCCATAAGCGCGTAGTCCGTCGGCTTCGAGGATCAGGCCGAATTCGACCGTGTACCAATAGAGCGCGCCGAGTGACTTCAGGCGGTTATAGCGCATCGCCTTCCACCCGGCGCGGCCATATTCCTGCATGTAATCGGCAAAGACCGGGTCAGTCAGCATCGGCACGTGGCCGAAGACATCGTGGAAAACGTCCGGTTCCTGGATGTAGTCAAAGGTTTCGCGCGTGCGGATGAAGTTGCCGGCCGGAAAGCGGCGGTTGGCCAGGTGCCAGAAAAACACATGGTCAGGGATCAGCATTGGCACGGGCACGACCGACCAGCCGGTGAGGGCTCCCAGCTCGGTCGAAAGCCGGACGAAATCGGGCACGCCGCCGCGGCCCAGATCAAGCCGCTCCAGCCCGGCCATAAAGGCACTTGCGGCGCGGCCGGGCAGGACCTCCAGCTGGCGGGCATAGAGTTCGTCCCAGATTCGGTGTTCATCAGCCGTATATTCGCGCTGGGCCGGTTCAACCCAGTCCGCCCCGACCTGCGCCGGGCGTTGCAGCGGCGCAGTGAACACTTCGGGTCCCGGATCGGGCAGCCGGGCAAAGTCAGTCGAATCAAGGGCGGTTGCGCGTGACATAGTTACAGATGCAACCATAGCAGTGCGGCAAAATTCCTGCAATCAGGCGAACGGGAATGGCGCGTCAGCCTTGACTCTGCGGGGCTTCTGGGCCAATGGCCCGCTCCGTGAAGGGCGGCCCCCGTGGCTGCCCGCTTGGTTTTTGCGGCTTTCGGGCCGAATCGATTAGAACAGGACCTACGCCATGGCGAAGCCCGCAACCGTCAAGATCCGGCTGGTTTCCACCGCCGAGACCGGCTTCTTCTACGTAACGAAGAAGAACCCGCGCAACACCACCGAGAAGATGGTGTTCAAGAAGTATGACCCGGTCGTGCGCAAGCATGTCGAGTTCAAGGAAGCCAAGATCAAGTAAGGTTCACTGGCGGTTCAAGCCGGTGCTGCTACAAGCCCGGCCATGACCTTCAGACTGACCTTTCGATCGCTTGCAGGTGCCGCCGTTTCGGCGGCGCTTGTCGTTTCTGCGCCTGTTCCCGTGGTTGCGCAGGATTCCGCGGACCTTGCTGGCGCCGTTACCGCGCTGCGATCCATCTCCACGCTGCGCGCCGATTTTGTTCAGGCCGATCCCAACGGCCAGCGCGTCAAGGGTGTGCTGACCCTGAAGCGCCCCGGCAAAATTCGCTTCCAGTATGAAAAAGGCGTGCCGATGCTGGTCGTTTCCGACGGCAGCTCGCTGACCTTTGTCGATTACGAAGTGCGCCAGGTGCAACGTTGGCCGATCAAGAACAGCCCGCTGGGCGCGCTGCTCGATCCTGGCCGGGATGTCGGCAAGTACGGCCGCCTGATGCCGACCGGCAGTGACCGCATTGTCAGCGTTGAAGTGCGCGACAAGGCCCGGCCCGAATATGGTGTGATTACGCTGATCTTCACCCGCAAGCCCGGTGCTCCCGGTGGGATGGAGCTGTCCAGCTGGGCTGCGCTTGATTCGCAGAAGCGGCGGACCATCGTCACCCTCTCGAATCAGCAGTATGGTCTGGCGGTCGCTGACAACGCTTTTCGCTTCAACGATCCGCGCGCTCCCGTTCGTCGATGAGGCCAAACGGCCCGGCGCGGAATGTGCGCCTGATGCGACCAATGACGGCAAAATGCGGACGATTGTTCATGGGCGAGCAAGCCGAAAAGTCCTAGAACGATCAGCGACGGCGCGGTTTGAGACGGGTTTCCCCCCTGTTGCCCAAGTCTCCTGTAGGCTTCGCCGTCAAAGCGTGACGAACGCACCAAGGAACCCTCGGTCCAATGCCCCCGGACCGAGGGTTTTCCTTTGTCTTGGTCCGGATTGGCTGAAGCCGGGCTGCAAATGGCAGTCGCCTGCGATTCCGGTGCTCACGACCTTAATGGTCGCTGCGCTCCGGTTCTCGTCGCCCGGCATTTTCGGTTCGGTCTGAGCAATAGCCCACTCCCCTTCAGGGGAGGGGGTTGGGGGTGGGGGCGATCATTCACCACCTCTCCGCTGTAGCGCGCCGCGAGCTTTTAGAGTCTCGGACAAGAGCTTTTGTAGCACTCAAGGTCTTACCCGACTGATGCCCGCGACGCCGATCAGCTGATCCTCCAGTATCGCATAGGGCCGACCTTCGGTCGTCTCTCCCTCAACCAGGCCGTGATCAACCTGCACGAGAGACCGGACATCAATGGAGCCGCCCGTGTAGATCAGGCGTGCTCCACCGCCTTGAAGCGCCAGTGCACTAGCACGCCTGATAATGTTCTGAGTGGCATCCGACATCTGATCCTCCGACTCGTTAGGGGCCGGAAACTATCAGTTCCTTCGCTGACGTCACCCGGCCGCTTAATCGATAGTTGAGGGTAACTTCCGCCCTCGCGAACTGGCCGAAGATCTCGCGCACCTTCGGCGTTTCGTTGATCGACAGGATGAAGCGGCCATTAAGGGCTTCTAATTGGCCCCTGAGAAGGTCGAAATCGGCCGGTGAGAAGATGTCTTTCCCATAGTCGTCGGTGCAGCCCCAATAAGGTGGATCGAGATAGAACAGCGTCCCCGGCTGGCTGTCGTACTTCCGGATGCAGTCCTGACTCCGACCAGTCCTGTCCCCTTACAAGCACCACACTTGCCGCTCCCAGTCATCCCACCTAAAGCCCTTTGCATGGTCTCTATTGCAACCTGGAACATCAATTCCGTCCGTCTGCGCGCCGAACAGGTGGTGCGGTTCCTGAATGAACAGGGGCCGGATGTGCTCTGCCTGCAAGAGATCAAATGTGCCGAGCACCTGTTCCCGCATGAGGTGTTTGAGGCGGCGGGTTATACGCACCGGGTGGTCCATGGGCAGAAGGGCTATCACGGCGTTGCGACGGTCAGCCGGATTCCGCTGCGCGAAATGGACCGGCATGACTGGCAGGATAACGGCGAGGCCCGCCACATCGGCGTGGAGCTGCTCGGACCCGGGCAGGGCGTGGTGGTGGAGAACGTCTACATTCCCGCCGGTGGTGACATTCCAGATCGCGACGCTAACCCGAAGTTCGGCCAGAAGCTGGATTTCCTGGAGCGGATGACCCGCTGGGCCGATGTGCTTGACCGCCCGACGCTGATCGTCGGGGATTTCAATATCGCGCCGCTGGAATGCGACGTTTACGACCACAAGGCGCTGCTGAAAGTGGTCAGCCACACCCCGATTGAGATCGAGGCCCTGTACCGCTTTCGCGATGCCCACGGCTGGGTCGATCTGGGCCGCAAGCACATCCCGGCGCCGGAACGCAACTGGTCGTGGTGGTCATACCGCACCTTCTGGCAGGAAAAGGATCGCGGCCGCCGGCTCGATCACATGTGGGCCTCGCCCGATCTGGCCGCGCAGTCGGTCAGCCACCGCTTGGTCGAAGAAACCCGCCGCTGGGAGCAGCCGAGCGACCACGTGCCGCTGATCACGGAATTTGCCCTTTGAGAGCGACCCGCCGCGTTGCCTTGGCCCTTGATGCGCTGCGCCATGGCTGGCCGATCGAGGTTGATGGCGTGCTGCGGCTATTGCCGGCCGAGACCGGTTTCGCGCCGGGTGCAGCTGCGCCGCGCCTGCTGATTTCGGCCGCGCGCGCGGCGACGCTAAAGCTGGCGAACCAGCGCGAGGCGGCCGTTCCCGAAGCGCCGGTGCTGATCCGGGGGGCAGAGCCCTTCACGGTGCCGGGCGCGCGGGTGCTGGCCGATCCGGCTGAGGACCTGAACTGGCCGATGAAGGGCCCCTTCTTGGCCGATCCGATTGACCATCTGCAGGCTGCCGAAACGGCGCTGTCGCTGGCGCGGCTGGCGGGTATCCTGCCGGCCTTCCTGGTTGATCCTGACGGCGCTGGGGAGGCCCAGGCGGTTTCTTCGGGCGACGTGGCCGAGTTCAGCGATCCGCGTCATCTCGCCATTGCCACCCGCGCGCGGTTGCCCGTTGCTGCGGCGGAAGATGCAGAGATCGTGGCCTTCCGATCGGCCGATGACCTGCGCGAACACGTCGCCCTGGTGATTGGGGAACAGAATGCTGACCGCGCGCCGCTGGTCCGGCTCCACTCCGAATGCCTGACCGGTGATATCCTTGGCAGCCTGAAATGCGATTGCGGCCCGCAGCTTCATGCCGCGCTGCAAGCGATGGCGGATGAAGCGGCGCAGGGCGGCTGGGGTGTGCTGCTGTATCTGCGGCAGGAAGGGCGCGGGATCGGCCTGGTCAACAAGCTGCGCGCCTATCAGTTGCAGGACCAGGGATTTGACACGGTTGATGCCAACAACCGGCTGGGCCTGCCGACCGAGGCGCGCGATTTTCCGGTCGCGGCGCGGATGCTGCAGCTGCTGGGCGTTGGCCCGATCCGCTTGATGACTAACAATCCAGCCAAGGTCGATGCGCTGTCAGCCGCCGGAGTAACCGTGGCCGAACGCGTGCCGCACCAGTTGCCGCCCAACCCGCACAACGCCCGTTACCTCGATACCAAGCGTGACCGGACGGGACACCTGCTTTAGCGGCGGTCTGTCCGTTTGATACCGGGGGCCAGTCGGTTCGCGCCGATCTGCACTGCATCGTCGGTCCAGTTGGCGACGAAGGTGCTGGTCCGGCTGATGCCGGGGGCGAAGCGGGCGTCGTTGCCCTCAATCATCAGCCCGGCGGAACTGTACTGCTTGCCCTCTGGCGCAACGGTGATGAAGGCCGACCAGTTTTCCTTGTTGGCCCCCTGGACGAACCAGTTGTTCGCGATGCGGCCCGAAGCGCCGCCCGGCAAGTCGATCATGTAATTTGTGCCGCGCCCGCCTGAATCGTCAAAGCTGTTGCCGGTGATCTCAACCAGGCGGCTGCGGCTTTTGGCATAGTGCCCGCCGCGACCCTGTTCGAACCGGCTGCGCGTGATCGAGACCGCGCCATAGTCACCGATGTAGATCGAATGGGCGCAGCCGCCCGGCCCTTCGCAGGTGCCAAGGCGGGTGAAGGTCGATTTGTCGATCGAGATCCGCGATGCGGTGTCGACCCCGCCAAGGATGCCCTGCTGACTATCGCGGAACCATGTTTGCGATACGGCGAGGTTGCCCTTCTCAATCCGGATGCCGACCCCGTTGAAATCGGGCACCTTGATATTGGTGAAGACCAGTCCTTCAACCCGGGCATTGGTGCCGCGCAGCACCAGCACGCCCTTGCCTTCGCAGGCCACACCATCGAACACGGCCTGGCCGGGGGTTTCGGCCTGATAGGTCACCGAACCGGCGCCCTGCACGGCGCAATCGGCATGGCGGCCATTGGCGATGCGGATCGTGCCGGTGGTATTGCCGATCGCCTGAACCGCTTCCTGCAGCCGGCCAAAGCGTTGGCCGGTTTCAACCACGGTATAGGGCGCGGCGTCCTGCGCGCTGGCGAGGGAGACCGGCAGGGCCAGGGTGGCGAGGGCCGAGAGGGCGATGATCAGGCGGGCGTTCTTGTCCATCCGCAGCGCATAGCCGCTGGCCGGTTAACATGATGCAAAGACAGGGCTAATCGCGCTTGCCCCAGCGCCACTTCCATCCGCCTTGCGTGCGCCTGTAGACCAGCGAAACGAAGGTCATGGTGGCCATCACGAACAGCACAAAGCCCATTGCCCGCACCCACCCGTCGCTTTGGTGATCGAGCCAGCCGGTCGGGGCGATGATCGCCAGGTAACCGCCAACCAGCGCCCAGCCCTGCCAGGTGATTGGCCGGCCTGCGCCCAGCCCATAGCGCTTGGCTGCGAACCAGGGTTTGGGTTCATCCATCGCTGTTCTCCTTGGGCGGACGTCCCCGCCGGGGTGGGTCGCTGGCCGTTACCTTCACCCCGCGCCGCGCTAGTGCTTCGCGCAGCAAGACTTCCATCTGGGCGTTGACCGAGCGCAAGTCAGCCGCCGCAGCCCGTTCCAGCGCCGCATAGAGCGCCGGATCGAGCCGCAGCGGGAATGATTTCTTGGCCGGGGCGGACATGGTGTCAGGTCAGTACAGGCTGCCCGTGTTGACCACCGGCTGGGTATCCCGCTCACCGCAGAGCACGACCATCAGGTTGGACACCATCGCCGCCTTGCGTTCATCATCCAGCTCGACCACGCCCTTTTCAGAGAGCATCGCCAGCGCCATGTCGACCATCCCGACCGCGCCTTCGACCAGCGTCTTGCGCGCGGCCACCACAGCTTCCGCCTGCTGGCGGCGCAGCATCGCCCCGGCGATTTCCTGCGCATAGGCCAGGTGCGTAAAGCCGCATTCGTCGACCGAGATTCCGGCCATCTGCAGGCGGGCGATCAATTCCTTGCGCAGCTCCACGCCCACTTCATCATGATTACCGCGCAGGGTGATCTCGGCATGGGCAAAATCGTCATAGGGATAGCGCGAGCCGATGGTGCGAACCGCTGCTTCGATCTGGACCATCACGAAGGCCTTGTAGTCATCAACGTCATAAAGCGCCTGGGCCGTATCGACCACACGCCAGACGACTTGCGCTGCCATCTCGATCGGGTTGCCGCGCAGGTCGTTGACCTTGATCTTGTCGGACACCAGGTTGTTCGCGCGGACCGAGATCCGGGTCTTGCCCATCCACGGCCAGACCCAGCGGAGGCCATGGTTGCGATCCGTACCGCGATAGGCGCCGAACAGGGTGATCGCCGCTGCCTGATTCGGCTGGACCATGTAGAAACCACTCGCCAGCACGAGCAGCATGCCCACCGCCAGCGCCGTTGAGACCAGGAAGCCGAACACTTCGCTGTCTTCTGGCTGGCCGCCGGCGAAGTTGACGATCCGCCAGATCGTCAGGCTCAGCAGCACCAGGAAGGCGATGAGGATAAGATAGCCGCTGGTGCTCCAGGCGCGGGTTTCGCGGCTGATGGTCATCGGCGTGTGTGTATCTGACATGGTTTTGACCCCTATAAATCTGATATCATATTAATATCGTACTTTGTGCCATCGTCAAGGGTGCTGATACAGTCTTTGTGCGGGGGGCTTGAAATGCGAGCGAATCACTCTTAAAAACACTTCTGCGGGACCGGGCCCCTCTGGCGCGGCGCACTGGCACTCCCCCCTTCCCAGCCAGGGCGCTTCGTGATGTCGGACCGCATCGGATGAAGCCGATGCCTAGGGTCCGGACACCTTGTCCCCCCATCCCAAGACCTGGGCGCTAGGCTCGGCTCATCCGATCGAACTCCAACCGTTCGATAAGGGAGCTTATCTATGTCTGACCGTGTATTTCGCTTGATGGAACGCCATCAGAAGCTTGATGAAGCCCTGCGCCTGGCGCAGCGGCGAATGGCGCGCGATCCGTTCGAGATCTTGCGGCTGAAAAAGCTGAAGCTGGTGATCAAGGACCGGATGATGCGCTTGCTGCGCCGTCCGCATACGTCCGGATAACAACGAAAAGACCACTTTACCTCGCGCCGGAGCAGGGTCAGTCCCCTTGCTCCGGCGCAAACTTGTTTTCTTACAGGGGCTTTAACTGATGGAATTCCTAACCGCCGACTGGCTCGGCACACCGCTGTGGTTCTGGCTGGCCTTTATCGGCATCGTCATTGCGCTGACCATTTTCGACCTGGGTATCCTGCACAAGGAAGACCGCGAGATGGGCATCGCGGAATCCCTGAAGCTCTCGGTCTTCTACATCGCGATCGCCATGGCCTTTGGCGCCTGGGTCTGGCTCGAAAAGGGCGGCGACCTCGGCATGAAGTACTACACCGGGTACTTCATCGAAAAGGCGCTGTCGATCGACAATGTCTTCGTGATCAGCCTGATCTTC
>CAZNFV010000028.1:5088-17508 GCA_964572445.1 uncultured Novosphingobium sp. | reverse complement strand
CCCAGCGTCTGCGCCCAGTCGGGCAGCGCGGTGTAGTGGAGGTGGTGCGGACCTGCCCAGATATAGAGGAAGATCAGCGACCAGAAGTGCAGGATCGACAGCCGATAGCTGTAAACCGGGCGCTGCGCCTGCTTCGGCACGAAGTAGTACATCATCGCCAGGAAACCGGCGGTCAGGAAGAAGCCGACGGCGTTGTGGCCATACCACCACTGCACCAGCGCGCCCTGAACACCTGCCCACAGCGGATAGCTCTTCGATCCGAACAGGCTGACCGGCACGTTGGCGTTGTTGACCAGGTGGAGCATCGCCACGGTCAGGATGAACGACAGGTAGAACCAGTTGGCGACGTAGATGTGCGGTTCGCTGCGCTTGACGATCGTGCCAACGAAGACCGCCAGATAGGCCACCCAGACGATCGTCAACCACAGGTCGACATACCATTCCGGCTCGGCATATTCCTTGCCCTGGCTGATCCCCAGCAGATAGCCGGTGGCGGCCAGCACGATGAACAGCTGGTAGCCCCAGAAGACGAAACGGGCGAGGCCGGGGAAGGCCAGCCTCGCCCGGCAGGTGCGCTGAACCACATAAAATGATGTGGCGATCAGCGCGCTGCCTCCGAATGCAAAGATAACTGCCGAGGTGTGGAGCGGTCGCAGGCGGCCAAAGCTGGTCCATTCCAGCCCCAGGTTAAGCGCCGGGAAGCCCAGCTGCAGCGCGATGATCAGGCCGACCAGGAACCCGGCCATACCCCAGAACATCGTAGCGATCATGCCGTAGCGGATCAGATCGTCATCATAACGGCCCTCATCCTGCGGCACCTTCAACAGACCGCGCGCCGCCGCATTGAAATCGGTGGTGCGCAGCGACACGACCAGGCCGATCAGCGCCGCCAGGGCAAATATGCCCATCTGCACCGCGAAACCCCAGTCGACCGCAGCCGCCATGGCGAAGATTGAAGCAAACAGTGCAGCGAGCCACCAGCCGCTGCGCGAGACTACAGATTCCATGAGCCTTCCCTCTCTGGAAATGTCAGAAGAACCGGCTCTGGGCGCAATTTTGCAGCGCAGCATTGACCGGGATCAAATTTCGCCGCTCAGTACGAAAATGGCAGAAGTCCTTGCGAAAATTGCGCAAGATCAATGCCGCCAGCATCCCGTCGCAGCATTTGACCGCTCGCGCCGTAATCACCTCTGCTGCACCGGGCAGCTGCTACGGCGCCGGATGAGGGATTATGAATAAACTGACTGTCTCCGCCCTGCTGGGCGCCTGCGCGATCCTGGCTGCGAGCCCGGCCTATGCCGGAAGCACTGATGGCAAGGTTCAGGTCAAACTGCTCGCCACGGGCGTGTTGCCGGATGGCAAGATCACCGCGCTGGAGAACAACACCATTGGCCTGCCCGCCGGCAGCCAGACCAGCGCCAACGACAATGTCGTACCGACCCTGGCCGTGGAATACTTCGCTTCGGACAATGTCTCGATCGAAACGATCTGCTGCCTGACCCAGCACAAGGTTGGCGGCGAAGGCGCGATTGTCGGGGCGACGGTCCTGGATCACGTGCTGATCCTGCCGGCCACGGTCACGCTGAAGTACCACCTCAACGCCGGGGCGATTAAGCCCTACATTGGCGTTGGCCCATCAGTGTTCTTCTACATTGACGAAAAGCCCGCCGCGACAACGATGTCGCTGGGTGGCACCTCGGTGAAGCTGGACAGCCACGTCGGTCTGGCGCTGCAGGCCGGGGTCGACATTCCGCTGGGTGACAGCGGCTTCGGGATCAGCCTTGATGCCAAGAAGTACTTCATGAACACCCGCCTGCACGTGTTCAACGCGGCCGGGACGGAAGTGCTGACCGCCAAGCACGAGCTTGATCCCTGGCTGCTGAGCGGCGGCGTCGCCTACCGGTTCTGAACAAACAGCCCCTCCCACCGGGGAAGGGCAGATTTCAGGTGTTCTGATCGGTTCTAGCCGGCCTCGGCCAGCAATCCTTCGCGGTCGCGGATTTCGACTTCGCGCCGCGAGGGCAGGTCGATCGTGCCATTTGACTTGAGCCGGGTAAACTGGCGGCTGACGGTTTCGATCGTCAGCCCCAACACATCGGCCACCTGCTGGCGCGAAAACGGCAGAGAGAAGCGGGCCAGCGGTTCATCATGGCTGCCCTGGCACCCCTGTTCGACCAGCCGTTCCGACATTTCGACGATAAAGCTGGCAACCCGTTCCCCGGCAGACTTGCGGCCCAGCAGCAGCATCCAGCGCCGGGTCCGGTCCAGTTCGCCCAAGGTGCGTTGCAGCAGCTTGTGCTCCAGCGCCGGGTGTTCGCGCGCAAAGGCATCGAAATCACGGCGGCTGAACACGCAGACCTTGGATTCCGTCAGCGCGGTCACGCCATGGCCGGTTGTGGCCCCAAACGGGCGGCCGATGAAGTCTGACGGGTAGACCACGCCAACAATCTGTTCGCGCCCGTCTTCAGTCCCGGTAGAAAGTTTGAGCACGCCGTCGATCACATTGGCGACGAGGACCGAGTCTTCACCCTCCCAGATCAGTGATTCTCCGGGGGCCAGGATCCGGCGGCGGCCAATAGTGTTGAGCGTTTCCAATTCCTTGGCATCAAGGGATGCACAAATTGCCCGGTTCCGGACAACACAGGTATCACACGCAGTCATACGAGCTTAATGCCGGAGCGGCCGGGGCTAGGCAAGCTAGACGATGTCAACCATGCCGCCCAGCTCGGCGCGAAGCCGGTCCAGCGCCTGCGCTTTCAGCTGGTGGATGCGCGGGACAGAGACATCCAGCGTCGCGGCAATTTCCGTCAGGTTCAGCTCTTCCACGAAGTACAGCTGCATCACCAGTTGCAGCCGATCGGGCAGGTTCGCGATCGCTCCAGCCAAAGCCTCACGCAGTTCCTGCGTTTCCAGCATATCGTGGCTGTCAGGCCGTTCGTCAGCAAAGGCCGGATCGTGATCGGAATAGACCGCATCGATCGGCTCAAACCGCAGCGGTTCACTGCTGCCGCGCAGCTGCGCCAGTTCATCGGCGGTAATGCCCAGCCCGGCGCACAGTTCCGCCGCAGTGGGATCGCGCCCCAATTGCCCGCGCAACAGCTGCGTCTGATTGGCGAGCTGGCGCCGCCGCTCAATCCCCCCGCGCGAGATTGGTACGGCCCGCCGGACCAGATCGACCATCGCCCCGCGCACGCGGATCTTGGCATAGGCCGCAAAGCCATCCTCACCCGGCCCGGCATGGCGCTGAGCAGCCTCGGTCAGCGCGACCAGGCCGGCCTGGATCAGGTCCTCCAGCTCAATCCCCGGTCGGCCGGAGCCATGAACATGCCAGGCCAGCCGCCGGACCATCGGCATGAACCGGCGGACCCGGTCAGTAGTGGCGCAGCGATAGGCCCGGGCGGCTGTGGGGCCGGCCTTCAGACTGTTGTGATCCTGGATCATGCGGCAAGAATCTCCGGTTCGGGAAGCGCAGACAGTTCGGCCGGGGCTGGCGCGCCAATGACGGCGACCACCTCGATCGGCTGGCTGGATGGCAGTTCGGCAATGGACAGCACGAGGCACGACGGGGCCCGCAGTTTGAGCAGGCCCGCCAGCGCGCGCCGGGCGCGCGGCTGGACCACCAGCGCCAGAAGCGGCGCAACGGGGCCGCGATCGGCCACCAGCGCGGCGATATGTTCGCCAATGTTACGGGCGAGGTCCGGTTCGATCAGCGGCTGGCCGGTGGCGGGATCGCTCAACCCCTGGACAATCGCAGCCTCAAGCTGGGCATCAAGCGTCAGCACCGGCAGTTTTTCGCCCGGCGTGCAGATGCGGCCGACAATCAGCCCGCCCAGATCTGCGCGGACCAGTTCGACCAACCGGTCGTGATCGGCCGCCACCTGCACCGCATTGGCCAGGCTGGACAGGATCGGCAGCGGATGGCCAATCGGAATGCCATCTTCCAGCAGGGCCCGCAGCACGCGGGTCAGCGCGGCCAGGCTGAGCGGCTGCGGATGGACGGCTTCAACCAGCCCGGCGTTGTTCTCTTTCACGGCGTCCAGAATCGCGCGGACCTGATCCGGGCCAAGCAATTCGCCGGGGCGTTCACCCAGCAGCTGGTTTAACTGGGTGGCGATAACCGTGCTGGCGTCGACCGTCAGGAAGCCCTCGGCAATCGCCAGATCGCGCTGCGCCGCATCAATCCAGCGCGCTGGGCAGCCAAAGCTGGGGTCGCGGGTTTCCTCACCCCCCAGCACATGGCCTTCGCGGACTTCACCCACGTCGATTGCCAGGATCTTGTCAGGCCGGACTGAGGCACCGCCCAGCGGCACCCCGCCCAGCACGATCCGATAGTCCTGCGGCCCCAGATCAAGGCTGTCCCGCACCCGGAACTGCGGCACAACGAAGCCGAAGGACTGGCTCAGCTGCTTGCGCAGCCCGGTGATCCGGCCAACCAGCGGCGCACCCCGTGCTTCATCAACCAGATGGACCAGACCATAACCCAGCTCGATCGTGACCAGGGTCTGATCGGATACTTCGCCCAGGCTGATCCGCGCTGGATCGTGCGCTTCGATCACCGGAGCCAGCGGGATCGCCGCCAGCGCGGCGCGTTGGGACAGCTTGCGCCACAGCGCCAGCACCGCAAGAGCAGCGGGCAGGAAGATCGTTTGCGGCATGGCCGGGATCAGGCCCATCGCCCCCAGCACCACCGCCACCGGCAGCCAGGTGCGCGGGCTGGCCAGCTGGCCACCCATCTGGCCCGACAGATCATGCCCCTGCCCTTCGCGGTCATCGGCCACGCGGGTGACGATCACCGCAGCGGCAATCGACAGCAGCAGCGAAGGCACCTGCGCAACCAGCGCATCGCCCACGGCCAGAGTCACATAAGTCTGGGCCGCTTCCCCCGCGCCCATGCCATGGCTGATCATGCCCAAACAGAACCCGGCGATGATGTTCACCGCCAGAATCAGCAGCGCGGCAATCGCATCACCCTTCACGAACTTGCTGGAACCATCCATCGAGCCATAGAAATCGGCCTCGGTCGCCACCTCGCGGCGGCGGGCTTTGGCTTCATCAGCGGTCAGGATTCCGGCGGCGAGATCGGCATCGATCGCCATCTGCTTGCCGGGCAGGGCATCAAGCGTGAAGCGGGCCGAAACTTCGGACACGCGGCCCGCGCCCTTGGTGATCACGACCATGTTGATGATCACCAGGATCAGGAAGACAAACAGCCCGACCGCGAAATTGCCGCCGACCAGAAAAGCGCCAAAGGCCTCGATCACATGGCCAGCCGCGGCCTCACCCTCGTGCCCGTGGACCAGCACGACGCGGGTTGATGCGACATTGAGCGAGAGCCGCAGCAGCGTGGCGAACAGCAGGACTGAGGGGAAGGACGAGAAATCGAGCGGCTTTTGCGCATTCATCGCCGCCATCAGCACGGCCACTGACAGCGCGATATTGAGCACGAAGAACACGTCGAGCAGCAGCGCCGGGACCGGCACGATCATCAGACAGATCAGCGTCAGGATGCCGATCGGCAGGGCCATAGTGGCCAGGCGCGGGCCGTTGAGCCAGTTCACAACCCGAACGCCCTGAATTTGCCATAGGCGGCGCGAACGTGGGCCGGGGCATCATCGCCAGCGCCAAGGCCAAAAGTGCTGGCCAGCGTGGCGGAGATCGAACGGCGCTGGCCCTCCGGCGCAGCCAGCGGCTCGCGCCCGGTCACCAGTGCCGTGGTTGACCAGGGCATTGTGCCTGCCGGCAGGTCCATCGCCTGCCCCACCTTGTCGCGCAGCAGACCCATTACGGCACCGAGCGAACGCGGTTGGCCGGAATCGTAGAAGATCGAGCGGTTGGCCGCTGCGGCTTCGGGCAGGATCGCGGCGGCGCTTTGCGAAGGATCAGAGGCCAGCGCCTGCAGGAACTGGCCTGCGCCACCCGCGCCCAGGAAATGCGCGAGGTAAAGCTCTGACGCATCGGGTTCGCGCCCCAGCACCGGCAGCAGCGCGGCGCGATTGTCCCGCGCCAGCTCAGCCGCCATGCGGGCCGAGAGGTCTGGATCGTTGCGCAGGGCCAGCACTTGCTGGCGTAGCGCCGGATCAGCGACCCGGCCCTGGTCAATCGCTGCATCGGCCCAGCCGAGCCCGTGCGACGCGCCATGCTTCTCCAGCGTCTGCAGCCAGGTGCCGCCGGTGAACTGGTACAGCCCCGCCGCACTTGAAGTGCTGGCCCGGGCCGAGGGATCAAGACTCGATTCAAGCCGGGCCTGCGCGAGGAGATAGGAAAAATCGACGCCGGTCGCCTGCGCAGCGCGAGCAATCGCGGCCTGAACATCCGGGCGGGCCCCGACTTGCGGCGCGGGCGTCTTGGCAATGATACTGGCCTGGCCCAAGCCAAACCTCCCCTGCTGGTGAGTGCTGGGGACAGTTCAGCAAGGGCCATGCCAAATGCTCTAATGACTTCGATTCAGTTGTTGATGCCGACCCGGGCGTAAGCCGCTCCGGTTGGCCGGTAGAGCGCCGGACTGCCCGCCAGAACTTCCAGCCGGGCCGTGACGTTGGCAGCCAAAAGGTTGCGAACCTGGCGGTTTACCTCGTTAATCCGCATGGCGGCATCAAGCAGCCCGCGGCATTCCTCATCCAGTGCAAAGCCATCGGCAAAGGGGCCGGTGGCATCAATCCGCCCGCACAGGTCGCGCTTGTTATGCGCGCAGCCCAGGATTGCATCGAGATCGAGGGCGGCAAGAGCGTGCCGCTCGTTCTGCAGAACGGCAACCATCTGCCGCAGGTTGTCACGCAGCTCCTGATTCAGGTTCATTGTCCACTCCGCAGCAGCAGGCCAGAGGCGATCAGCGCATCGGAAATGCGCATCGGGATTACGGGATAGCGCCCCTGTTCGATTGCCTTGCGGATCTCATTGACGCGACCGTGGTCGACCGGCGGTTCGGCGGCAGTCAGGGTCGCATCGACTTCGATGGTCGGGGCCGCCGTCTCGGCCTTGGCCGGGGTCGGCAGGCGCTCGGCGGTGGGGCGTGACTGGCGCAGATCAACCGGGCCAGTTGGGCGAAGGGGTGGAAGCTCAATCGGTGGCATATCGCCGCTCCTGAATTGTCATCATGTGCAAGAACGGCGCTGGCGCGGAGAAATTAAGCCCACCCGGCAGAAGCTTGCCAAATTACGGCAATTCGACGCTGATCGTGCCCGGATTGAGCACCCGGCCGCGCAGCACCGGGGCCTTGGGCGCAAGGCCGCGAACCCTGATCCAGTCACCCTGCGCGCCGGCCTCCAGCGCTTCGCCCGGCTGCGACACGGCAAAGCCAGCCCCGCCCACGGCGATAACCACCGCATCGCCGCGCCGCACCACCGGCGGCTCGCCTGCGGCGGTGGCAGCAGTCAGCGGGACATAAAGCGTCCACCCGCCGGGGACAGGGCAGCGCACTTGCACCGATTGGCGGCCAGTGCCGTACCAGCCCAGCGCCAGCGGCGCCGCGCAGTGCGCCAGCCGCAGGCGCCGATCAACCGGCGCGGCTGGCTGGCCCGCGAAGGTGCTGACTTGGCGGTCAAGTTCGGTCAGGTCGGTCAGGCTCTGGCCCAGTGCCGGCACCGCCAGCGCGGCCAGTAACAGAGGAAGTTGGCGGATCATGGTTTCTCTCCGGTATCATAAGTCAGGGCGGCATAGGGCGGACCAGCCAGGCCCGGCTCGATCAGCACCCGGGCCGGTCGTGGCAGGCGGGCGGCTTCGGCCAATAGGGCGGGGCCTTGGGCCGGCGCAGCCACCAGCGTCAGCCGCTGGCGGGGGTCGGCGGGCTGGGTGGCCAGCCAATCGAGCAGGCTGGGCCCGCCAGGTTCGAACCGCCAGACCGCGACCGGCTCGCCCAATGCCGGCAAGGCTACTGGTGCCGGCGGCGGCGGCTTGGCCGGGGCATCGCTAACCGCCGTCGCCGTCACCATGAACAGGATCAATGAAAGGTCGGCCAGCACGGTTTGCCAGCCGCTGCCCATGCGGGCGATCATGCGGCCACCCCGCTCCGCGACGGCGGACGCGGTGGGCGCGGCGCGCAGGCTGCCTCAACCTGGGCGGCCAGCCAATCCGTCACCCGCTGGCGCTCCGCCTCTTCGGCCAGAGCCTTGCGTTCGATCTTGCGGGCCAGCGGGGCCAGGAGCAGGTTCGCCGCCAGCAGGCCATAGAGCGTGGTCGTGACCGCCATGGCGATCGATCCGGCAAAGGCCCCCTGCGCCATCCCATCGGCCGGAAGCTGGCTGAGCGAAACCAGCGTGCCGGCCAGACCGAAGACCGGCGCAAGCTCGGCCGCCTGTGCCAGAGTGCGAACCGCGCGCTCGCTTTCCGCCAGGCGCCGGCTGCGGTGCGCCTCATGCGCGCTGAGCAGCGCCGAAACCGAGCGGCGGCCGATCATGGCGTCGGTCGCCTCATCAAACTCCGGATCGCCGGAGTGATGCGGCACGGCACGAAGCAGGCCATCGCGGCGAATCTCCTGCACCTGCAAGGCCAGCTCTGCGCGCGTGTGATCAAGATCGAATCCGCTGCGCCCGATCCCGGCCAGCTTAAGCAGCGTGATCCGGCAGTCAGCCACCCCGCCGCGCAGCATGGTTGCCAGCAGCGTTCCGCCACCGACGATCAGCGCAGAAGGTCCATCGATCAAGGTTGAGAGGTCCATTAGGCAAACTCCTTCCTCTGCAAGAACGACCGGCAAACGGCCGCATTCAGCAGGGGCCGAAGATTGCCGGAAAGCGGCAAGGACTTGCCGGTGGACCGGAGCATAACCGATGGAAAACCAGCATTTTCCCAATTGGCACGGGCTTTGCGATCACTCTCGCACGCAATGTCAAAAGGACACCTGCCATGAGCGAAAGCCTGTTCGGAATTCACGGTGCCGCGCTGGAGCTGCGTTCGCAGCGCCTGGCGCTGATCACCTCGAACATCGCCAATGCCGCCACCCCCGGCTACAAGGCCCGCGACATCGATTTCGGTGCGGCGCTCAAGGCCCGCAGCGAAGGGCTCGGCTCCGCCAGCGCGAGCGAGCAGGCCACCCGCTATCGCGTGCCGGTCATGCCCAGCCTGGATGGCAACACGGTCGAGATGGCGACCGAGCAGACCGCCTTTGCTGAAAACGCCGTCGCCTATCAGGCCACGCTGGGCTTTCTGCGCGGGCGGGTCGAAACGCTGACCCGCGCTCTGAAGGGTGAGTGACGATGGCGAACCCGCCCCTCACCCTGTTCGGCGCCGCGCAGCGCGCCATGTCGGCCCAGCTCGTGCGCATGAACGCCGCGGCGTCCAATCTGGCCAATGCCGGCACCGTCACTGGCAATGCAGAAACGGCCTATCGCCCGATCCGCACCATCTTCGCCACCGAGGTCGATCGCGCATCGGGCCTGTCGACCGTCCGCGTCGATGGGATCATGCGCGAAAATGCCCAGCCGGTGCAGCGCTATGAACCCGATCACCCGCTGGCCGATGCCCAGGGCAATATCTGGACCGCCCCGGTCGATGAGAATGCCGAGATGGTCGAAATGCTCGATGCCTCGCGCCAGTACCAGAACCTGGTCGAGGCGCTTTCCACCGCCAAGCAGCTGATGCTTGAAACCATGAGGATGAAGTGATGGTCTCCGCCGTTTCCAGCCTGGGGTCCGGCCCCGCACCCACCCCGTCTGCCAACCCCACCCTGGGCCAGTCAGACTTCATCCGCCTGCTCACCACCCAGCTGAAGCAGCAGGACCCGACCGACCCGGTCGATAACAAGGAAATGATCGCCCAGATGGCGCAGTTCTCCTCGTTGTCGGGGATCGAGAAGATCAACACGACCCTTCAAGACATCGCCGCCCGGCTCGACCGGATCATGCCCAGCACCCCCACTGCCTAGGAGTAACCCCGGATGTCGTTCTACACCTCGCTCAACGGGCTCAAGAATGCCCAGACCGAACTGTCGGTCATCGCCAACAACCTGGCCAATGCCGAAACCACCGGCTTCAAGAAAAGCCGGATCAACTTTGCCGATATCGTCTCAGGCTCGGCCTCGTCGAACCCCAAGCTCGTCAAAGGGATCGGATCTGGCGTCCAGTCGATCGACCAGAACTTCGCGCTCGGTCCGAACCAGCAGACAGGTTCGGCGCTGGATCTGGCGATCAACGGCGAAGGCTTCTTCACCAAAGTTTCGCCGCTTACTGGCAAGACACTCTACACCCGCAACGGCAATTTCGGCATGGACGACAGCGGTTATATCACCGACGTCCAGGGCAACCGACTGCAAATCCTGCCGGTCGATGCCACCGGCGCCGTCACGTCCACCACGCCGCAGGATGCGCGTATCACCGGCACCAATGCCGCTGGTGCCGATCTGTTAGCCGTTACGGTGAAATCCGATGGCGCCGTGATTGCTGCCTATGGCGATGGTACGGTCAACGAAGTCGGCAAGATCGCCCTGGCGAGCTTCGTATCCGCGCCCGGCCTGCTGCAAATCGGCAACCAGGATTGGGTTGCCAGCGGCATTTCCGGCCCGGCGACTTATGGCCAGCCCGGCGCCGCGCGCTTTGGCACGATGCTTTCGGGCAGCCTTGAACAGTCCAACGTCGACGTTGCTGAAGAAATGGTCGGGCTGATTACGGCCCAGCGCTATTTCCAGGCCAATGCCAAGGCAATCGATACGGCCACGCAGCTGTCACAGACCATCATCAACCTGCGGAGCTGAGACTAGGCCATGGACCGCATGATCTGGACCGCCGTAACCGGCATGAATGCCGCGATGACCCGGCAACGGGTGATCGCCAGCAACATGGCCAATGCGCAGACCACCGGCTTTCGCGCCGAAGTGCTGCAGATGACGCCGATGACGCTGAAGGGTTCGGCGATGGAAGCGCGCGCCATGACCGATGCGGCCGTCAAAGGCGCGTTGATGACGCCCGGCATGATGACTGCCACGGGCCGTCCGCTCGATGTGGCCTTGCAGGGCCAGGCCATGCTGACGGTCCAGGCTCCCGATGGGGGCGAGGCCTATACCCGGCGGGGCGACCTGTCGGTTTCAGCCAATGGCCTCCTTGTCAATGGCGAGGGCTTTGCCGTGATGGGCGAAGGGGGACCGATCAGCCTGCCACCCGGCGGCACCTATGCCCTTGCCGAAGATGGCGCCGTGCTGCGCCATGATCCCGGTGCGCCTAATGCCGCACCGGCCGAAGTTGCCCGGCTAAAGCTCGCCAATCCGGCCGGTAGCGCCATTGCCAAGGGGCTGGACGGGCTGTTTCGGGTCATCGGCGGCGGCATTCTGCCCGGCGATAACGAAGCCCGCCTTTCTCCCGCCACGCTCGAACAATCGAACGTCCGGCCCAGCGAAGTGCTGGTCGACATGGTCGAGGCCCAGCGCCTCTACGACATGCGGACCAAGCTCGTCGCCACGGCCAAGGAGCTCGACGAAGGCGGCGCCAGCCTGATGCGGCTGAGCTGAAACCCATTCCCCCGGAGACTGACCCATGCCCTCTTCCGCCCTCCACGTCGCCCGCACCGGGCTCGAAGCTCAGGACGCCCGGATGCGCGTGATCGCCAACAACCTGGCGAATATCGCGACCACCGGTTTCAAGCGCGACCGCGCCAATTTCGCGACCCTGGCCTATCAGGAGAACCGCGTTGCCGGGCAGCAAAGCTCGACCGAGACAGCCTATGCCAACGGGCTGAACCTTGGCACCGGGGTCAGCCTCCAATCGACCTCCAGCATCACCACTCAGGGGACGCTGGCGAACACCGACAATCCGCTCGACCTGGCGCTGGACGGCGATGGCTATTTTCAGGTCGAAATGCCTGGCGGGCGGCAGGCCTTTACCCGCGCCGGCAACTTCACCCGCTCGGCCGAAGGGCGAATGGTCACGGCACAGGGCTATCCGGTCCAGCCGGCCATCACCATTCCCGAAGGGGCATCGGCGATCACCGTCGGACCTGACGGGACTGTTTCGGCCACGGTCCCCGGATCAAACACGCCAAGCGAGCTGGGCCAGTTAACCGTCGCCAGCTTCACCAATCCGGCTGGGCTGCAAGCCCTGGGGGACAACTTCCTGTCCGAAACCGCTGCCTCTGGCCCGGCTCAGGTCGGAGCCGCCGGAGCCGATGGTCGCGGCTCAATCCGGCAGGGGATGCTCGAAGCATCGAACGTCAACGTGGTGGAAGAACTGGTCGACATGATCGAGACCCAGCGCGCCTATGAAATCAATTCCAAGCTCATCTCCGCCGTTGACGAGATGCTGCGCAACGCCAACCAAACGCTGTGAGGGCGGTGATGAAACACGCCACCCCGCTGTTCCTTGCAGTCCTTGCGGCATCCGCCCAGGCCAAGCCCAAGCCGCCGACCGGCTTCGAGCCGACCTTGCCCGCTGCGCTGCCGGTGCCGGTGCCGGTGCCGCGTGCTGCCGATGGTGCGATCTTCAATGCCAGCGCCGGCTATGC
>CAZNFV010000028.1:0-4988 GCA_964572445.1 uncultured Novosphingobium sp. | reverse complement strand
TGCCGGTGCCGCGTGCTGCCGATGGTGCGATCTTCAATGCCAGCGCCGGCTATGCCCCGCTGATTCAGGGCCACCGCGCCCGTGCAGTCGGCGATCCGGTTACGATCCTGCTGCTGGAAAGCACCACTACGTCCAAGTCCGCCGGTGCCAAGACCCAGCGCGGCGGCAATGCTTCAATCACGCCGCCCAGCGCCGGGCCGCTGTCATTCCTCAATCCCGATGCCCTTAAAGCCGGCAGCCAATCGTCGTTCAAGGGCGAGGGCAATGCCAACCAGACCAGCGCGCTATCGGGCGAACTGGCAGTGACCATTGCCGAAGTGCGTCCGAACGGGACCGCACTGGTACGCGGAGAAAAGCGCTTGCTGCTGAGTCAGGGCCAGGAATGGATTCAGTTCTCGGGCATCGTCCGCCTGGCCGATCTCGATGCGGATAGCCGCGTCCAATCCAGCCGGGTTGCCGATGCGCGGATCGAATATGCTGGCAACGGAGCCGTCCAGCGCGCCAGCCGCGAAGGCTGGCTCAGCCGGTTCTTCAGCATGATCAGTCCGTTCTGAGCCGCGCCATGGCCCGCTTCACTTTCCTTTTCGGCCTTGCCCTGGCCTTGGCACTGCCTGCCACAGCACAGGCCGAGCGCGTGCGCGATCTGGGTGCCTTTCAGGGCGTGCGCTCTAACCAGCTGACCGGCTATGGCGTGGTCGTCGGCCTTGATGGCACCGGCGATGACAGCCTTGAATATGTTACCCAGGCGATGCGCGGCGTCTCGGGCCGGGTTGGGCTGCAGCTGCCCGCCGGGGTCAATCCCAGCCTCAAGAACGCGGCGGCGGTGATCATCACGGCTGATCTTCCCCCCTTCGCCAAGCCAGGCCAGCGGATCGACGTGACCGTCTCTGCAATCGGCAAGGCCAAATCGCTGCGCGGCGGATCGCTGATCTTCTCACCACTCTACGGCGCAGACGGGCAGATTTACGCCATGGCGCAGGGCAACCTGGCGGTGGGCGGTCTGGGCATTTCCGGCGCGGACGGATCCAAGCTGACAGTCAACGTGCCGACAGTGGGCCGGATCGCCGATGGCGCCAGCGTTGAGCGCAGTGTGCCAACCGGGTTTGAAACCGGCGAAACGCTGCGCTGGAACCTGTTCGCGGCCGATTTCCTGACTGCAGCGCGGATCCGTGATGCAATCAATCTGCGGTTCCCCGGTTCGGCGCAGGTCGAGGACGGGGTCACCCTCGGTCTGCGCCTGCCACCAGAAGCCAACGCCCGCGCCTCCATGATGGCCGCGATCGAGATGCTGGAAATCACCCCGGCCGAAACGCCCGCGCGGATCGTCATCAACAGCCGCACTGGCACCGTAGTCATCAACAGCGCGGTACGCCTTTCGCCCGCTGCGATCAGCCATGGCAAGCTGACCGTGCGGGTCGATGAAAGTCCGCAGGTCATCCAGCCAGCACCCTTCAGCCGCGGCCAGACTGCGCAGCAGGAAGACAGCAAGCTTTCCGTGGATGAGGAGGGCAAGCGCGTTGCCCTGTTCCGCCCTGGCGCTTCGCTCGCCAAAGTGGTCGATGCGCTCAACCTGCTCGGCGTCAGCCCGTCCGACCTTGTCGCGATCCTGGAAGCTTTGAAGCAGGCCGGGGCACTCAAGGCCGAGATGGTGGTGATATGAGCCCGGTTTCAGCTCCCCTGCTGGCGACAGGTTCGCTCTCTGCCAGCCACGGCACGGATCGTGAGCGACTGGCCGGTGCGGCCAAGGCGTTTGAAGCGATATTCGTCCGACAAATGCTGAGTGCGGCCCGCCAGGCCGGGTTTGGGGACAGCCTGATCGGCGGCCAGGGCCTCGACACCTTCCGGGCGATGCAGGACAGCCACTTCGCCGATCTTGCCGCGCAGACCGGCGCGCTGGGCCTGGCCAAACAGATCGAGGCTCAACTGGCCCGCCAGCTCCCGCCGACGGAGGGTGCCGATGGCCAGTGATCTCTTCTCGATTGGTCTTTCCGGCCTGCGCGCCTCGCGCGGGGCACTGGAACTGACCGCGCAGAACATCGCCAATGCCGGGACCGAGGGCTACATCCGCCGCTCGCTGCGCTTGTCGGAAGCAGGCGGCATCGGCAGCTGGCTGGCGCCGAATGACCTGACTCTTTCAGGCGTGCGAGTTGATGGCGTGACCCGCAATGCTGACCTGTTCCGCCAGGCCGAAGTGCGCCGCACCAGCAGCGACTTCGCCCGGGCGACTGAGGAACTTGGCGGCTTTGAAAACATCGAAGCCGCATTGGAGCAATCCGGCCTCTATCCTGCGATGACCACGTTCGAAGGATCGCTTCAGCGGCTAGAGAGCAATCCGGTCGATCCCGCCTTGCGCGCCGGCGCGCTGGAAGATGCCCGCACGCTTGCCCGCAGCTTTAACCTGGCAGCCGGTTCACTCGACACCGCGCGCGATGGACTGGCGTTTGCGGCGCAGGCCGGGACTGATCAGGTCAATACCTTCGCCGCCGAACTGGCGCGGGTAAACCTGCAACTGACCCGTTCGAGCAGCGGTTCCAGCGACCAGACCATGTTGCTCGACCGGCGCGACAGCTTGCTTCAGCAGATCTCCGCCCAGGTTGGGATCAGCACTGCGATCGGCCCTGACCAGTCGGTCACTGTGCGGTTGGGGGGCAGCACCGGGCCGGCGCTGGTCTCGGCCGGCACGATCCAGCCGCTGGCCATGACCATCGCGGCGGACGGGACAATTGGCTTTAGCATTGCCGGCACCGCCGTGGCAGTCGGCGCAGGGGCCTTGGCCGGGCAGGCGCAAGGGCTGATTGCCGTGCGCGATCGCAAGGCTGAACTGGATGGCATTGCCACTACGCTGATGACTGCCGCCAATGCGGCCCAGGGCAATGGCACTGCGCTGGATGGCACAGTTGGCCAACCGCTGTTCTCTGGTGTGGGCGCGGCGGGCATTGCTCTGGCACTGACCAGCGGCGCGGACTGGGCGACGGCCCCGGCTGGTGCCGCCGCCGGCAGCCGCGATCCCGCTAACCTGACCGTGCTGCGCAATGCGCTCGACGGAGCCAAAGTTACCGATCAGCTTGATGGGCTGTTGTTCGCTGCATCAAGCGCCACCGCCGCGCGCCGGACCACCGCCACTGCCCTCGATTCCATCGCCGGCGCAGCGCGATTGGCCTTGGCCGAGCAGGCCGGGGTCAGCCTTGATGACGAAGCAGCCAACCTCGTGCGCTTTCAGCAAGCCTTTCAGGCCAGCGGAAAAGTGATCCAGGTGGCAAGCGACCTGTTCGATACCCTGCTGGCGATCCGCTGAGCGAAATGGGAGCCATGACATGACCACCATCACCACCAGCGCCTTTTACGAACGCTCAACCCGTGCGCTGAATGACCTGCGCAGCCGGGCAGAAAGCTTGCAAGGCTCGGTTGGCACCGGCCAGCGGCTGGAGCGCGGATCAGACGATCCGGTCGGCGCGTCGCAATTGCGCTCGCTTTCGCGCGAGAGCCGCTTTGCCGAAATCAGCGCCGCAGCCGGTGCGCGCGTCAGCTCTGACCTGGCACTTACCGACAGCGGCCTGAGCGACTTCGGCGCCTATGTCACCCGGATCAAGGAACTGGCTGTTCAGGGGGCCACTGGCACCCTGACCACGGCCCAGCGCGCCGGGATCGGGGTGGAGATCAAGGAGCTTTATGGCGAGCTGATCCGCCTGGCGAACAGCCGCGACAGCGCCGGCGATGCCTTGTTCGGGGGTGAGGCGGCTGGCGCTGCCTATGTCCTCGATGCAGCGGGACTGCCGGTCTATGCGGGTACAGCCCAGGCCGGTGAACTAGCCCTGGGGGACGGGCAAAGCGTCGTGCGCGGGGTGACCGGGCCAGAGTTCCTGAACTTTAATGGCCCCAGTGGTCCGACCAACCTGTTTACCCTGGTGCGCGAACTGGGTGAGGCGCTGCAAGGCAACGTGCCGGATCCGGCCCAGGCCGCACGCGACGCACTGGGCGGGCTCGATGCCGGGCTGGAATCCATCACCACCGCGCAGACCGTGGTGGGTAGCCGCATGAACTGGATCGACCTGATCGGTGAACGCCGCACCCAGCGCAGCGAGCAACGCACCGAACAACAAGCCGATGTGGGCGGGGCCGATCTCGCCACGACGGTCACGGCCTTGCAGGAAATCATGACCGTGCTCGAGGCCAGCCAGGCTGCCTTTACCCGTCTCGCGGGGCTGAGCCTGTTCGCGATGCTGCGCTGAACTGAACGAGCGAAGGGGCTGAACGACAATGTACGCCGCAATCGGCTTTATTATTCTGATCGTCATGGTCTTTGGCGGCTTTGCCTTTACCGGCGGGGCGCTGGGGCCGGTGATGCACGCCCTGCCGCACGAAATGCTGATTATCGGGGGCGCCGCAGTCGGCGCGCTGGTGACCGGCAATTCACTGCATGGCCTGAAAGCCATCGGCGGCGGCTTTGCGAAGGTGTTCAAGGGGCCGCGCCATAACAAGCAGGACCATGTCGACGCGATCGTACTGGTGACCAAGCTGATGAAGCTGCTGCGCTCCGAAGGGCCGGTAGCGCTGGAAAGCCATGTCACCGATCCGGCGAACTCGGCCATCTTCGCCGAATTTCCGCGCCTGCTGGCCCATAAGGAACTGGTCGCGCTGATCGCCGATACGCTGACGCTGATCGTGGTCTCCTCCGGCACGCTGGATGTGCGCGCGGTGGAAGACGTGATGGACAATGCGCTGAAGACCCATTTCCACGAAATCCACGAACCGCAGCACGCGCTGGAAGGCCTGGGTGATGCCCTGCCCGCGCTGGGGATCGTCGCCGCCGTGTTGGGCGTGGTCAAAACCATGGGCTCGATCGACAAGCCCCCGGCAATCCTGGGCGGAATGATCGGATCGGCACTGGTCGGCACTTTTCTGGGCGTGCTGCTGGCCTATGGCATGGTTGGGCCCATGGCTGGCCGGCTTAAGCAGGTGCTGGAAGCGGACGAGCAGATTTTCCATGC
>CAZNFV010000027.1:0-18219 GCA_964572445.1 uncultured Novosphingobium sp. | reverse complement strand
TCCACGCCGGGAATTTCTGTTCCTGCAAGGCCCCCCCGGTCCTTTCTTCCGGGACCTCGCCGCGGCTCTTGCCGATCAAGGCTGCGGTGTTCACCGCATCAATCTTTCGGGCGGTGACCGTTATGACTGGCCCGATGCGGCCACCAGCTATCGGGGGCGGATGCGCAACTGGCCGATGTTCGTTGACCGGTTCCTGCGGGCGCGGGGCATCACCGACATGGTGCTGTTCGGCGATTGCCGGCCAATGCATCAAGCGGCGCTGCGCATGGCCCAGCTGCGGGGCGTGCACATCCACGTGTATGAAGAAGGCTATATCCGGCCAGACTGGATGACGCTGGAGCGCGATGGCGTGAACGGGCATTCGCCGATGGAGCGCGATCCCGGCGTCATTCTTGCGGAGGCCCGGCGGTTGCCGCCAATTCCCGATTTACCGACGATCACTGCGGACTTTAAGCGGCGTGCCCGCGATTCCTATTGGCACTATCATCACGTGGTCACCGGGAAGTTGGCATTTCCCTTCTATCGAAGCCACCGGCAAGGCTCGATCACGCTCGACGGCATCGGTTGGTTATGGCGGCTCGCAATGCGTTCACGGCGGCAAAGGCAAGCCCTGGAAACCCTCGCCGCGATTGCGGGCCGCGACTACTTCGTCTTCCCGCTCCAGCTGACCGGCGACTATCAGATCCGGCATCACTCTCCCTTCGGATCAATGCACGTCGCAGTTGAATATGTCCTGGAGAGCTTCGCCCGTTTTGCGCCGCCCGAGACCATTCTTCTGGTCAAGGAACATCCGCTCGACAGCGGATATACCAATTGGCGCACCTGCCTGATGGCACATGCCCGACGGCTGGGAATTGCCGGCCGGGTTTATCACATCGATGGTGGCGATCTTGATGCGCTGGCTGCAAATGCCAAAGGCATGGTCTGCGTGAACAGCACTTCCGCCACTCTGGCGCTTGAGGCAGGCACGCCTGTAGCCGTCCTTGGCGATGCCATTTATGACATCAAGGGTATCACCCACAGTGGCGGGCTGGACAGTTTTTGGGGTCATCCGACCCGACCCGATGCTGAACTCTATTCAGCTTTCAAGCGCGTGCTGCACGCCAAATGTTTGGTCAGGGGTGGGCTGGCGAGCGCCTCCGCAACAGCTATCCTGGTGCGCAACAGTGTCGCCCGCTTCCTCGCGGCCGAAGAGCCTCCTGCCCGTCCGGCAGCGCCGGCCCGAATCATGCGCGCAGTAGATTAAACTTGGCCCGACTGCAGATAGCCCAGCGCAATCTCCTGCTCGATGTCACCCGGCTGGTCTGGCGGGTCTGGGCCGGCCGCCTGCCAACCGGGATCGACCGCGTCTGCCTGGCTTACCTGGACCATTACCGCTCGCAGGCCCTCGCCGTAGTCCAGCGCAAGGAATTGCGCCTCGTCCTGAATGAACGGCACAGCGACGAACTATTTGCCTTGCTGCGGCAGGGTGGTCCTGGTTTTCGGCGGCGCCTGATCGCCCTCTTGGCGGCAGCAGCGCTATCGCGGGGGCCCGGTTTTTCGACCCATGGTTGGACCTATCTCAATATCGGCCACACTGGTCTCGATGCACCTGGTCTGTCCGACTGGTTGGCTAAGCAGCATTGGAAACCGGTTTATCTGGTCCATGATCTGATCCCGATCAGCAATCCGGAATTCTGTCGGCCCGGCGAATTGCAGCGGCATCAGCATCGGATGCGAACCGTGCTTGAAAGTGCGGCCGGAGTGATCGCAAACTCGGCGGCGACCCATGATGCCCTGGCGGATTTCGCGGCCAGCGAGCATCGACCGATGCCACGCTGCCAAGTGGCTTGGCTCGCAGCACCCGACATGGCTGCGCCCGCAGCACTGACAGCCACCAACCGGCCCACCTTCGTCATGATAGGCACAATCGAAGGGCGCAAAAATCACCTGATGCTGCTCCACCTGTGGGAGAAGCTCGCGAAGGAGCTGGGCGCAGCCACCCCAAAGCTGGTGCTGATCGGGCAGCGCGGCTGGGAAGCGGACGAGGCTTTTGCCTTGCTCGACCGCTCGCCACGGCTGAAGGGCTATGTCCGCGAACTGGGCCGCTGCGATGACGCGACAATGTTCGGCTGGCTGGACCAGGCCCGCGCCCTGCTCATGCCGAGCTTCATCGAAGGGTTTGGCATCCCGGTGATCGAGGCGCTGCAGCGCGGCGTACCAGTGATTGCCAGCGACTTGCCCGTCTTCCGTGAGATCGCTGGTGATATCCCGCTGTACCTCGATCCACTTGATGGCCAAGGCTGGGACGCGGCGGTCCGGTCCTACTGCGGCGATGCGCCCGATCGGGCCCGGCAGCTTGCTGCCATGCCGTCATTCCACGCACCCACCTGGGACGATCACTTCGCCAAGGTCGACGGCTGGCTTGCGACGCTCTAGACTGGGGGCATGAGCGAGCCGCTACCTTTCCATTCGATCCACCGCCATGGCCTGGTCCGCCTCGCCGCGGCCACCCCTGCAGTCTTCGTTGCTGACCCGGCTGCCAATGCGCGCGCGGTGCTGGAACTGGCCCAGCAAGCAGAGCGTGACGGCGTCGATCTGGTGGTCTTCCCCGAGCTGTGCCTGACCGCCTATGCCATCGATGATCTGCTGACCCAGCAAGCCCTGCTCGATTCAGCCCGGGCTGCACTGGCCAGCGTCGTTGCCGCGAGTGAACGCATGCGGGCCGTCATGGTCGTGGGCTTGCCGCTGGTCCGCAATGGCCGGCTGTACAATTGTGCCGCCGCGGTCACGCAGGGGCGCGTGCTGGGTGTCGTGCCCAAAAGCTTCCTGCCCAATTACCGCGAATACTATGAGAAGCGCTGGTTCGCCCAAGGTGTCGGCATCACGGGCGAGACCATCGAACTGGGCGGGACCCAGGTGCCATTCGGCACCGATCTGCTGTTCCGCGCCGCCAACCTGCCCGACTTCACCTTCCACCTCGAGATTTGCGAGGACATGTGGGTGCCCCAGCCACCTTCGATCCGCGGCGCGCTCGCCGGGGCGACGGTGCTGTGCAACCTCTCTGCCTCCAACATCACCGTTGGCAAAGCCGATGAGCGCACCACCCTGGTTGCCGCCCAGTCGATGCGCTGCATCAGCGCCTATGTCTATGCTGCCGCTGGCGCGGGCGAAAGCACGACGGATCTGGCCTGGGACGGTCAGGGTTCGATCTTCGAACTGGGTGAGGAAGTCGCCCGCTCCGAACGGTTCAACCGCCAGCCGCAGCTGGCCATTGCCGATGTCGATGTCCAGCGGCTGCGGCTGGAACGGATGCGAACCGGTTCGTTCAACGATACTGCCGTCGCCGCTGGCCACCCGGAGCGGGACTTCCGCAGGATCGACTTCACCCTGCCGCTGCATGACAAGGACGTCGGGCTAAAGCGGGCACTGCGCCGCTTCCCCTATGTCCCGCATCGGGCGGATCGGCTGGCACAGGACTGCTACGAAGCCTTTAATATCCAGGTCGACGGATTGATCCGGCGGATGGAGGCGACCAAGTCCAAGTGCCTGGTGATTGGCATTTCGGGTGGGCTGGATTCCACTCACGCGCTGGTCGTCGCAGCCAAGGCCTGTGACCGGCTTGGCCTGCCGCGCACCGCGATTCGGGGTTATACACTGCCCGGCTTCGCGACGAGCGCGGGCACCAAGGCCAATGCCTGGCAATTGATGGAGGCGCTGGGCATCACCGCGGAAGAGATCGATATCCGCCCGGCAGCAGAGCAGCTGCTGAAAGACATGGGCCATCCCTATGCGCGTGGGGAAAAGGTCTATGATGTGACCTTTGAAAATGTGCAGGCGGGGCTGCGGACCGATTATCTGTTCCGGCTGGCCAATCATCACCACGGCTTCGTGGTGGGCACCGGTGACCTTTCCGAGCTGGCGCTGGGCTGGTGCACTTATGGCGTGGGTGACCACATGAGCCACTATGCCATCAACTGCGGCGTCCCCAAGACCCTGATCCAGTACCTGATCCGCTGGTCGGTGGAGAGCGAGCAGTTCGATGCGGCGACTGATGCCGTGCTGACCGCGATCCTGAACCAGGAAATCTCCCCCGAGCTGGTTCCGGCCGATGCCGATGGCGCGATTCAGAGCACCGAGGCGGCGATCGGGCCCTATGCTCTCAACGATTTCTTCCTGTTTTACACGCTGCGTCAGGCACTCGGCCCCGCCAAGATCGCCTTCCTGGCCTCGCACGCCTGGCGCAAGGACGGCAATGGCCGCTGGCCGTTCGGCTTCCCCGACGAACGCAAGGAAGACTATACGCTGGCGGAAATCCGCCGTTGGCTGGAAAACTTCGTCCGCCGCTTCTTTGCCACAAGCCAGTTCAAGCGCAGCGCCATTCCTAACGGACCCAAAGTCTCATCGGGCGGAAGCCTTAGCCCCCGCGGCGATTGGCGCGCGCCGAGCGATGGGCTGGCCGAGGTCTGGCTGGCCGAAGTGGCGCAGGTGCCCCGCAAGTAACCCGGGATCAGTTACCGCCTTCGGGCTTCTTTTCGGCTTCTGCTTCGGCCTTGCGGCGGGCTTCCATCTGGTCTTCCAGAACTTCCACGTCGCTTTGAGTCTTGGCGGCGTCCTTGTCGATCGTTGATAGGCGTTTGGCGCGTTCGTCAGCGATCAACTGCCCGAAGCGGCTCGATCCGTCGCTTTGCTTCTCGGCATAAGCGGCCTCAATCAACTGGCCCGAGCAGCCGGTCCAACCGCCCGCACCGACGGGCGAACAGCTCATCGTCCCGGTCTTGTTGACGCGTTCATAGGCCAGGACCTTGTTATTCCAGGCCTCGTTCTGAGGAGAGCTCGACTGGCGCAGGATTTGCGGAATGCGGAACCGTTCGGTTTCCGCTTTGCGGGCGCAGACGGTGATCGTGTCATCGCTGGAGACCGGGCACGCGTCATCGCCATAGACGATCAGCTGATTGACCTTGGGCTCGGGCGCGTCCTGCGCCAGCACAGGGGCGGCAAAAATCAGCATAGGGGCGATAACAAGCAGGCGGCGCATGGGTTTTCTCCTTGGCGCGGACAGCTCCAATATAGAAGCCTTGCGCGCTGAATGACAGCTGAAGCCGGTGGCGTCGTTGCGCCGGGTCAATCGCGGTCAGATGCGTTCGGACAGGCGGATGGCCACCCGGCAACCCAACCGGATCGCGCCGGTCAACAGCGTATAGGCCGGTGCCTGTTCCGCCCCCGCCGCAAGCGCGGCTTCCTTGTGCGCGCGTTCGTCATCGCGAAATTCGCGGATCATGTCGGCCAGTTCCGGATCTTCGTCGCCCAGTTCATCCAGCTGCAGGGTATAGTGCCGGTCAATCTCGGTCTCGATCGCGGCCGTGCAGGCCATGGCCGCAGTGGGCCCGATCAAAGCCGTGGCGGCGCCGAGGGCATAGCCGGCCACATTCCAGACCGGCTGAAGCGCCGTCGGGCGGACCCCGCGCCGGGCCAGCAAGGCATCAAACTTGGCGCGGTGCGCCGCTTCCTGTTCAGCCATGTGCGCGATCTCGCCTGAGTGCGGGGCGCGATCACCCATCACCGCCAATTGCCCAGCATAGATCCGGGTCGCACCATATTCGCCCGCCTGATCAACCCGCAGCATCCGTGACCGATCGCTCATGCCTTGGTTCCCTCGCGGCGCAGCAGCGCAAAGATGGCCAGCGCCCCGACCGTTGAGATCAGGAAGTTGAACCCCGCCAGCGAAATTCCGAACAGGGTCCAGGGCGCTACATCGCAGCGCACGATCGGCGCGTTGAGGATTGCCGCAAGTGGATCGCCGCCCACCTCGGCCACCGTGGCGCAGCCGGTAATCCCTTCCCACCAATCGTACTCAACCCCAGCGTGGAACCCGCCGATCAGCCCCGAGCTGAGAATGGCCAGTGCCGCCAGCCAGACCCATAGCTTTTGTCCCGGTTGGACCCAGCCAATCAGAGCCAGAGCCAGCGCAGCAAAGTGCGGATATCGCTGCCACCAGCACATCTCGCACGGATAAAGTCCAAAGGCATATTGCGAGACATAGGCCCCACCCAGCAGGCCGAGCGGCACGGCCAGCGCCAACCCCCGCGCCGAAATTCGCGCCGAACTTCCCACAGGCTTACTTCCCCTTGACGGCCAGAGCCGCGCGGCCGCCGCGGCGCAGCGTTTCCAGCGCATAGTGCAGCTGGAAGTCGGTGATGCCCTTGGCCTTCAGCTCTTCAGCACTGGCCTTGAAGCGCGGATCGTCCTGCCGGTCGGTCTCCAGCTGCTTGTCCGCCACGCCCAGTTCGTTGACCAGGTGCCGACGCAGATCGCTTTCGCGCATGGTCAATTCGGCCCGGCGGCGCGCATCAGGATCGGACAGCTGCGGCACGCGGATATCGGGTTCAATCCCGCCTTCCTGCACCGACTTGCCCGATGGCGTGTAATAGCGCGCGGTCGTCAGCTTGATGGCGCGGGTCTTGTCGAGTTCAAACAGCGACTGGACGCTGCCCTTACCAAAGCTGCGCTCACCCATAATCAGCGCGCGCTTCTGATCTTGCAGAGCGCCCGCCACGATTTCCGAGGCCGAGGCTGAGCCAGAGTCGATCAGCACGATTACCGGCAAGCCCTTGGCGGCATCACCCGGGATCATCTCTTCCGCCCGGTAAAACTCGTTGTCGCGCGGGTTGCGGCCGCGCTGCGAGACAATATCGCCCTTGGTCAGGAACAGGTCAGACAGGGCCACAGCCTCGTCCAGCGAGCCGCCCGGGTTCTGCCGCAGATCAAGCACCAGTCCGGTCAGCCGGCCGCCAGCCTGCTTCTTCAGGTCGACGATCGCCTTGCCGACATCGATGCCGACATCGCGCGAGAACTCATTGACTGAAACAACGCCGACATCCTTTTCAAGCTTCCAGGTCACCGGCTCCAGATCGATCACCCCGCGCGTAACGGTGACATCAAACGTGCCATCGCGCCCTTCGCGGAACAGGGTCAACCGAATGGTCGTCCCCGCTTCGCCGCGCATCCGCGCGACTGCATCATCCAGATCGATCCCATAGATCAGCTTGCCGTCGAGGTGAGTGATATAGTCGCCGGCCTTGACGCCGGCCTTTTCTGCCGGACTGCCCTTCATCGGCGCGATCACCCGAACCGCATCATCGTCCATGCCGACACTGAGGCCGAGCCCTGAATAATTGCCATCAATCATGTTGGTCAGGCGCTGGAACGATGCCCCTTCAACATAACTGGAATGCGGATCGAGCGCCGACAGCATGCCGTCAATCGCTCCCGCAATCAGCTTATCGTCATCGACCGATTCAACGTACTGCGCCTTGACGATCTGATAGACCGTAAACAGCCGGTTGAACTGGGCGTTCGAACGCGCTTCAACCGCGGCAAGTCCTGCCGTGGTTGCCGGCAACAGGGCAACGGCGCTGACCAGCAGCGCGGCGCGGGCAAGATTGGCAAGCTTCATTCGGTTATCGGCCTTTCGCCTGTCGATCGCATTCGATCCTATCCTCTACCGCGCCTTAACACCAGATGGCCCGCGATACCGGGTTGTTCAACGGCTAAGCTGTTCAATCGGATTGACCGGCTGGCCATCCTTTCGCAATTCCAGCGTGACCAGCGGCTGGCCCGGACCGGTGATCCCCAGCGGGGAACCATTGACCAGCCGATCACCCACTTCAACATCAAGCGTAGAGAGACCCGTCACCAGCGAAGCCCAGCCGCCGGGATGTTCGATAATCACGATCTGGCCATAGCCTCGGTAGGATCCGGCAAAGGCAACCCGGCCAGCAGCCGGAGCAACCACCTGCGCCGCTGGACGCGCCAGCAGCGTGATCCCTCGTGAGCGCGGCAAGCCGGGGCGCGCAGTACCAAAGCCGGCCACCACTTGTCCGGCCAGCGGCAGGTTGAAGCCGGGCAGGCGCAGCGTCGCGACGGCAGTAGCCGGAGCATCGGCCGCAACCACGGCCGCACCGGGTAAAGCGGGTCGCAGCACTGGCCCCGGCAAGGCAGCCAGCGCGGCGCGGCGGCGGCTGGCCTCATCTAACTGTCCGACCAGGCCATTGAGGTCGCGCGCCTGCTCAGCCAGAGCCAGGGCACGGTCGGCTTCGCGCGCGGCTAATCCGCCGGCAGCACGGGCATCAAGCCGCTGCCTGCTTTCGAGCGCGGCAAGCGTTTGCCGCCGGGCTGCCAGATCCCGTTGGGCCTGCCGCAGACCATCGGCATTGGTCCGCGCCTGCGCCTGCAGGGCGCGGCTGCGGTCCAGCTCGGCGCGCAGGTCGGCCGTCCGCCGCTCAATTTCAGGTAGCATCGCTTCGAGTGTGGCGCGCAGATAGACAGCATCGTGGAGCGATCCAGGACGCAGGACGGCAAATCCGGCAGGGCGGCGGGCAAGCCGCTGCAGGGCTGCCGTAAGCTGGATCAGCGGCTGCTGGCGCTGGGCGAGACGGGCGCGCAGCTGAGCCCGTTCGCGCTCGATCAGCGCCGCGCGGGCCTCGTTAACAGCGATCCCGGCTTCGGCCTGCTGGATCCGCGCAGCGATTCCTGCCGCCTCGTGTGCGGTGCGTTCAACTGCGGCATTGGCGCTGCGGGCCTGGGCTTCAAGCTCTGCCGCGCGCCGACCTGCGGTGGCCCCCGCCGACCTTGCTTCCGCGAGGGCGCGTTGCAACTGGGCGGGATCGCCAGGCGGCACTTGCGCCATGGCCGCGCCCAACGCGGCCAACGCGAGCAAGGGCGTGAGACAACGGAGGACGGTCGGCGACATCGCGCGCCTTATCCCGAACGGTGATAGGGATGACCAGCCAAAATGCTGGTCGCACGCCATAATTGTTCCGCCAGCATGGCCCGCACCATCAAGTGCGGCCAGGTCATCGGGCCGAAGCCCAGCAGGAGATCGGCCTGCGTCCGCGCGGCCGCGCCGTGGCCATCGGCGGCGCCGATCAGGAACCGCGCCTCGCGCACGCCATCATCGCGCCATCGGCCCAGCAGGGCAGCGAATTCTTCGGACGAAAGCTGCCTGCCGCGTTCATCCAGCAGAACTTCGCGCGCCGGGGTAAGGCTGGCGGGGATGGTGCCGCCGGTGTCAGGCAATTCAGTCTGGACCACCGGCCAGGTAATCCGCTTCATATAGCGGGCAACCAGATCGGCCTCGGGCGAGCGGGCAATCTTGCCGCGCGCGATCACATGCAGCCGCATGGCAGGGGATCAGCGCAGGGGAATCAGGCCGCGCCCGAATCCCCGAACGCCCACATCCGCTCAAGATTGTAGAAGCTGCGCACTTCCGGACGGAACAGGTGGACGACAATGTCGCCTGCATCGATCAGCACCCAGTCAGCGGCGGGGAGGCCTTCGATCCGGACGTGGCCAAAGCCGCCTTGCTTCACGCGTTCGGCCAGTTTTTGGGCCATCGCCGCAACTTGGCGGGTCGAGCGACCGCTGGCGATCACCATGTGATCGGCAATCGAGCTCTTGCCCTCAAGCGGGATCGAGATGATTTCCTGCGCCTGATCGTCATCCAGCGACTGGAGCACCAGCGCGTGGAGCGAACCAGGTTCGGAAGGAGGCAGCGGAGTGGGCGTTCCGGCAGCGGCCGGCGCGTTCGTGGCAGGTGTCATGAAAGTGGCAACGGCTCCTTGGAGTGGAGGACTGGAGGATGGCCAGCGCGGCAGGGCGCAGGCGACAGGCCCAGTCCGTTCATGGCGTTTCGGGGTTGACCGGATGGTGCGTCAGCGGATCCCGGACCGCTCGGCCAGCAAAGCGCCGGGCCCAGTCTGGATCGGCGCGGCGAATGGCTGTCGCCGAGCGCGGATCGGGATCGAATCGCAAGTGTATCAGCGCGGGTGCGCTCCATCCTGCCCGGTGCTTAAGACTGGCTGCAGACCGCCGGTATCGGCCGAGCCATGCTGCAGCGGGGCTCGCCGCAGCGGAGCCATCATAGCCGGGACGGGCAATTACCGCAATCGGCATGGTGCGGGCCAGTCTGCGCCAGTCGCGCCAGCGATGCAGCTGGGCCAGATTGTCGCTGCCCATCAGCCAGACGAAGTCGATATCGGGATAGCGGCGTCGCAGCGTGCGCAGCGTATCGACGGTGTAAACGGTGCCAAGGTCGCGCTCGATCGCGGTGGGTAAGATCGGCGCCCGCCGGGCCATAGACAGCGCCGAAGACAACCGCGCCGTGAGTGGAGCCATGCCCGCTTTTGGCTTCAAGGGATTGCCTGGCGAGACCAGCCACCACACGGCATCGAGACCCAGCGCCGCCCGGGCGAACAGGCTGATTCGCCGGTGCCCGCCATGCGCCGGGTTAAAGCTGCCGCCCAGCAGCCCGACGCGCTGCCGGCGCCGGCTCAGGGCCGGACCTGCCCTGTGCCGCGAACCAGCCACTTGTAAGTCGTCAGACCTTCAAGCGCGACCGGACCGCGGGCGTGGAGCCGCCCGGTGGCAATGCCGATTTCGGCACCCAGGCCGAACTCGCCACCATCGGCGAACTGGCTGGAGGCATTGTGCATCACAATCGCACTATCAACTTCGCCAAGGAACCGTTCGGCGATTGCCGCTTCTTCGGTAACGATAACATCCGTGTGGTGCGAACCGTGGCGCGCGATATGGGCCATCGCCGCATCTGGGCCATCGACAACGGCGACCGAGAGGATCGCATCGAGATATTCGGTGTCCCAGTCCTCCGCGCTGGCCGGATCGATTCGCGAATCAAGCGCGCAGGCCCGCGGATCCCCGCGCAGGGCGCAGCCGGCATCGAGCAATGCCGCAACGAGGGCAGTCGATTCGGGGTAGAGCGCATCGATCAACAGCGTCTCCATCGCCCCGCAAACCCCGGTACGGCGGAGCTTGGCATTGCGCGCAATCGCAACAGCCTTGGCCGGATCGGCTGCGGCATGGACGTAGGTGTGATTGATCCCGTCCAAATGGGCCAGCACCGGTACACGGGCATCGGCCTGGACCCGGGCCACTAGGCTCTTGCCACCGCGCGGCACGATCATGTCGATCAACCCGGCAGCGGTCAGCATTGCCCCAACCACAGCCCGGTCCTGGTCGGGCACCAGTTGAACGGCCGCAGCCGGAATCCCGGCCTCGCTCAAGCCGCTGACGAGTGCTGCGTGGATCGCGCGGTTGGAGTGAACCGCTTCACTGCCCCCGCGTAGCAGCACGGCATTGCCGGACCGCAGGCACAAAGCCGCGGCATCGGCCGTCACATTCGGGCGGCTTTCGTAGATGATGCCGATCAGGCCAATCGGCACCCGCACCCGCGACAGGACCAGACCATTGGGGCGTTCGTTTCGGTCAATCTCCTGGCCAACCGGATCGGGCAGATCGGCGACGGCCGCAACGGCAGCGGCAATCCCGCGCAGCCGTTCCGAATCGAGTTTCAACCGATCAAGCATGGCGGCAGTCAGCCCCCGCGCCTCACCAGCAGCCATGTCCTGCGCATTGGCAGCAAGGATAGCGGATTCCTGGGCGCGCAGGGCTTCGGCCGCTGCGCGCAATCCCGCCGCGCGCTGCGCTGAGCTTAACCGGGCAAGCTGCAACTGCGCTGCTCGGCCAGCCAGCGCCAGGCTCGCAACAAGCGAATCGGGATCGCCAGAAAATGCTGGTGAAGACGTAGTCATTACAGAGCTGCGCCTATCACTTGCGGAACGGTTCCGGCAACCCAATCGACTCGTCGCGCAAGTCTTTCGATTCAGCGACAAGCCGGGTCGAGAGATTCGCCTGCACTGGGGTTACCTGCTAGCGGGCCGGATCGAAGGTTATCAAGGGCTTGGGGTCGTCTTGCAAAATCTGACCGTTGGTGGGCTAAGAGACCGCCTGCGGAGCTGGTTCCCGGATCGCGAATTCTTCATGCGATCGCAGGGGCAGGTCCGTTTCATCAAAATCTCTGCGAAAGTGCAGATGGTGGGCGCCGCTATTGCTGCGACCCTGCTTGCTGCCTGGCTGCTCTCGATGGCCGGAATGGCAGTGTCGCAGTACCTGTCCACCCGTGATCGGCTCGACTTGCTTGATCGCGAGGCCAAGGTTGCAACAGCGGAAAACCGTGTCGCGGAATATCGCGACGATTTGCAAAGCGTAGCTGAAGACCTCTCGCGCCGTCAGGGCGCGCTCGAAAAGATGACCGAAGTTCTGCCCGACGACATCAAAGCTGCCGACACCGTCTCGGATTCGAGTGGCGAAGCCGCCAAGACGATCGACAAAGTCAGCGCCGCTCTGCCTGAGGCTGCGGGGCTCGCCAAAATCGAGGCGCGCCAGCTCGCACTGGTTGAACGGCTGACCCGATTCGCTGACCGCCGTGCCGCGGCGGCTGTTCAGCGCATCAGGGCGCTTGGCTTGGATCCCAATGCCATGGTGGCGCGACTGGACGATCGCTCAGCTCAGGGTGGGCCACTGATCGAGCTATTTGGATCGAGCAAGCGCAGCCTTGATCCACGTTTTGAGCGGCTCGGCCTGAGCCTCGCGCGCATGGAAGCCTTGGAGCGCGGGCTGGCCGGCATACCGCAGCACACGCCTGCCAGCCTCGCCTATATTTCGTCAGGCTTTGGTTATCGCGCTGATCCTTTCACCGGCGGCGCGGCGTTCCATGCGGGGCTTGATTTCAAAGGCCCGATCGGTGCGCCGATCTATGCGGCAGCCACCGGGACCGTCCGATTTGTCGGGGTCCAGCAGGGCTATGGCAATGCAGTTGAAATTGATCATGGTAATGGGCTGGTGACGCGCTATGCTCACATGTCGGGTTTCAGGACGCGGATCGGTCAATCGGTCCGGGCGGGACAGGTAATCGGATTGATCGGCAGCACCGGTCGTTCGACTGGTCCGCACCTTCACTTTGAGGTCCGAATCAACGACCGAGCAATCAACCCCCGGCCATTCCTTGAGGCGCCGTCTCATGTTCAACAAGATAACAGCGGCGGTAGCGCCGCGAGCAACAGGCAGTAACACCATGCGCGGATCGACCTTTTCGGTCCTTGGGGCCGATACGGCGATCAAGGGCAATGTCACGGCTTCGGCCGACCTTCATCTTGATGGCAAGGTCGATGGCGATGTCACCTGCAGCGCGCTCGTCCAGGGCGAAACCGGCGAGATCGTTGGCGCGGTCAAGGCCGAGAACGCCCGGCTGGCCGGGGTTGTGCGGGGCTCTATTTCTGCGCGCGAACTCGTGATTCTCAAGTCTGCGCGGATTCAGGGCGACGTGCACTACGATGCGCTTACGATCGAGCAGGGCGCCCAGGTCGACGGCCGCTTTGCCCCGCGCGAAGTTGGCCAGCCCGAGGAAAGCCCGGCCGAAGGGGTCGAAAAGCTGCTGACCCTCGCGAGCTAAGCTAAGAGCTAAGCTAAGAGCTAAGCTGCCGGCACAATCAGGCCAACTTCGGTACGAAGTGCTTTGCGATCCAGCTTGCCGATCATCGTCTTCGGCAAACTTTCGCGCACCACCACGGCATCGACCCGTTCATGCTTGCCGAGATGGCCGTTGAGCCAGCTGGCCAGTTGCTCGCCCGTTTCAGCGGCATTGTCCTGCAAGGTAACATAGGCGCGCGGAGCCTCACCGCGATAGGCGTCGGGCACGCCAATCACGAGCGCTTCTTTCACGGCTGGATGGCGCAGCAGGACCGCCTCGACCTCGCTTGGAAATACCTTGAACCCGCCTACCGCGATCATATCCTTGATGCGGTCGACGATCCGCAGGTAGCCGCCCTCCTCCAGCACGGCGACATCACCCGTGCGCAGCCAGCGGCCATCGGGGCGATCCGTATAGGCCGCCGCCGCTGCTTCGGGGCGGCGCCAATAGCCGCGCATCACCTGTGGTCCCTGGATCGCCAGTTCGCCCGGTTCGCCAAGCGGTGCGTCCTGCGTGGGATCTTCCTTGTCGAGCAGGCGAATCCGGGTGCCCGGGATCGGCTGGCCAATCGTGCCAGGACGCTCCTCGCCCTCATAGGGATTGGCAGTGGCGACGCCGGCTGTTTCAGTCAGGCCATAGCCTTCGATCAGCCGCGCTCGTGTCACCGCTTCGAACCGCTGCTTCAGCGGCAACGGCAGGGGCGCCCCGCCCGAGATGCAAACCCGTAGCGAACTGAAATCGGTGGCACCACACGCGGGGTGATCGAGCAGCGCCTGATACATCGTCGGCACGCCCGGCATGGCGGTCGCCTGCACGCGAGCCAGCGTCTTCAAGGTCTGTCCGGCATCAAATCGCGGCAACATGGCAATACAGCCGCCATGGACGATGGTCCGGTTCAGCACGCAGATATTGGCGAAGACATGGAACAGCGGCAAGACGCCAACGATCATGTCGCGCGCGTCCTGGCGTGGGTCGATCGCCACGACCTGGCGGGTATTGGCGGTGATGTTCTGGTGGGTAAGCATGGCTCCCTTGGGAGTGCCGGTGGTTCCGCCGGTATACTGCAGCAGAGCCAGGTCTTCTTCAGGATCGAGCACAACCGGCGCGGGGTCAGTCTCAGCCAGCATGTCATCCCATTGCAGCGCCTGCGATGGCACTGGGCTGAGCGATTTGCGCGCGAAGAGCCGCATGGCGAGGCCCTTGATCCAGGGCAGTTGCGCCGCCAGCGATCCGACCACCAGCCATTCCAGCGCGGACTGTTCCTTGACTGCCAGGGCAGTTGGCAGCAGCGCCGAGGAGTCGACGGTAACGAGCAGGCGCGCGCCCGAATCCGCCACCTGAGCGGTCAGCTCGGCAGCGGTGTAGAGTGGCGAAAAGTTGACCACCGTCGCCCCGGCCAGCATCGCCCCATAATAGGCTGAAACGTAGATCGGGACATTAGGCAGGAACAGCCCGACGCGGTCGCCTTTGCCGATCCCAAGCTGCTGGAGCCCGGCAGCGAAGGCCAAAGCCTCGTGGTGGAGCTGCGCATAGGTGAAACGCCGACCCATGAAATCGACCAGCGGCCGATCGGAAAATTTCGCAGCGCTGTCCGCAAACATCTGCGGCACCGTCAACGGCGGGAAATCCGTGTCCCACGGCGTGGGGTGCGCATAGTGCGCTTGCCAGGGACTGGGAGGTGGTGCGGCGACCGTACTGACACTCATATCAGCTAAGTGGTGCCACCAGCCGCCCGGCGCAAGCGCCGGGCTGAAGAAGTCGGTGCCTTAAGCTTCGTCGGTCGCTTCCGCGGCACGCTTTGCCTCGAGCCAAGCGGCGGCTTCGGCTTCCTGAGCGGTTTCAGAAGCCAGCTTGGTCTGCGCATCGCGTTCGGCGCGCAGTTCTTCGATCAGCGAAGCGCGGTCATCACCAAGACGGGCGTCATCACCGGCTTCATCGGTCAGGCCGGCCTTCTTGGCGGCCTTGGCGACGATCCCATCAAGCTCGCGCTGACTGCACAGGCCCAGGGTTACCGGGTCCTTCGGCTGGATGTTGGCAATGTTCCAGTGGCTGCGATCGCGGATTGCGGCGATGGTGTTGCGGGTGGTACCGATCAGCTTGCCAATCTGCGCATCGGAAATTTCCGGGTGCGCGCGCAGGATCCAGGCGATGCCGTCGGGCTTATCCTGACGCTTCGACACCGGCGTATAACGCGGACCCTTGGTCCGGCTGACCTGGGCGGGGGCCTTCTGCATGACCAGCGAATAGGCCGGATTGCTCTGGCCCTTTTCGATTTCTGCCATTGTCAGCTCGCCCGAGCGCACCGGATCACGACCGGTGTATTTGCTGCTGGCCAGATCGTCCGCCATCGCATTCACTTCAAGGATGTGCAGCCCGCAGAATTCGGCGATCTGTTCGAACGACAGCGCAGTGTTGTCGACCAACCACGAAGCAGTGGCATGCGGCATCAACGGGGTGGGCTGGGTCACGGGAATTCTCCGCCAGAAATCGAGTTCAAAATAATAGGGCCGCCCCTTACCGGAGCGGCCGTTGAGCCTGCCATCTAGGTGATAACGGCGGATTCGGCAAGGATTGAGTCAGCCATTGCGTAAGGGCCTCGGTCAGACCGCCAGCACGATCTTACCGATGTGGGTGCCGGCTTCCATCCGAGCATGAGCCGCAGCCGCGTCGCCCAGCGGAAAGGTCTGATCCATGATCGGGCGCAGCTGTCCTCCGGTGAACAGCGGCCAGGCATTGGTCGCGATCTCTTGCGCCAGCAACGCTTTGAACTGGCTGGAGCGCGGCCGCAGGGTCGATCCGGTCAAGGTGTAGCGGCGGCTCATGATCACAGCCATGTTGAGTTCGGCCTGCATTCCGCCCTGGACTGCGATCGTTACATGACGGCCGTCCTCTTTCATGCAGCGCAGGTTGCGGGCGACATAGTCTCCGGCAACCATATCGAGCACCAGCTCAACGCCCTGCCCGCCGGTGATGCGCTGCACCTCCTCGACAAAGTCGCTCGCCTTGTAGTCGATCGTATGATCGGCCCCGATCTTCAGCGCGGCAGCGCACTTTTCCGCATCGCCGCAGGTCACAATTACAGTCAGCCCAAAGGCCTTGCCCAGCATGATCGCCATTGTGCCGATCCCGCTGGTGCCACCGTGGACCAGGATCGTCTCGCCTTCTTTGGCCCAGCCACGCTCAAATACGTTGTGCCACACGGTAAACAGGGTTTCCGGCAGGGCTGCGGCCTGATCAAGCGGCATGTCGGCCGGAACCGGCAGGCAATGGTCGGCCACGGCAAGGCAATATTCGGCATAGCCGCCACCGGACACCAGCGCACATACGCGCTGGCCCAGCATGACATCGCTGACGCCCGCGCCAATCGCCACAACTTCGCCAGCGATCTCCAGACCCGGGATCGGCGAAGCGCCGGGCGGCGGCGGATAGAGCCCGCGGCGCTGGATCACATCGGGGCGGTTAACGCCGGCATAGGCCACCTTGACCAGAACCTGCCCCTCACCCGGATTCGGCACAGGCAAGGTCTGCGGTTGCAACACCTCGGGGCCGCCGGGCGCATCAAAGCCGATCGCAATCATCGTTTCAGGCAGCGTTTCGGACGTATTTCCGGTCATTTGACCTTTTCCTATTGGCTTGAGGCTGGCGCAAACGGCCTAGCCTTTGGGCGTGTTGACAGCAAGCGCAGGAAGTTCGATTTTACGCACCGGATGGACGAAGATGACCGCCCCCGCTTGCGCAGCGACGCAGCCAGCCAGCTGGCCCATGAACCGCTAGACCGGCTCTCTCTCGATGAGCTGGGCGAACGGATCACCATGCTGGAAAACGAGATCGCGCGGATCAAGGCGCACCGCGACAAGGTTTCATCCCAGCGGGCCGCAGCCGAAGCTTTGTTCAAGCCGCGGCCGGCATGATTTTTCGGGTGCCCCTTCGCAGTCGCGGATCGGCACCCCATATAGCGTTTGTACAACTTAGCAGGTCAGGCCAATCGGCCCGGCCATATAGGCTTGGTTAACCATCCATGTTCATACTCTTCGGCAATCGAAGGGTCACTCCATCAGTGGGAAGGCTTTTAAATGCCAAGTTTTGCCCAGAGCCTTGAAAAGACGCTGCATGGCGCGCTCGCCAACGCCACAGAGCGCAGCCATGAATATGCGACTCTGGAACACCTGCTGCTCGCGCTGATCGACGATCCGGACGCGGCCCAGGTGATGGAAGCCTGCGGCGTAGAGCTGGCAGAGCTGGGCGATGTGGTGCGCCAGTACCTTGATCAGGAATACCAAAGCCTCAAGACCGAGGAAAAGGGTGATCCTGCCCCCACCGCCGGATTCCAGCGCGTGATCCAGCGCGCGATCCTGCACGTTCAGTCATCGGGCAAGGATACTGTAACCGGGGCCAACGTGCTGGTCGCGCTGTTTTCCGAACGCGATTCCTATGCCGTCTACTTCCTGCAACAGCAGGACATGAGCCGTCTGGATGCCGTCAGCTTCATCAGCCACGGAATCGGCAAGGGCGGTAAGCGGATCGAAGACAAGAGCCCCAAGGGCACCGACAGTGACGGCCCGGCCCCGGAAGACAAAGCCCAGGCCAAAGATTCGAAGAAGGAATCGGCGCTCGATCAGTTCTGCGTCAATCTGAATGAAAAGGCCCTGATCGGTAAGATCGATCCGCTGATCGGTCGCGGTCCGGAAGTGGACCGCACGATCCAGATCCTGTGCCGCCGTTCCAAGAACAACCCGCTCTATGTCGGTGATCCCGGCGTGGGCAAAACGGCTATTGCCGAAGGTCTGGCGCGCAAGATTGTGGAGGGCGATGTCCCTGAAGTCCTGAATGAGGTCGTGATCTATAGCCTGGACATGGGCGCACTGCTGGCTGGCACCCGCTATCGCGGCGATTTTGAGGAACGGCTGAAGCAG
>CAZNFV010000026.1:0-18528 GCA_964572445.1 uncultured Novosphingobium sp. | reverse complement strand
TTCATCGACCGAGTGATAGCTTGGCACATATTGCGCTTCGAAATGGATCTCGGCCACGCGGCGGTAATTGCCGGTGGTCAGGCCATAAAGGATCTCTGCCAGCCAGAACCGGGCGCGGCGATCAATCCGGCCCATGATGCCGAAGTCGATCGCAGCAATCGTGCCGTCCGACTGCACGAACAGATTACCCTGATGCATATCGGCATGGAAATAGCCGTAGCTGATCGCTTGGGTCAGGAAGGCGATGACCAGGCGGTTGGCAAGCTCGGGCAGATCGACCCCGCTGGCATCCAGCGCAGCCCGGTCGCTAATTTTGACGCCGTCAATCCACTCAATCGTCATGACCCGGCCATTGGTCCGGTCCCAGTCGATCCCCGGGATACGATAGCCCTCGAACCCCTTCATCGCCTCAGTCAGTTCAGAAGCCGATGCCGCTTCCCGCCGCAGGTCGAGCTCGCGCATGGTCCAGCGCTTGAGATTGGCGATCACCATGCGCGGACGCAGTCGGGCCGCTTCGCCGCCCAGCGCCTCAAGGTGGGCGGCGGCCCATTCATAGGTCTCGATATCGGCCGCGAACTTCTCACGGATACCGGGGCGCAGAACCTTGACTGCCACTGTCCGGCCATCGGGGGTCACGGCCTTGTGGACCTGGGCAATCGATGCGGCGCCTACCGGATCGGGATCGATGCTGGTGAACAGCACATCAAGCGGCGCGCCAAAGCTGGCCTCGATTTCCGCCCGGATCGCATCGAAGGAAACCGGCGGCAGGCTGTCTTGCAGGCTCAGCAGGTTAAAGGCCGCTTCATCGCCTACCAGATCGGGTCTGGTGGCCAGGGTCTGCCCCAGCTTGATCGCGGCCGGTCCAATTGCCTGAAAGGCTCCGGCATAGTCTGGCACGCGCGGCTGAAAGGTCCCCAGCCGGGCCAACCGGAACAGCCGCTTGACGGCAGGCGGGGTATTGCGATCCTGCTCAATCCCGCGCAGCGCGCCGTGCTTCGCCAGGATCCGCCCCCAGCGCAGTAACCGCAGCAGGTGGGTCGCGGGACGGGTCAAATTTTCCAGCCGCTGTGAATGGCCACCAGCCCGCCCAGGATCGGCTCAACCTTGGTCCGCGTGAAGCCGGCGTCGCGGATCATGCCTTCAAATTCGGGCATGGTCGGGAAGCGGCGGATTGATTCGATCAGGTAGCGATAGGAATCGGCATCACCGGCAATCGCCTGTCCAATCCGCGGCACCAGCTGGTGCGAATAGAAATCGTAGACTTCCTTGAAGCCGGGCCATTCGGTGGTCGAAAATTCCAGGCAGTAGAACCGGCCGCCATGCTTCAGCACGCGGTGGGCTTCGGCCAGAGCATGATCGATCCGGGTAACATTCCGAATGCCGAAGGCGATCGTATAGGCATCGAAGAAACGGCTCGGGAAGCTAAGCTCCTCTGCGTTCTGGCGGGACCAGACCAGGCTATCGAAGCCGCGGTCCATTGCGCGTTCAATGCCGACATCCAGCATATCCTGATTGATGTCTGAAACGGTGATCTGCGCACCTTGCGCGGCCATGCGGAAAGCGATGTCGCCCGTGCCGCCTGCCATATCGAGGATCTGCTCGCCGGGGCGCGGTTTGACGCGGCGCACGAACTTGTCCTTCCACAGCCGGTGCATGCCAACGGACATGGCGTCGTTCATCACGTCGTAATTCTTCGCGACGCTTGAAAATACCGCGCCGACGCGCTCGGTCTTCTCGTCTGGAGAGACCTCTTCGTAGCCAAAGGAAACCTGTTCGCTCATGGAGCTGGCCCTTAGGGTAGTTTCGGCGCGGCGAAAAGCTTGTTAGCAGGGTTTCTATGCCCGAATTACCCGAAGTAGAAACGACCGTTCGCGGTCTGGCGCGTTATCTCGATGGAGCGAAGCTCACGCGGGTTGAACCACGCCGGGCTAATTTGCGCCGGCCGTTTCCGGTCGACCTGGTCCAGACGCTGACCGGCGCCATCGTAACTGGCCTTAGCCGGCGCGCCAAATATGGCCTGATCCATACTGACCGGGGCCGGACCATGGTGTTCCACCTGGGGATGTCGGGCCGGTGGCGAATCGATCCGGAGGATATCGGCGCACACGATCACCTCGTGCTGGAAACTGCCGCGGGCAACGTGCTGGCTCTGAACGATCCGCGCCGTTTTGGTTCGGTCGATCTGGTCGACGATGCTGTGATCGGGGACTGGCCAGCCTTTGCGGCCCTGGGGCCAGAACCGCTGAGTGACGAATTGACTCCGGCTCACCTCAAGGCGGCGCTCGAAAAGCGCAGTGCGGCGATCAAGTTGATGCTGCTGGATCAGCGTATCGTGGCGGGGCTGGGCAACATCTATGTCTGCGAGGCGCTGTTCCGGGCCGGGATCGATCCTCGCAAGGCTGCAGGCCAGGTTGCCGGTCCGGCGCTCACGCGGCTGGTCCCGGCAATCAAGGACGTGATCGCGGAAGCGATTGAGGCCGGGGGATCAACCCTGCGGGACTATGCCCAGCCAGATGGCCAGCTGGGCTACTTCTCAAAGCAGTTTGATGTCTATGATCGAACCGGCGCGCCTTGCACGCGATGCAGCGCTGAAATCCAGCGTGTGCCGCAGGGCGGACGTAGCACCTGGTTCTGCGCGAAGTGCCAAAGGTAGTGCGTTTCGGTTGACGATTCGGGTTGGCCCAGTTAAGGGCCGCGCTTTCCGCGGGTATGACTCGTTCATTCCCCGCGCGATTGATTTGAAATTTCATTCGGAATCGGGCTGCACCTGCCAGCCGCAAGAAGGACTGACATGGCCAATACGCCGCAAGCCAAGAAGCGCATCCGTCGCAACGAGAAGCGCGCAGAAATCAACGGCAACCGCCTGGGCCGTATCCGTACCTTCATCAAGAAGGTCGAAGCTGCCCTCGCCGGTGGCGATAAGGTTGCCGCTGCTGATGCCCTCAAGGCGGCACAGCCGGAACTGCAGCGCGGTGTTGCCCGCGGCGTGCTTCACAAGAACACTGCGTCGCGCAAGTTCGCGCGCCTGACCAAGCGGGTTACCTCGCTCTGATCCGGCGCTGCCGATTCGCGGATCGGCAGCACGAAATGAGAACAACCCTGCAAAAGGGCTGGTGGTTCAACCGCCGGCCCTTTTTCTTTGTCCCGGGCTGACAAATGCGGCGCTGCAGCAAGTCACCGGATTCCTGCGATTCGCACTGACCGCTTTGCATAAGTTTCATGCTTAACAAGAGTTTAGAATTTCACTGCGGGAATTCCGAGGGCCTATGTGAGTCAAGGGCCTTTATTTCAGTTTTTTGAAAAAGGGTGCCTTGCCCTGCGCGCTCAGCGGGCCATAACACCGCCAGAGCCCAGCGCAGATTCTGCAACGGGCCTTGCACACAGTTTGAAGTTCCGAACCGGTTTTTGGGGACTGGTTTTGGGCGGGTCCTGTCCTCGGTTCGAGGCTCGGGGCTGGGAAAGTATATTCGGGGGCCGTAGGGGTGTCGGGACCAAGCATTGGTAATTCGCGCGGCACCGCCGCGCCGGGCGGAGCTGACGCAGAGCGCATGATAGAAGAACAAGAAGCGCTTGATCTTGCGGCAGACTGGGCTGACATCAGCCGGGGCCTGCGCAAGGATCTGGGCAACCAGCTTTACAGCCAGTGGATCAAGCCGATCCAGCTTGGCGCGCTGTGCAAGCAGAGCGGCACGCTCGATCTCTATCTGCCGAACGAATTCTCCGCCAATTGGGTTTCGGACCGCTTTGCGGACCGGCTGTCGCTGGCCTGGAAGATTTCGCGGCCTGATATCCGCAACGTGCAGATTTCGGTGATGCCGGGTCGCCGCGCGATTCCGGGTCTTCGCCTGAGCCGCGATGAGGGCCGCCGTGCTGCCAATGATGGTCTGCCAATGGCGCAGCCGGGCGATGCCCTGGGCATGGGCGCAGCCGAGCTTGGCTCGATGGGCCAGGGTCCGGTCGGGCTTGATCCTTCGCTGACCTTTGCCAGCTTTGTTACCGGCGGCGCCAATATCCTTGCCAGCAACGCTGCGCAGCGGATGGCAGCCACGGAAACGCCGCAGTTCGCGCCGCTCTATCTCAAGGCCGCAACCGGCCAGGGCAAGACTCACCTGCTGCACGCGATTGGCCACGCCTATCTGGCCAACCACCAGCGCGCGCGGATCTTCTACTGCTCGGCTGAGCGCTTCATGGTCGAATTCGTCCAGGCGCTGCGTCAGAACCAGACGATTGAGTTCAAGGCACGGCTGCGTGGCTTTGACCTGCTGCTGGTCGATGACATCCAGTTCATCATCGGCAAGGCTTCCGCCCAGGAAGAGCTGCTGTACACGATTGATGCCCTGCTGGCTGAAGGCAAGCGGCTGGTTTTCGCGGCTGACCGTGCTCCGCAGGCACTGGATGGGGTGGAGCAGCGCTTGCTCTCGCGCCTGTCGATGGGCCTCGTTGCCGATATCCAGCCGGCCGATATCGATCTGCGCCGTTCGATCCTCGATCACCGGCTCCAGCGTTTCTCGCCCAGCCACGTGCCGGGTGACGTGGTCGAATTTCTGGCCCGCACGATCAATCGCAATGTCCGCGAACTGGTTGGCGGCCTGAACAAGCTGATCGCCTATGCCCAGTTGACCGGTCAGGCCGTGTCGCTGCAATTGGCTGAAGAGCAGCTGACCGATATCCTCTCGGCCAATCGCCGCCGGATCACCATCGACGAAATCCAGCGGACCGTTTGTCAGTTCTACCGGGTCGACCGGACCGAAATGTCCAGCAAGCGCCGTGCCCGCGCCGTGGTCCGTCCGCGCCAGGTGGCGATGTACCTCGCCAAGGTGCTGACCCCGCGGTCCTATCCGGAAATCGGCCGCAAGTTCGGTGGGCGCGATCACTCAACCGTGATCCATGCGGTTCGCCTGATCGAAGACCTGCGCACCCGCGATGCCGATATGGACGGCGACGTGCGCAGCCTGTTGCGCCAGCTGGAAAGCTGACCGTAGTCACCACGATCCCATTCCGTTGATCCCCAGCCCGTGCACAGGCTTGTGCACGGGGTTGTGCACTGCCTTGTGCACAGGGCCTGCAATGATGGCCCTATTCTGCCAGCAAGACTGAAAGCGCTGCTGCCATCCGCGGGGCGATCTCATCACCGCTGCAGATATCGACCAGCGCCAGCCCGTCGATCACGGCAATGACCGCCGCGGCAGTGCCTTCACGGTCAGCCCCCTGGGGCAGATCCAGCCGGCGATCGACCCAGTCCCGGAAACCGGCCATGACCTGCGCCACAATTGCGGGGAAGGGCGCTTCTTCTCGTGCTGCGGCGGCGACCACTTCAACCCATAGCCGCATGAACCGGCGCATCTCCGCCCCGGTGGTAAATGCAGCGGCGCGGCGAACCAGTTCGGCGGGCCTGAGCGGTGTGCCATCGGGGATCGCCTCGGCCAGCCGCAGCGACAGCTCTCCGGCCACCCGCGCCATGCAGGCGGAGAGCACCTCAGCCTTGTCGGCGAAGTAATAGAGCAGCATCCGGTCGCTGACCCCGGCGGCGGATGCCAGCTGGCGCAGGCTGGTGCGCGCCAGGCCGTGTTCCAGCAGATGTCCGGCCAGCCGCTCGGTCACGGCTTCGCGCTGTGCGTCTCTGATGCTCATCATAGCGCTTGTAGCACCCGTTACATCACGATACCATGTAGCGCTTGCTACAAGGATCTGCCGATGCCCCTGTTCCGCCTGTTCCTGCTCGCCTGCCTGATCGCGATTGTGGCCTATACGTCCGTGACCGTCGCCAACCATGGGCTCTATCTGCTGCCGGTGTTCTTTGGCGATATGGCTGAAATGGGCTGGCCGGGGCAGTTCAACCTCGACTTTATGGGCTTCCTGGCGCTCTCGGCGCTGTGGGTGTCCTGGCGGCACCAGTTCAGCCCCGCTGGCCTAGCGCTAGGCCTGATCGCCTTCTTCGGCGGTATGCTGTTCCTGTCGGCCTATCTGCTGGTGCAGATCGGGCGGACCGGCGGCGATATGAAGCTGCTGCTGCTCGGGCCTGGCCGCGCCTGAGGCGCTAAGCCGTCAGCCCGCCATCGACGGTCAGTTCGCTGCCCGTGGTGAAGGCGGCCCGATCAGACGCCAGGAAGACCACCGCATCGGCCACATTCTGGGGCTCACCCAGGTGGCCAAGCGGATGCATTGCGGCGACATTGGCCAGGCTCTCATTATTGCCCACGCCTTGCGCGCCAGCGAAGTCATCGATCAGCGCGCGGCCCATGGCGGTGTCGATCACCGCCGGATGGACCGAGTTGACCCGGATCCGGGCCGCGGCCAGTTCCTTGGCGCAGCCTTTGGTGAACAGGCGCACCGCACCCTTGGTGCTGTTGTAGCAAGTCGCGCCGGCCGCGCCCTGTAGCCCAGCAGCTGATGACAGGTTCACGATGGCCGTGCCGCCGCGCCACAGATGGGCGCGCTCGGCCAGCAACGGTATCGCTGCGCGGGTGCCCATGAAGACGCCTTCCACGTTGACCGCATGGAGCCGCCGCCAGTCTTCCAGCGTAGTTTGCAGGATCGGCTTGAACAGCCACAGCCCGGCATTGTTGACCAGCACGTCCAACCCGCCCAGTTCGCTGCGCAGCCAGTCCATTGTCGCGGCCCAGTCGCTTTCGCTGGTCACGTCCTGAGCGCGGGCAATCCCGCCGATCTCGGCCGCCAGGTCAATCGGGGCCGTAAGATCGGTCACCGCCACCTTGGCCCCAGCTGCGGCCAGCGCGCGGGCTGTTGCCGCGCCCAGGCCTTGCGAGGCGCCGGTAACCAGCGCGATCCTGCCGGCCATATCGCCCTTGCCCATATCACTCATGGGTCAGGCCTCTGCGGTCTGGCGGGCCAGCTCGTCGCGCAGCTCGCGGCGCAGGAACTTGCCGTTGGCATTGCGCGGCAGGGCTTGGTCCATGAACCAGACGTAGCGCGGCACTTTGTGCTTGGCCATTACGCCGCCGCAGTGCGCGCGCAGCGCATCAGCATCGAGCGTCTCGCCGGGTTTGAGCACGACGGCGACGCCAACTTCTTCGCCCAGCCGTTCATCGGGTACACCAAATACGCAGCATTCGGCGACCGCTGTGTGGCGATAGATGCCGGCCTCAACCTCGGTGCAGAACACGTTCTCACCGCCGCGCAGGACCATGTCCTTCTTGCGATCAACGATGAAGATGAACCCGTCTTCGTCGATCCGGGCGACGTCCCCGGTGTGCAGCCAGCCATCGGTGAACGAATCGGCATTGGCATCGGGCCGGTTGAGGTAGCCCTTGATCACCGAAGAGCCCTTGACCCACAGCTCACCCACTTCGCCCGGGGGCACGGTGTTGCCATCATCATCGACACACTTCACGTCGAAGTTTGGCATCGATGGACCAGCGGAATCCGGGCGATCGACGAAGAAATCACCGCCGACCGAGGTAATGATCCCGCAGGTTTCGGTCATGCCATAGCCGGTTGAAGGCCGGGCTGATGGAATCTTGCGATCAATCGCGCCCACCTGATCCGGCGGAACCTGCGCCCCGCCGCCTGACAGGTTGAGCAGGCTGGAGGTGTCATGCTTGTCAAAATCGGGGTGGTTGATCAGCTCGCGCGCCATTACCGGCACGCCGGACAGGCCATTGCAGCGCTCGGTTTCGATCAGCTTTAGCGCCGCGCCAGCATCCCAGCGATACATCAGCACCATCTTCCCGCCCTGCGCCGTTGCGGCATAGGCGGCGCAATTGTTGGCCGTGACGTGGAATAACGGCGTGGTGACCAGGGTGGCCGGCGCAGGTGGCTCTGCCGGGATTGCGGCCCCGCCGCCGCGTTCGGTCGCCATGCCGCTCGAAGCACCGGCATAGAGCAGGTTCATCAGGTTGGAGACGCAGCCCCGGTGGGTCAACTGCGCGCCCTTGGGATGGCCGGTCGTGCCGCTGGTGTAGAAGATGCAGGCATCGCTATCAGGATCGACCTGCACATCTGGCATTGCGCCCTGGTGCGCGATGACATCGGCCCAGGGGACGGTACCCTCAGCACTATCGGCGCGCACGGCCACGGTCAGGACCTTGGCCGCAGGGGTGCTGCATTCGGCCAGCCGAGCGAGGCGCTCCGCGTCGGCGAAGATCACCTGCGGGGCCGAATCGGCCAGGGCATAGTCCAGCTCTTCCGGCGTCCACCAGGCATTGGTGCCCACGGCCGCCACGCCCAGGCACAGACAGGCCCAGTAGATCAGCATCCATTCGGGATAGTTGCGCATCGCAATGGCGACGCGGTCACCGGGGCGGATGCCCTGATCCCATAGCCAGGCCGTGATCGCACGGACCTGATCATGCGCCTGAGCGTAGGTCAGCCTTTCGCCTTCATAGACCAGGTAGTCTCGCGGTCCGAAAGCGGCGGTCGAGAGCCAGAACTCGCGGGCCGAGGGCGGTGCGTTCTTGTAGACCTTCATCTGGCGGCCCAGCACTTCGGCTTCGATGATCTCGAATGGCCCACCCGGCCCGGTCAGTTCCTGGCGCACCTGGCGCAGTTGAGCGTAATGCATGCCTCGTCCCATGATTATCTTAATTGAGCGATTAAGTGCCGCATCGCCGGAGGCGGGGCAAGAGACTTCCTTTGCGAGGCGCAGCAAAGCCTCTTAAGGAACCGGCCCATGGCCCTTGCACCGGATCGCCTTGATCGTTTCGCCCGACATATCGTGTTGCCTGAACTGGGCGGCGCGGGGCAGGTTGCGCTGTCGCAGGCCCACGTTGTGCTGGTCGGCTGCGGCGGCATCGGCTCGCCCGCCTTGCAGTATCTGGCCGGGGCGGGGATCGGGCGGCTGACGCTGATCGACAGCGACGTGGTCGATCTCAGCAACCTTCAGCGCCAGACGATTTTTGCAGAACGCGATATCGGCCGGGCCAAGGCCGAAGCCGCCGCCGCGTGGGTGCAGCGGTTCGATGGTGCCATCGAGGTCCGCGCGGTCGCCGGAAGGCTGGGGGGCGATAGCGCCGCGCGGCTCCTCGAAGGCGCTACCCTGGTGCTTGATGGCTGTGACAACTTCGCGACTCGCCTGGCCGTGTCTGACGCCTGCGTGCAGCTGGGCATTCCGCTGACCAGCGCAGCGCTCGGCCGCTTTCAGGGGCAGGTCGCCAACTTCGCAGGACATCTGGACGGGCAGAGTTGCTATCGCTGCTTCGTCGGCGATGCTTTCGATGCCGAAGATTGCGACACCTGCGCCGCCGATGGTGTGCTGGGGGCCATGGCCGGCTGGGTCGGCACCTTCGCTGCCATGCATGCCATTCGGGTGCTGCTGCAGGGCCATGCCGCGCTTGGTGATCCGCAATGGGGCAAACTGCATCTGCTCGATGGCTTTACACCCGAACTGCGGACGATGCGGATTGTGAAGGATCCCGGATGTGGGGGCTGCTCAGCCGGATAGCAGCTCCGCAACCCATGCTGGCACTACCTCGGTCGCGGGGCCGAGCCGGGTATCGTGGAACAGTGCGGATCCCTGCGAGCGTTCAAGATTTAGCTCCAAGGTGCTGATGCCCAGTTCGCGAGCATTCCGGACCAGGCCGGCAGCGGGATAGACCGCGCCCGAAGTGCCGATGGATACGAACAGGTCCGCTTCGCGCAGCGCCGCATAGATCTCTCCCATGCGGTACGGCATCTCACCGAACCAGACCACATCCGGGCGGAGGCTGCGGGCTTGGCAAATGGGGCAAGGTGGGCGCTCAATCAACGGAGCTGTCCAGCGGCTGCGCACATCGCACGCGGTGCACCAGGCGTTCAGATGCTCGCCATGCATATGCAGCACCCGCCGCGCTCCGGCCCGCGAGTGCAGATCATCGACGTTCTGCGTGACGATCAGCAGATTGCCCGGCCACTGCGCGTCCAGTTCGGCCAGCGCGAAGTGCGCCGCGTTAGGCTCCTTCTCCTGAATGGCCGCGCGGCGCATGTCGTAGAACCGCAGCACCAGGTCCGGATCGCGGGCAAAACCTTCGGGCGTCGCGACGTCTTCGACCTTGTGCTGCTCCCACAGGCCGCCAGCCGAGCGAAAGGTATCGATCCCGCTTTCGGCGCTGATCCCCGCGCCGGTCAGGATCACGATGTTGCGAATCTCTGTCATGGCTTTTCCCTAGCCCGCTCGCCCTGAGCTTGTCGAAGGGCTGCTTTTCCTTCAAGCGTCGCATGAAGAATGACGGGGCTTCGACAAGCTCAGCCCAAGCGGAGTTTGGTTTGGTGGCAAGAATCGGGATTATCGGCAGCGCGGGTCGCATGGGGCAGGCGCTGAGCGATGCAATTGCCGCTGCTGGCCAAGAGCTGTCCGGCGGGGTCGACAAGGACGGCGATATCGCAGCCTTGGCCGCGAAAAGCGACGTGCTGGTGGATTTCTCTGCCCCGGCCGCGCTGGAGGGTAACCTGGACGCTGCGATGGCGGCGGGTGTGCCGATTGTCGTCGGCACCACGGGCCTCGAAGAACGTCACCACTGGCTGTGTGACAGCGCCGCGCAGCATATTGCCGTGCTCCAGACCGGCAATACCTCGCTTGGCGTGACCCTGCTGGCGCACCTGGTGCGCGAGGCGGCCAGCCGGCTGGGCGAAGATTGGGACATCGAAATCGCCGAGACGCACCACCGGATGAAAGTGGATGCGCCATCGGGCACGGCGCTGTTGCTGGGCGAAGCGGCGGCCGCCGGTCGCGGTGTCGATCTCGCGAGCCACAGCGCCCGTGGCCGTGACGGGATCACCGGCGCGCGTCAGTCCGGTGAGATCGGCTTTGCGTCCTTGCGCGGCGGTTCGGTGGCGGGCGACCACACCGTCCACTTCCTGGGTGCCGACGAGCGGCTGTCACTGACCCATCTGGCCGAAAACCGCACTATCTTCGCCAAGGGCGCGGTGCGGGCGGCACAGTGGCTGGTGGGCAAGCCCGCCGGCCGGTACCGGATGGCCGAGGTGCTTGGCCTTTGAAGCGCGACCAGATCTTCGAATTCTTCCGGCGGCTGGCTGAAGACAATCCTTCGCCAGAGACTGAGCTGGAATTCGGCAATACCTATCAGCTGCTGGTTGCGGTCACGCTGTCCGCCCAATCCACCGACGTGGGGGTGAACAAGGCGACGCGGCGGCTGTTCGAACTGGTCAAGACTCCGGCCGAGATGGTCGCGCTGGGGGAAGCGGGGCTGAAGGAGCACATCAAGACGATCGGCCTGTTCAATACCAAGGCCAAGAACGTCATCGCGCTCTCGGAAATTCTGGTGCGTGACCACGGCGGCGAAGTTCCGGCTGATCGCGATGCGCTGACCGCGCTGCCCGGGGTTGGCCGCAAGACCGCCAATGTCGTGCTGAATTGCGCCTTCGGGGCCGAGACTTTTGCGGTCGATACGCACATCTTCCGCGTCGGCAATCGCACCGGCCTGGCCAAAGGCAAGACCGTTGTCGCGGTGGAGCAGCAGCTTGAAAAGAAGGTGCCGCAGCCCTTCCGGGTTGGCGCGCACCACTGGCTGATCCTGCACGGCCGCTACATCTGCAAGGCCCGCACGCCAGAGTGCTGGCGCTGCCCGGTGGCAGACCTGTGCAGCTATAAGCCGAAGACCCCTGCCCCGAAGGGCAAGGGCCCAGCTGCCTAGGGCTTTTCCGCGAAGTTCGCCGGATCGAGTTCCAGCCCGGCCCGGCCATGTGCCGACGTGTGGGCCGGAGCATGGGGATGCTCGACGAATTCCGGCTCTTCGACCTCCAGCATCCCTTCCCACTTGGTGATGACCGAAGTCGCCACGGCATTGCCGACCACGTTGGTGGCGGTGCGGCCCATGTCGAGGAACTGATCGATCGCCAGGATCAGCGCGACGCCTTCGACCGGCAGGCCAAACATGGCGAGCGTGCCGGTAATCACCACCAGGCTGGCGCGCGGTACGGCCGCCACGCCCTTGGAACTGATCATCAGCGTCAGCAGGATCGCGATCTGGGTGCCGATGGACAGGTCGATGCCATAGGCCTGGGCGATGAACAGTGTCGCGAAGGACATGTACATCATCGAACCGTCGAGGTTGAACGAGTAGCCCAGCGGCAGCATGAAGCCGGAAATGCGGCGCGGTACGCCGAACCGGTCCAGCTGTTCAAACAGCTTGGGCAGCGCTGCCTCGCTCGACGCGGTCGAGAAGGCGATCATCATCGGTTCGCGAATATAGCGGATCAGGGTGAAGATCCGCTTGCCCAGGAACAGCCCGCCGACCGTCAGCAGAATGGTCCAGAGCAGGGCCAGCGAAAGGTAGAATTCGGTCACCAGCTCAACATAGGTGGCAAGGATGCCGAGCCCGCTTGAAGCGACCACCTTGGCCAGCGCGCCGAACACCGCGAAGGGCGCAAAGCGCATCACATAGCCGGTGATCTGCAGCATCATTTCGGCCAGGGCTTCGGCCCCGCGCACCAGTGCCGCGCCTTTTTCGCCCAGCGCCGAAAGCGCTACGCCAGCGAACAGCGAGAAGACCAGGATTTGCAGGATATTGTTAGTCGCCATCGCATCGAAGACGTTCTTGGGGAAGATGTGCAGCACGAAGTCAAAGAAATCGAGCTTCGCCACTTCGCCAACCGTGGCCGCTGTGGCGGCCGAGACGTCGACCCCTACGCCGGGCTGGAAGAAGTTGACCATCAGCAGCCCCAGCCCGATCGAAATCAGGCTGGCGACGATGAACCACGAGATCGCGCGAAATCCAATCCGCCCCAGCGCAGTGCTATCGCCCATATGCGCAATGCCGACCACAATGGTGGAGAGGATCAGCGGCGCGACCAGCATCTTGATCAGGTTAAGGAAGATGCTGGACAGCAAGCCGAATGATTTCAGGTAAAGGTCTTTAAGATCAGCCTCTACGCCGAACGGCCAGACTGTCACCGGGCCCTTGGGGATGAAAGTGAAGACCAGCCAGCCGGCAACGACGCCCAGCACCATGCCAATCAGAATGTAGAGTGTCAGGCGCCGATCCATGGCAATGCGTCCCCAGAATTGAAAGATTATTTCCGCGCAGCCTAACAGGCTGACTGTCCTATCGCAATCAGCCCGCCAGTGCGGCTTGGGCAATGCGGGCGTAGATCCGCGCCAGTGTATCAAGATCAGGAACGGCCACGGCCTCGTCACGCTTGTGCATCGTCGCGTTGCACAGGCCGAACTCGATCACCGGGCACAGCGCTTTCAGGAACCGGGCATCGCTGGTGCCGCCCGTGGTGCTGGCCTCGGGGAGCACGCCGGTCTCGGCCTTCACTGCCTGGGCCACCATCGCCGAAAAGTCTCCCGGCGGGGTCAGGAATGCCTCGCCCGAGATAACTGCCCGGGCAGTGCCGCCGTGCTTTTCGGCAATCGCGCTGACCATGTCGGCCAGGCCCTGGCCGCTATGCAGATCATTAAACCGGATCGAGAGGCGGGCATGGGCGCGCGCCGGGATGACATTGGTGGCCGGGTTGCCGACCGTGATGTCGGTGATCTCCAGATTCGAGGCCTGGAACCAGTCGGTCCCCTCATCCAGCACCAGCGCGTTCAGCTCGGCCAGCATGGTCACCAGCGGCCCGATCGGATTGTTGGCCAGGTGCGGATAGGCGACATGGCCTTCACCGCCCTCAACCGTCAGCCAGATATTGACCGAGCCGCGCCGCCCGATCTTCATCATGTCGCCGAGGCGGTTTACCGATGTTGGCTCTCCGACCAGGCAGAGGTCGGGCAAGTCTCCCGTTGCACGCATGTGCTCGATCAGGGAAACGGTGCCGAACCGCGCCGGGCCTTCCTCATCGCCGGTAATGATGAAGCTGATCGTGCCGGCGTCCTGTGGCACAGCGGAGACCGCCGCAACCATCGCCGCAATCGAACCCTTCATGTCGACCGCGCCGCGACCGTAGAGCAGGTCGCCGCGGACTTCGGGGGCAAAGGCCCCGCTGGTCCAGCCTTCGCCAGGCGGGACAACGTCAAGATGGCCGGCAAAGGCGAAGTGACGGCTGCCCGCCGGTCCCTTGCGCATGGCGAACAGGTTCTCAACCGGACCGTCCGGCGCTTCGCCGGACAGGAACCGGTGCACCGCAAAGCCCTGCGGCACCAACTGCCCTTCAAGGCAATCGAACACAGAGCCGGTCGCAGGCGTCACGCTGGGGGCAGCCATCAGCGCTTGGGCCAGCGGCAGCACGGGTGGGAGCTTTGCGGTCACTTGCTTAGTGCCCTATCCAGCAGCCGCGCCAGCCGCAGTCCGGCCTGGCTAATCCGCTGGCGCAGGGCCGGCAGGCTGGCTTCGATATCATCGTTGGACCAGACGATCTCCTTGGGAGCCTCGGCACCGTTGCAGGGATCGCGGTCGAACGCCTTGGCATAGACCAGCCCGCGCGCCAGCTCCCATGATTCGCGGCCCCAATCGGCCACGTCACCGGTATCGAGCGCGGCGCGATCCTGCGCGGAATAGCGGCGGATCAGCGGCGGGACGGCGCTGGTGATGCCGCGTTCGGCCATCGGTCCATCCCAGACCGCGTGAAGGTTGCGGCCCGGCGCGATGCCATATTGGGCGGCTACCTGATTGCCACCGAGATCGTTGTTGTCGCCCGAATGGAGCGGCATGTGCAGATCGCCCACGAAATGGGTCAGCCAGGCCAGTGCTTCAAGCCGCTGGGCAGCCGGGAGCGTCTTGTCAGCCAGAATGCGGCGGTTGCGCTCAATCTGTCCGCTCACGCAGTTACCGCCCGCGCAATTGGCGCGCGGGTCATAGGGCTTGCAGATATTCATGGTCTGATAGTGCCAGGGGAATGAATAGCCCCAGCGCCAGCCTTCACGGCGGATGCAGTCGGGCCAATAGCTGGCCTCTTCCAGGCTGCGGACCCGGCAATAGGCCGTCCCCAACCCCTGTTCCGAACGCAGCAGCTCGCGCACAGCAGCGCGGGTTTGGGGCGAGACATTCGCCCAGGCGATGCTCGCGGTCGATTGGTGGCCAAATTCACCCCAGGCAAAAGCCGGGTGCGCGACCAGCGCCGCCAGCGCCGCCAGCATCACCGCAATCCACCGCATCACTTCGTTCCGCCTGGTCGGCTCGGTCGTTCCCATTGCTCAATTACCCAATCTTCTTCTTCGGCCGCAGTGACCCAGGTCTGCAGCCATTCGTGATCCCAGATTGCTTCCATATAAGCGAGCGCGAAGCCCGGCACGGCTATCCCATAAGTCAGGAAGCGGCTGACCACGGGGGCGTAGAAAATGTCGGCTGCGCTGAACGTGCCGAACAGGAATGGCCCACCGCGGCCGAACCGCGCCCGCGCCTCGGCCCACAGGGTCAGGATGCGGACGACATCGCCCCGCGCTTCGTCATCGATTTCCCAGCCTTCGACCCGGCGCCGGACGTTCATCGGGCACTGACGGCGCAGCGCCGCGTAGCCCGAATGCATTTCCGCGACCATTGATCGGGCCATGGCGCGGGCATCATCGGCCTTGGGCCAGAAGCGATCGCGCCCGACTCGGTCCGCCAGATATTCGACGATTGCGAGACTGTCCCAGACCACGGCCTCGCCATCCCACAGCACCGGCACCTTGCCGGACGAAGGGGCGATTTCGTCATGTTCCTTTTTGCGCTGATCCCAGTCTTCGCCGTAAAGCGGAACCTGGATCTCTTCGAAGGCGAGACCCGATTGCTTGATCGCCAGCCAGCCGCGCAGCGACCATGAGGAGTAGTTCTTGTTGCCGATGATCAGCTTCATGGATTTGGGGCTAGCCGTTCAGTCAGCCGCTGTCGATAATGAACGGGCTGGGACGGGCCATTGGCGAGGCCCTTCGCTGCCGTTATGGGGCTAGGGATGGATAAACCCGGCATGCCGATCTGCGTTGCGGCGCTATACAAGTTCACCCCGTTTACGGACCCTGCGGCCCTGCAAGATGGCCTGCTGGACTGCTGCCGTGCGCAGGGCGTCAAAGGCACGCTGCTGCTGGCGCATGAGGGGATCAACGGCACAATCGCGGGCAGCGACGCCGGGATCGCTGCGGTGCTTGATCATATCCGCGGCCTGCCGGGCTGCGACAGTCTTGACGAAAAGTTTTCGCGCGCGCCTGAAATGCCGTTCCACCGCATGAAAGTGCGCCTGAAGCGCGAGATCGTGACGATGGGCCAGCCAGCGATCGATCCGCTCGCTTCGGTCGGCACCTATGTCGCGCCGGCAGACTGGAATGCGCTGATTGCCGATCCGGCGACGATCGTGATCGACACCCGCAATGATTATGAAGTGGCGATTGGCACCTTCCAGCGGGCAATCGATCCCCAGACCGCCAGCTTCCGGGATTTCCCGGCCTGGTTCAGGGCGCGCCGCGCTGAATTGCTGGGGCAGGGCGAAGTGCCAAAAGTGGCAATGTTCTGCACCGGCGGAATCCGCTGCGAGAAATCGACCGCCTTCCTCAAGGCCGAGGGGGTGGATGAGGTCTATCACCTCAAAGGTGGCATCCTGAAGTATCTGGAGGACGTGCCAGCCGCGCAAAGCCTGTGGGAGGGCGAATGCTTCGTGTTCGATCAGCGGGTCAGCGTGGGGCACGACCTCGTGCCGGGCAGCTATGCGCTGTGCCATGCCTGTCGCCGGCCCGTTAGCGCCGATCAGCAAGCACAACCCGAGTATGAGGAAGGCGTCAGTTGCCCGGCTTGCTATGGGGAGCGAACCGATGAGCAGCGGGCCGGATACCGCGAACGTCACCGCCAGCAACACCTTGCCGCTGCGCGCGGCGCGGCCCATGTCGGGGCCGTTATGACCGAGGAAATGCCATGAGCCTGCGTCCCTTCCACCTGGCCTTTCCAGTCCATGATCTGGCGGCTGCACGTGTCTTTTACGGGCAGGTAATGGGCTGTGCCGAGGGGCGGTCATCCGAGCAATGGGTCGATTTCGATTTCTTCGGCCATCAGCTGGTCGCCCACCTCGCCCCTGACAATGCCGGCCGCGATGCGGCGCGCAACCATGTCGATGGGCATGGCGTGCCGGTGCCGCATTTCGGCGTGGTGCTGACGCTCGACGACTTTGATGCCCTGGCCGGGCGGATGCGCGGCGCGGGCGTGAAGTTCGAGATCGAACCCTACACCCGCTTCAAGGGCCAGACCGGCGAACAATCGACCATGTTCTTCCGCGATCCCAGCGGCAATGCGATCGAGATCAAGGCCTTTGCCGATCTTGGGCTGATGTTCGCGAAGTAATTGGAACATCTGGCGCCGGTTCCGGTTGCGGGACCGATGCTGGAACAATTTGCTAACGATGCCGCCCATTTCGTCGCCAGGCTGCTCGAACTGACCGGGGTTACGATAATCGGGGTGGGGGCCTTCGCCACCCTGCTGCTCTTTCTTTATCGACTAGCGACTGACCAGGACCGCGAGCAGGCAGTTGCGAAGGTGCGATCCAGCCTGGGCCGCGCGATCCTGCTGGGCCTGGAGTTTCTGGTCGCGGCCGACATCATCAATACGATCGCGGTGCCGCCCACGCTAAGCGGCCTGGCCGTACTGGCCGGGATCGTGGCGATTCGAACCTTCCTCAGCTTCAGTCTGGAAACCGAGATCGAAGGCCGCGTTCCGTGGCGGCGGGGAACTCCGCGCGGCCAGGCCTGATGCTCAGACGATCAGCGCATCTTCAAAGATCGCGCCGCGCAATTCCGCGATGCCCATGCCTTTTTCGCTGCTGGTCACATGAACCAGCGGATAGGCGGCGGAATGCTTGCGAGCTTCGGCCTGCGTAACCTCGGTCACTGCAGCCAGTTCGCTGGCCTTGATCTTGTCGGCCTTGGTCAGGACGATCCGGTAGCTGGCGGCCGATTCATCCAGCATCTTCATCATGTCGATATCAACCGGCTTGGGGCCGTGGCGGCTATCGATCAGCAGCAGGGTGCGCTTGAGCACCACACGCCCGCGCAGGAAATCGCGCACCAGCCGCTTCCACTGCTCCACCACTTTCAGCGGAGCCTTGGCAAAGCCATAGCCCGGCATGTCGACCAGCCGGAATATCAGCGGATCGCCCACGTCGAAGAAGTTCAGTTCCTGCGTCCGTCCCGGTGTGACCGAGATGCGCGCCAGCGCCTTGCGTCCGGTCAGGGCATTGAGCAGCGAGCTTTTGCCGACGTTGGAGCGCCCGGCAAAGGCGATTTCGGGCACGTCGGGATCGGGCAGATAATCGAGCCCCGGCGCAGACTTCAGGAAATCGATCGGCCCCGAAAACAGGCGGCGGGCCCGCTCAACGGAGTCTTCGTTCACGTCCATCTCAGTTTGCCCGCTCGCGCGCCCGCTTGGCGTCGGCCGCGTCCTTGGCGGCCTGTTCCTTCAACTGCGGGTGCCTGGAATAGAGGTACTTCTGCTGGGCAATGGTCAACAGGTTCGAAGTGATCCAGTAGATCAGCATGCCGGCCGCGAACGGCGCCATGATGAACATCATCATCCACGGCATCAGCGCGAAGACCTGCTGCTGGACGGGGTCCATCTGAGCCGGCTGGAGCTTGAACTGCAGCCACATCGTGATGCCCAGCAGGACCGCCAGCACGCCAATCCCCAGGAAGCTTGGCGGGGTAAAATCAAGCAGGCCGAACAGGGTGAGGATGTGCAG
>CAZNFV010000025.1:12153-18768 GCA_964572445.1 uncultured Novosphingobium sp. | reverse complement strand
GACGATGATGGCGGGCTGCCTGCTGTTCATCCCGGCCAGCCAGACCGCGACCTATGGCCTGTTCCTGCTGGCGCTGTTCGTGCTGGCAAGCGGCGTGGTGATCGTCCAGGTCGTCGCCAATCCGCTGATCTCGCTGCTGGGCAAGCCCGAGACGGTGCATAGCCGGCTGACCTTTGCGCAAGGCTTCAATTCGGTTGGGACCACGGTGTTTCCGTTCTTCGGCGCGATTCTGATCCTCGGCAGTCTCGCCACAGTGACGGCAGATCAGCTGTCTGGCATCGAACTTGATGCCTATCGGACGGCGGAGAGTCAGGCGATCGTCACCGGCTACATGGGTATCGCTGCCGCATTGGCAGTAGTTGCGGGGGTGGTCTGGCTGTTCCGCAACGCGCTTAAAGGTGAAAGCCATGCCGAGAGCTCAGGCCTGGCCGGCCTGGACCTGCTGAAGCGCAAGCGCTTCGGCTTCGGCGCGCTGTGCATCTTCCTTTATGTCGGCGCAGAAGTGTCAATTGGCTCGCTGATCGTCAGCTATCTGATGCAGGACCATGTGATGGGCCTGGCAGAGCAGCAGGCGGGCAAGCTGATTGCTTATTACTGGGGCGGGGCGATGGTTGGCCGCTTTGTCGGCTCGGCCGTCCTGCGCGTGATCAGCCCGGGCAAGGTGCTTGCCGGTGTGGCGATTGGTGCCATCGCGCTAATCGCGATCTCGACCCACACCACTGGCACACTCTCCGGCTACAGCCTGCTCGCCATCGGCCTCACCAATGCGATCATGTTCCCGACGATCTTCACGCTGGCCTGCGAAAAGCTCGGACCCCGCGCCGCCGATGGATCGGGCATCATCAACGTCGCCATCTTCGGCGGGGCGGTGATCCCGCTGCTGACCGGCATGATCGCGGACGCCACCGGCAGCCTGGCGCTGGCCTTCATCCTGCCAGCTGCCTGCTACGCCATAATCGCCGGATTTGGCTGGTATGCGCGGAAGCCTGCTTAGGGCGCGGGGGCTGCAAGCGCTCTGATCGCTTGGCAAGGCTCCGGCGGTTGGGCATGGTTGTCCCATGACCCAGACCACCGACGCCGCCCTGTCGGCCTTCCAGGCCGAAATCCGCGCTTTTCTTGAGGCCGAACTGACGCCCGTTCTGCGGGAAGGCGCGGCGCGAACGACCAGCGTGTTTGTCGATCCGTCGATCTCGCTGCCGTGGCAGGCGATCCTGCACAAGCGCGGCTGGGCGGCTCCGGAATGGCCGGCGCAGTTCGGTGGGCCGGGCTGGGACGATATGCAGCGCTATATCTTCGCCGCCGAATGTGCGCGGGCTGGCACCCCCAGCCTTTCGCCAATGGGCCTGAAGATGGTTGCGCCGGTGATCATGCATTACGGCACGCCCGAACAGCAGGCGCATTATCTGCCGCGGATCCTTTCGGGTGCGGACTACTGGTGCCAGGGCTTCTCAGAACCAGGTGCGGGCTCTGACCTGGCATCGCTGCAACTTCGCGCAGTCCGCGATGGCGATGATTATGTGCTCAATGGCTCAAAAATCTGGACCACCCACGCCCACTTCGCCAACCGGATGTTCTGCCTGGTTCGCACGTCAACCGAAGGCAAGCCGCAGGCCGGGATCAGTTTCCTGCTGCTCGACATGGCCAGCCCCGGGATCACCGTGAAGCCGATCCGCACGCTGGCGGGTGATCACGAATTCAATCAGGTGTTCTTCGATGACGTTCGCGTGCCGATTGCCAATCGGCTGGGCGAGGAGAACGACGGCTGGACGGTCGCCAAGCACCTGCTGACCTTTGAGCGTGGCGGCAAGTATGCTCCGCCCTTGATTGATCGGCTGAACCGGCTGCGCCAGCGCGAAGGACTTGATCCGCTGATCCAGGCGCGGCTGACGAAGGAAGTGGTCAATCTGCGCGCACTACAGGCGCTCGAAATGAAGGCGATGCGCCGGACCGGAGGCAGCCCTGCGCTCTATGCCTCGGTGCTGAAAGTGCTGGGGACCGAAGCGATGCAGCGCATTGATGTGCTGGCCTGCGATGTTGAGGGGCAGGGTGCCTGGGCCGTGCCGACGGGGCAGACTCCAGCCGACCTGGCAGTGGCCGTGCCGCGTTATCTCAATGATCGCGCGGCCAGCATCTACGCTGGATCGAACGAGATCCAGCGCGACCTGATCGCAAAGCTTGTGCTGGCATAGCGTTAGGCGGCGGCAGCGAACTGGCTCAGCAGGGCGCTCTCGCTGCCCAGGCCAGCCGCGATCACCAGCAACCGCTTGAACCGCGCGCCAAGGCGCAGTTCTTCGGTCAGACCCATCGCGCCGTGCAGCTGCACCGCGCCTTCGCCGACGATCCGCGCCGCATCGCGCACGGCAATGCAGGCGGCCAGCAGGTCGCTGTGATCCTGCGCCACGATCGCCGCCTCGGTCAGTGCCTGCGCCTGAAGCGCGGCGAGCTGCATGTCGGCCAGGCGATGGCGCAGCGCCTGGAAACTGGCGATTGGCGCGCCAAATTGGCGGCGCTGGCCAAGGTAGTCGGTCGTATCGACCAACATCCGCTGCATCAGCCCGACCGCTTCGGCGCAGCGCCCGGCCAAGACCAGCGCGTTTACTGCGGCCGTATTCCCCGCAATCGGCTTGGCCACCACGCCTGCAAAGTGCAGATCGGCCACCGCAGAGCCATCATGGAGCTGTCCCTGCTCTACGCTGAGCCCCGCCGCATCGGCGGTGACCATGAACAGGCCTTCGTCCAGCGCGATAACAAACAGGCTGGCTTGCGCAGCACCCGCGACCAGCCGGGCACTCCCTTCGATCCGGAGGCCATCTTGCAGTGCGGGCAGACTGGCGGCTGTCGTCATGCTGACCAGAGCCGCACGCTTCTTGCCCGATGCCAGGCCTGCTGCACCATCCGCCACCGAACAGGCCGCTACGTGGCTAAGCCAGGCGGCCCCCGCCAGCGCCGGGCCAAGCAGGGCCATGACCAGCGCGACATCGATCATCCCGCCACCAAACCCGTCCTGATCCTCAGGCAGGGTCAGTCCGCCCAGGCCCAGTTGTTCAGTCAGGTCGGCCCAGCTGGGGCTTTCGACATCACCGACCAGGCGTGCAACCGCATCGCGCAGGAGCGTCTGCTGATCGTTCAGCTCAAGATCCAGTCCAGCCATAACCACTTCCTCTCCTGCCCTACCCGTTCTTCTTAGGCAGTCGGTTGACCCTACTGCAAGGCAAACGGAACGGAACATTCCCCACCGATGTTGTCCCTGCTTGGCTTTTGCCGGTGGGACAGGGGTGTTATGCCGCACCTGGCCACAATGAGGGTTTGGGATGCGCAGTGTAACGGGCAGGCAAGCGGGGTTGGTCTACGGACTTGCTGCTCTTGTGCTTGTTGGGCTGAATGGTGGAGCGGCACTGGCGCAGAACCAGCCACCCCCAGCCGAAGAGCCGATCATCACCGATACGGAGTTTGAGGCGGCGGTGCCCAAGGTTAGCGCCGAGGACGATCCCGAACTGGGCCGCAATCTCGAAACGATCGAAGAGTTTGAACGCAAGCTGGCCCCGCCGGCAGATGCCTCTATCGGCCCGGCCCCAGCCAAGTTGGATGCCGAGCTGGCAACTCCGCTGCCGCCGCTCGAAACATTCCGCGCCGAACCAGCGGTCTTTGCCGAAGAGGCTGCAACGCCTGACGATGCGGAGATTGCCTACCGGGTAAGTGTGAACGGCCTGAGCGAAGTGGCGGCCGCCAACGAAAGTGACTTGCTTGGCGATTTCCAGCGCCTTTCGCTGCTGCGGAACAAGGGCAAGGCGCGCAACACCACCCAGATTTCGAGCCGCGCGGGTGAGGATGTGCTGTTGCTGAAGAAGCTGCTGGCCGCCGGGGGCTGGTTTGATGCCCAAGTGCGGACGCGAATTGACCGGCCGGACGACAAGGGCCCGCTGGTAGTCGAAGTCGATGTGACCCCGGGCAAGCGCTTCGTCTTTGCCGACATCACCGTTACCGCTGAGCCTACCCTGCCGCCGGACCTTATCCGCGGCAATCTGGCGCTGGCACCGGGGGACCCGGTCATTGCCGCAGAAGTGCTGGCGGCTGAGGCTAAGGTGGCGCTGGCCTTGCCAGAGAACGGATATCCGTTTGCCCAGCTGGGTGATCGTGACGTCCTGCTGGATCAGGATACAGGTGAAGCGGCCTATACCCTGCCGGTCACGGTCGGCCCGCGCGGCAGCTATGGGGTGATCCGCAGCCAGGGCAAGGAAGCCTTTGGTGCGGACCACGTTGCAACGCTGGCCCGGTTCAAGGCCGGGCAGCTTTACGATAGCCGCAAGGTTGATGACCTGCGCCAGGCCTTGATCGCCACCAGCCTGTTCCGCGCAATCGCAGTCGAACCGGTCCGCACGGGCCAGGCTGGCCCTGATGGGACCGAGCAAGTCGATCTGTTGGTCAAGCAGGAAGCCGGACCGCCGCGCGTGATTGCGGCGACGGCGGGCTATGGCAACGGAGAGGGCTTCCGGATTGAGGCAAGCTGGACCCACCGCAATCTGTTCCGACCGGAAGGCGCGTTGATCGTTAGCGGCATCGCCGGGACACAGGAGCAAGGCGCGGGCGTCACCTTCCGCCGCTCAAATGCGGGCCAGCGCGACCGGACGTTCGAGCTGGCAAGCGAGCTGCACCATGCCAACACCGATGCCTATTCAGCCTATACGGGACGTTTGGCGGCCAAGGTCAGCTATGATTCAACGCCCATCTGGCAAAAGCGGCTGACCTACGCTTATGGCGCCCAGCTGATTGGCACCGATGAGTCTGGGTTCGATCCGGGCCTCGGCGCGCGCACCCGGCGGACCTATGCGATTGCCGGTCTGACCGGGCAGGTCGGGTGGGACGTTACCGACAGCTTGCTTGATCCAACCAAGGGCTTTCGCCTGACTGCGCTGGTCGAACCGGAAGGCGCGCTGCGGGGCGGGTTTACGCCTTATGTGCGGGCGCGGTTGGATGGCTCGGCCTATTACCAGGTGGCGGAGAATATTATCCTTGCTGGCCGGGTCAGGGTGGCGTCGATCCAGGGTGCAGAGCTGGATCGCCTCGCGCCTTCGCGGCGGCTTTATGCTGGTGGGGGCGGCTCGGTCCGCGGGTTCGCCTATCAGCAGCTGGGCCCGCGCGATATCAACAACGATCCCACTGGCGGACGCAGCCTGAATGAAGCCGCCTTCGAAGCGCGCTACCGTTTTGGCGACTATGGCGTGGTTGGCTTTGTCGATGTGGGGCAAGCCTATGCCAAGTCACTGCCGGACTTTTCCGATCTGCGGGTTGGAGTGGGGCTGGGCGCGCGGATCTATACCAATTTTGGGCCAATGCGGCTGGATATTGCCACCCCGCTGCGGCGGCGGCCGGGTGAGAGCCGGATCAACGTCTATGTCTCGATCGGGCAGGCCTTCTGATGGACGCGGCTACGCCCGAACCTGAAGAGGCCGCCGCGGCGCGGCGGCCAAACCTGGGCTGGTGGCTGGCTTTGGCATTGCTGGGCCTGGTAGTTCTGGTTGGTTTGCTGCTGGCGGGCCTCAACTCCGGACCGGGGCGCAATCTCGTGGCGCGGCAGCTGTCGGGCATGACCTTCGCCAATGGCTTGCGGATCGAGGTCGGGCGGATTGAAGGTTCGCTCTATGGGCAGACCCGCCTGATCGGGGTGACGGCCTTTGATACCCGCGGGCAGTTCCTGCGCGCCCCCATGGTCGAGCTTGACTGGCGGCCGTTTGCCTACCTTTCCAACCATGTCGATATCCGATCCGCCACCGCGCAAACGGTGGTGTTGCAGCGGGTCCCTGCCTTCAAGGTGACCCGGCCTGATGCGCCGCTCCTGCCCGATCTCGATATCGATATTGACCGGTTGCGGATTGACCGGCTGGTGGCTGAGCCCGCCGTTGCGGGTGAGCGGCGCGAACTGCAACTGACCGGCCAGGCCAGGATCGCGGACCGCCGAGCCCAGATCACGGCGCAGGCGCTGACGTTGGCTGCGCCGGGTGGGCAGGCGGGTGACCGGCTAGATCTGGTGCTCGATGCTGTTCCCGAGCAGAACCGGCTGGCGCTGAAGCTGGCGGTCGATGCGCCCAAGGGCGGGGTGATCGCGGCGCTGGCGAACTTGTCGGAGCCACTGTCGCTCAAGCTTGATGGTGCGGGGGACTGGGCTAAATGGGATGGGACCTTGGCCGCGAACTACGCCGGGCAATCGGTTGGCCGGGTGCAGCTGACCGCCCGGAATGGCACGCTTTCGGCCAAGGGGCCGGCTGAGCTGGGCCGGCTGCTGGGCGGGGTGCCCGGCGTTTTGCTGGATGCAACAACCCAGCTGGACCTCGTGGCCCGGCTTGACCGGCGCCGCGCGGCGCTGAGCGGTTCGTTGCGATCGGCGCAGCTGTCGATCGTGCCGGCCGGGGTGGTCGATCTGGGCAATAACCAGTTCGATGCGCTCAAGCTGGAGCTGCTGCTGCTCCGCCCGGCGGCGCTGGCGCCGAACCTGTCTGGACGGGCAGTGCGCGCGGATCTTGAACTGAACGGTGATTTCGCCCGGCCTGAGGTGGCGTACCAGCTGAAAGCGGGAGCGCTGGCAGTGGGCAATGTCGTGTTCGAAGGCCTTGATGCGCG
>CAZNFV010000025.1:9047-12053 GCA_964572445.1 uncultured Novosphingobium sp. | reverse complement strand
CGGATGGCGTCGTGCGGTTCAGCCGCCTGCAAGTGGCCGCACCGCAATTGCAGGTGTTCGATGGGCGCGGCAGCTTTGTGCCGGGTGGGGCGCTTAACCTGACGGCCCATGGGCGTTCGACCCGCTATGGCCCGCTCGCGCTGGAACTGACTGGCACGCTGCTGCGGCCGCGCGCAGTTCTGCTGGCGGGCAATCCGGGGCTGGGGATCGGCCTGGCTGGTGTCCGGGCAGAGATCGTGGGCAACGATGGCAACTTTCGCTTCAACGCCACCGGGCAGACCGATCTTGGCCCGCTCAGCGCCGATGTCAGCCTGATCCGGGGGCAGCGGACCGCGTTCCAGATCAATCGTGGTGACCTGGCCGGGATCGGCTTTGCCGGGCGGATCGACCAGAGCGAAGCCGGACCATATGTTGGGTTGCTGAGTGCACAGGGGCAGGGGGTGACCGGCACGGTCCAGCTGGGCGCGGTCGGCCGCTATCAAGAAGCCGTGATCAAGGCCCGCGCCAGCGATACGGTCCTGCCCGGATCAGCGCGCCTCGCGATTGGCCGCGGGATCATCGATGCGCGGGTCGTGCTCTATAACCGGCCAGAGGTCAGGGCTGACGTCCAGCTGGCGCAGCTGCGGTTGCGCAATCTCGATCTGGCGGCAGCGCGGGCGCAGATTGCCTATCGCGGGGGGCGCGGACAGGCCAAATTCCTGGCCGAAGGCGTCAGCGGCGTTCCATTCCGGGTAGCCGGCAATGCCTTGCTGGAACCGGATTTGTGGCGGGCCTCACTGCAAGGCCGGGTGCGGGGCATCGCTTTCAACACGGCCAGCCCGGCGCGGATCGTCCCGGGGCAAGGCGGCTATGAACTGCTGCCGACCCGGCTTGAATTTGGCCAGGGATCGGTGCGGCTGGCGGGCCGCTATGGCCCGGGCTTGCGGATCGAAAGCCGGATGGACCGGCTCGATATTGCCATGATCAATGCCTTCTTCCCGGGCTATGGCATCGGCGGCCGGGCCTCTGGCAGCCTCGACTTTGAACAGTCCGCGCCCGAGGCCTTCCCGCGGGCAACAGCCCGGCTGACCGTGACTGGCTTTTCCCGCAGCACGGCTGCCGCGGTAAGCCAGCCGGTCGATCTCAACCTGGTGGGAGAACTGGGACCAGACCGGGCTGACCTGCGCGCGATTATCCGTGAGCGCGGCGCGGTGGTTGGCCGGCTCAACGCAGCGCTTACGCCAGCTGGCGGCGGCGGCTGGACCGACCGGATCGCTGGCGGGGCACTGGGCGGGGGCATCCGTTATAATGGTCCGGCGGACACGCTGTGGTCGTTTGTGGGCGAGCCCGATCAAAGCCTGTCCGGCGCGATTGCTGTCGGGGCCGATTTCTCTGGCCGGTTGCGGGCTCCGCAACTGTCAGGGATCGTGCGCGGCGAGAACCTGACTTACGACAACCAGACCTATGGTACGCGGCTGACCAATCTTGGCATCAACGGACGGTTGAACGGTGATCGGCTTGAGCTTTCGCGGCTGGATGCGCGGGCTGGGGCGGGCAAAATCTCGGGCCAGGGCTATCTCAGCCTTGCAGCGGAAAGCGGCTATCCGATGGATCTGGCGTTCGAGCTGGATAATGCCCGGCTGGCGCGCAGCGACGCCTTGTCAACGGCGGCAACCGGACAGCTGCGCTTGCGCAAGAACGCGGCGGAAACCGCGCTGTTGTCTGGCCGGCTGCTGCTGCCGGAAACCCGCTATGAACTCGTCCGTCAGGGCGCATCGGAAGTGCCCGAATTGACCGGCGTGCGCTTTAAGCCGCCACGCGGCATTCCGCGCGTCACGGGTAACGAACCGGCCCCACCGGCTGGCAGCCTGTTCCGCAGCCTGCGGCTTGATGTGCAATTGACCGCGCCGAACCAGTTGTTCGTCACCGGCATGGGGCTCGACAGTGAATGGGCCGCAGACTTGCGGGTCGGCGGGACCAGCGCCGCGCCGCTCGTCAGCGGCGATATCAGCCTGGTGCGCGGCAATCTGGGCTTTGCCGGGCGGCAGTTTGAGCTGCAGGACGGGCGGCTGCTGTTCACTGGCGGGGCGCTGAACAACCCGCAGGTCGTGCTGAGTGCCAGCGAGGAAATCGACGACATTTCGGTTGGCATCAATGTCAGCGGGCGGGCGCTGAACCCCCAAATCGGCTTCAGTTCAACCCCTGCGCTGCCGGCGGATGAAATCCTCTCGCGCATTCTGTTCGGCAATTCGGTCGGTCAGCTGTCACCTTTGCAGGCAGTGCAGCTCGCTGCTTCGCTCAACAGTTTGCGGTCCACCGGCGGCGGATTCAATCCGCTGGGCAAGTTGCGCGCGGCGACTGGCATCTCGCGGCTGCGGATCCTTGCGCCTGACGAAGCCATCGGTCGCGGCACCGCGATTGCCGCCGGGCGCTATATCTCCAACAATATCTACCTTGAGGTGATCACCGACGCCCGCGGTTATACCGCAACGCAGATTGAAGTCGGGCTAAGCCGCACGCTGTCGATCCTCAGCCAGACCGGTGGCGGCGGGGCGACCAATATCAACCTGCGCTACAAGAAGCGCTATTGAGATGCGGTGCGCGCTGATCCTTGCTCTGGCACTGGCCGGGTGCAGCAAAGAGCCAAGTTTCGACGAGCGCTATGCGAAAACGGGGCAGCAGCTGTCGAAAAAGGCTGCGGCAATTGATCGCGATCTTGCCGCAGTGGCTACGCCAGCCGCAGCAGCGGCCCCTGCGGATCGACCGACAGACCCTGCTGCACGCTGATTGCTGCCACGCATCGCTTTTGATTGGCGCCAAGTGCTGCTAGGGGCGCGCCATGCTTAACCTTACCGGCATCACGGTTCGCCTTGGCGGGCGAACGATCATTGACGACGCAACCGCCAAGCTGCCGCCGCGCGGGCGGATCGGGCTGATCGGGCGCAATGGCGCTGGCAAGTCCACGCTCGTGCGCGTGATTGCCGGGATGCTGGAGCCCGACAACGGCGATGTAACCATGCCGCGCGA
>CAZNFV010000025.1:0-8947 GCA_964572445.1 uncultured Novosphingobium sp. | reverse complement strand
TTGCTGTTCTCGCAGCCTGATCTGCTGCTGCTCGACGAACCGTCAAACCACCTCGACCTTGAAGCCGTGATGTGGCTGGAAGACTTCCTGCGGTCATACCCGGCGACGATCGTGCTGGTCAGCCACGAGCGTGATTTCCTGAACAACGTGGTCGATCACATCCTCCACCTGTCGAACGGCAAGCTGACGCTTTATCCCGGCGGCTATGACGCGTTCGAACGTCAGCGGGCCGAGCGCCAGGCCCAGCTCGCCTCGGCGCGCGAAAAGCAGGAGGCCGTGCGCGAACGGCTGAAAGACTATGTGGCCCGCAATTCCGCCCGGGCCTCGACCGCCAAGCAGGCCCAGTCCCGCGCCAAGGCGCTGGCCCGGATGCAGCCGATTGCCGAGATGATCGACGATCCTTCGCTCCAGTTCGATTTCCCCGATCCCGACGAACTGCGCCCACCGCTGATCACGCTCGATCTGGCCTCGGTGGGTTACAGTGACACGCCCATACTCCAGCGGCTCAATCTGCGGCTCGATCCGGATGACCGGATTGCCCTGCTCGGCCGCAATGGCAACGGCAAGACCACCCTGGCCCGCCTGCTGGCGGCGCAGCTGACCCCGATGGAGGGGGAGATGACCGCCAGCGGCAAGATGCGGGTGGGCTATTTCACCCAGTACCAGGTGGAAGAACTCGACCGTTCCGAAACCCCGCTGCAACACATGACCTCGCTGATGAAGGGCTCTACGCCGGCCGCAGTCCGGGCCCAGCTTGGCCGGTTTGGGTTCTCCGGCCCTAAGGCCACCACCGAAGTCGGCCGGCTCTCGGGCGGAGAGCGCGCCCGGCTGGCGCTCGCGCTGATTACCCGCGAAGCGCCGCATTTGCTGATCCTTGATGAGCCGACCAACCACCTGGACGTTGATACGCGCGAAGCCTTGATCCAGGCGCTGAACGCCTATTCGGGCGCCGTCGTGATCGTCAGCCACGATCGCCATATGCTGGAAACCACCGCTGACCGGCTGGTCTTGGTCAATGATGGCACGGCCAGCGAGTTTGACGGCTCGATCGATGATTACATCGCCTTTGTCCTCGCCAAGGATTCCGGGCCCGCCCGCAAGGATGCCGCGAACGAGAATGGCGTGCGCCGGGGCAGCAAGAAAGACCAGCGCAAGGCCGCTGCCGAGGCCCGCGAAAAGGGCCAGGAACTGCGCAAGCGGGCGAAGACCGCGGAAGCTGAGCTCGAACGGCTGACGAACCAGCTGAAGGCGGTTGATCAGGCCATGTTCGATCCCAAGACGGCGACGGGGCCACTCGCGGCGATGACCATGACCGAACTGATGAAGCACCGGGCGGAGACTGAGGAGCGCATCAAGGGGGCCGAATCTGCCTGGATCGAAGCCAGTGAAGCGCTTGAAACGGTCGCTGCCTGATTAGGAGAGCGTCATGAGTGTGGCCTTTCGGCGCGACGGGGATGAGGAGCACCTTGAACCGAAGTTCGAGATTCCGATCCCGCCCGGTCCCAACCGCGTCACTGAACGGGGGCTGGCGCTGATCGAGGAGCGGCTGGCGGCAATCGAAGCGCAGCTTGCGGTTCTTGCTGGCGGGGCGGAGGATGATCCGCAGCTGAAAGCGGCGAAGCGCGACCTGCGCTATTGGCAAACCCGGCAGATCACGGCGGAACTGATGCCTGTGCCAGCGGGTGAGCAGGTAGAGTTCGGCACCAGCGTAACCTTCCGCCTGAACGGCAAAGCGCGCACGGTCAGCATCGTTGGTGATGACGAGGCTGATCCGGCCAAGGGCCTACTCTCTCCCTCCGCCCCGCTGTCGCGAGCGCTAATGGGGGCTTCGGTTGGCGAAGTGCTGGAATTTGCCGGCAAGGATGATGCCATCGAAGTCTTGGCGATCGCGGTGATTTCGCGCGGCGCTTGATCCTTGCGCTGTGGGCGGCCAGTGTCGGGCCAAGTTGGGTAGGGGGCGGACAATGGCAAAACACAAGGTTTCGGGGCTAACACTGCTTGCGGCGCTAATCGCAATCCCCGCTCCAGCCGCGCCGATCGGGCTGAGCGAGACCGAAGCGCAAGCTCCTGCTCTTCCGCCACTCCTGTCCGCCCGCGAACGGGCCGAGCGCGAAAACCACATCCTGGCCGAACGGCTCGATACGATCATCCCCGCGATCATGCGCGAAGAGGGGATTGATCTGTGGCTGCTGGTTGCCCGTGAATACTTTGAAGAACCCGTGGTCGCTTCGATGCTCGATGCGGAAAACATGCACGCCCGGCGGCGGACGATCCTGATCTTCCACGATCCGGGCAAGGGCAAGCCGATCGAGCGGCTGACGGTCAGCCGCTATGGGCTGGGCGGGCTGTTTGCCCCGGCCTGGGACCCGGCGAAACAACCGGATCAGTGGCAAGCCGTGGCCGAGCTTATTGCCGCGCGCAATCCCGCCAAAATCGCGATCAACACGTCCGATCTCTATCAGTTCGCCGATGGGATGACGGTCAGCCAGCACGACAAGTTCCTGGCCGCGCTGCCCGCGCCGTTGCACCAGCGGATCGTCAGCGGCGAAGGGCTGGCCGTGCGTTGGCTCGAAACGCGGACCCCCGCGGAAGTGGCGCTATACCCCTCGATCCTGCGCACCGCCCACGCGGTTATCGGCGCGGCGTTTTCGCGCGCGGTCATCACCCCCGGCGTAACGACGGCCGAGCAGGTGCAGTGGTGGTATCGCGACCGGCTGTTGCAGCTTGGCCTGGAACCGTGGTTTCACCCGTCAGTCGCGATCCAGCGCGAAGGCGTAACGGGTATGCTTGAGGGCGCCGAAGTAATCCGGCCTGGCGATCTGCTCTGGACCGATTTCGGGATCACCTATCTGCGGCTCAATACTGATACACAGCATCTGGCCTATGTGCTGAAGCCGGGCGAGCGCGAGGCGCCCTTGGGCCTGCGGCAAGGGCTGGCGAACAGCAACCGGGTTCAGGACATGCTCCGGCGGCAATTTGTAGTGGGGCGCAGCGGCAATGCGGCGCTGGCAGGGGCCCGGGCAGAAGCGGTGGCGGCGGGGCTCGATCCGTCGATCTATTCGCACCCGATTGGTTTGCATGGCCACGGCGCGGGCCCGTCGATCGGCTTCTGGGACAATCAGCAGGCCGATCCACGCGGGGATCGCCCGATCAATGCCAATACGGCCTGGTCAATCGAGCTCACATCCTATGCCGCGGTGCCGGAATGGGGCGGCCAGCGCGTCGATTTCCGCAGCGAAGAAAACGCCTTCTTCGATGGCAAGCAGGTCCGCTTCATCGATGGCCGTCAGACCCAAATCACGCTGATCCCTTCGCCATAGCGGCGCCTTGCCGCCACCGTGTGCGTCAGCGCCCCACCGTGACCACGGCGTGGGGTTCCAGCGTGCTGCGCGAACAGCCTGTAGATGGGCGCACTTGGTCGGGACTAGGCCGGGAAAATCACCGGAGCATTGCCGGACTGCCATGGTTCAAGCCGAAGCATGATCGTGCTGAACAGCGCGGACGCAAGGTGCCGGTCCAGCCAGGCCTGGACACCCGGGATCGGCTGCGCCGCGAACCAGCCTCGATCCGTCGCCGCGAACTGCCGGACAAATGGCACCAGCGCGGCATCGGTTAGTCCGAACTCTGCGCCGCAGAGGTTGGGCTGGGCGGTGAGCCGTGCCTCCAGCGCGTGAAGCAGTTCCAGCCCGGCCGTGCGATGCAGGATCGGGTCTGCGGCATGGCGATCAGGGTATTTGTAGCGATCAAGGTGATGTTTGAAGGGGCCATCATTGGCTTCGATCAAGGCGCGATCTTCGCGCTGCAGCCAGCCTTCGGGATCGTTGCCCGCCAGTGCCCAGCGCATGATGTCCAGGCTTTCATCGATCACCTTGTCACCAGCCACCACCAAGACCGGAACGGACGCCTTGGGTGAAGCGGCGATCAGTTCGGCCGGCTTGCGCGATAGCTTGACCTCACGGAGTTCGCAGGCAGTTCCGCTGACCGCCAGCGCCATCCTGGCCCGCATCGCATAGGGACAACGGCGGAAACTATAGAGGATTGGCAACTTGCCGCTTTCGCTCCCGGTCATCACTGCGCCGCGATCAAACGGATAAGTTCAGCAACGATCGGGTCTTGCGGAACATGGGCCAGGCCAAATGCGCTGATTGTGTAACGCGCTCCATCAGCCAGGGGCATCGGCAGGGTCACGAGATCCCGCGCGGCTGGTTGCGCACGGACGAATGGCTCGGGCAGGAGCGTAATAAGGTCTCCCTCCGCAGCCAGCGACAGACAAGCGCCGAGGCTGAGGATGCGGTAATGTGGAAAGCTGGCGCGGCGATAGCGTTGCTCGATCGCCGCCGGAATGGCCGAACGGTAAAGCGGATCATAACCGGGGATCGCCCAGCGATGATTGAGCAGGGCTTCGGGCGAACGATCACTATCCAGGGCCGGATGGTCGGCCCGCAAGACCGCGACGTAGTGCTCGTCGATGATCTGTTCGATCCGGAACGATTGCTGATCAGGCAAAGTGCCGATCAGATTGGAATGATAGAGCAGCAGTTCGACCTCGCGTCGCCGCAGCCGCGCAAAGGCAAGATCGGGTGGCATTGTCTCGGCGGAGATGCGTACCTCGGGGTGGACCTTGTGGAACGCGGCCAGCGCGGCTGGCAATGAAGCTTCGATCACTGCAGGTCCCGCAATCAGCCGAATGTTGCGGGTGCCAGAGGCAACGTCTTCGGTTACCTGTCCGGCGAAGGCCAGCAATTCTTCTCCGCGCAAGGCAAGCCGATGGCCGGCTTCGGTGGGGCTGACAACCCGCGTGGTGCGGTCGAAAAGGTCTGTGCCCAATTCCTGCTCGAGCTGCTGTAGCGACTTGGTCAGCGCTGAATGGGTGACGCCCAGTTCCTCCGCCGCGCGCGAAAAGCTCTCATTGCGATAGATCGAGAGAAATCTTCGCACGCGGGTCAGGTTTAGCTCCATGTTCCAAAAACTATATAATGCTGCTACATTATTCAATAAAATTGCAGTCCTGATCGACCTAAGCATCGACCTGGATTTTGGGGGCGGGGCGCATGACTATCAATCAATTCATGGATCAGAACTGGGTGGTGATCACGCTGGCGGCCTTTGGCGCGGGGATGATCCTGGAACTGATCGCCATTGGCCTGCTGCGCCGCAAGGGATCAGTGCCGCTCAAGGATTCGGGGCTTTCGGTCTTCCTGGGCCTGGCGAGCGATCCCGTGAATGCGATCTTCGCCTTCATAACCAACGCCGCGCTGTTCGGTGTCGCGCCTTTGGCAATCGCCCACATTCCCAACACCTGGTGGGCATTCGCGCTCTGTTTCGTCCTCGATGACCTGCGCTTTTATTTACACCACCGCCTTTGCCATCGGGTCCGCTGGGGCTGGGCAATGCATGTGGTCCATCACAGTTCGACCAATTACAACATGCCGATCGCGCTGCGGCAGAGCTGGATGAAGCACTTTACCGGCACGATGATGCTGAAGATTCCGTTGATCCTGGTGGGCTTCGATCCGGTGCTGGTGATCTTCTGCGGCGTGCTGAATGCGACCTATCAATTCTTCCTGCACACTGAGACTATCGACCGCCTGCCTCGCTGGTTTGAATTTATCTTCAACACCCCCAGCCACCACCGGGTGCATCACGGCCGCAACGCAAAATATCTTGATACGAACTATGCGGGCACGCTGATCATCTGGGATCGGATGTTTGGAACCTTTGTCGAAGAGGATCGCACGGAGCCGGTCGATTACGGACTGGTCAAGAACCTCGACACTTACAATCCATTGACGGTGCTGACACACGAATATGTCGGGATAGCCAAGGATGCGAGCCAACGCGGGCTGAGCCTGTGGCATCGATTCTGCTACATATTCGCCCCGCCGGGCTGGAGCCACGACGGGTCGCGCCAAAGCTCAGAAGATCTGAAGCGGGTGGCGGGACTGCTGCCGGCCAAGGTATCCGTCACGAAGCTTGAGCAAGCCTGATGCCTGCGCACTATGCCCTTTCCGATGCAGCAATCGTGCTGGTGGCGCTGTGGGCGGTGCCTGCGCTGTGGCAAAGACGGCAAGTTCTGCCAGCCGTTGCGATCGCCTGTTTTGGAACCGCTGCGGCCATCGGCGTCGTGCGGTTTGCGGCTGGCCTGCAAGCGGAACTGGCAGGACTGCACGCCAGCGGTTCGCAGACATTGGGCTTGGCTGCGCTGGTCGCGCTGGCGGTCGATGGCCTTCGGCACCTCGGCAGCCGCCAGTTAAAGGCAGCTGCGCTTGCCATCCTGACCTTGGCTGCCGGCATCTTTTTCCTAGCTCACGCGCTGGTGGCGCCAATTTCGATGCTGGCGCTCGCGGTTGCGCTGGCGGCCGGGCTCGCCCGCGCGATCCGGTCCGGGGCATCCTGGCTGGGGCCGGCTGGCCTGTTGCTCTTGTTGATCGATACGGTCGCCATCCGCCGGGCACCCTGGCTGAGCGAAGCAGCCGCCTGGCACGCCTATCACCTGCTGATCACGCTGGCATTGCTGGCGCTTGCCAAAGGCGCACTACGCCGTGTGCCGCCAGAGGTTAAAGCCGGATGACGGGGCAGGCGCCAACTTAAACGATCACTTTCGAGCGCGAAGGGGACGCAATCGAAGAAGTTGTTGCCTGAGTAAGACACCGGCCAGGTGCGAGGGCGCAAATGCATTACACCGGTTATCACAACGAGTGGACTACGCAGGGGCGCTGGGCCTTTGGTCATGTTGCGGGACAGGATCGGGTCGCTATTGCACTGGAGCTTCCGCAAGTTCGAAAGTTCATTCGTTATGTCTGCAATCCCCGTCCAGCCTGATTGCGCCACGCAGCGCGTTATTATCATCGGCGCGGGTATGGCGGGGCTGTCTTGCGCGGCGGCGCTGGGCAGCATTGGCTATGCGGTGACGCTGATCGACAAGGCGCGCGGGCCGGGCGGGCGGATGTCGACCCGGCGGATGGAAACCCCGCTGGGCGAGACAGCGTTCGATCACGGCGCGCAATACTTCACCGCGCGCGATCCCGGCTTTCGCCAGCAGGTGGCAGACTGGGCCGCAGCCGGCGCGGCCGCGCCCTGGCCGGCGGCGGGTGCGGACGCCTGGGTGGGGACCCCGGGGATGAACGCCGTGATCAAAGCCCAGGCCGCGGTGCAGGACCTGCGCTGGAACGTGCGGGCCGAACAGATCGTGCGGCAGGGTGACGGGTGGATGGTGCAGACCGATGGCGGGGCGCTGGGGCCGTTCGATGCCCTGGTGCTGGCGGTCCCGGCGGAACAGGCAGGGCCGTTCCTGGCGCGGCATGATAGCGATATGGCGGGCATCGCCATCGGCGCGCGGTCGCTGCCGTGCTGGACGGCAATGTACACCTTTGCCGAGCCGCTACCCGCTGGGCGCGATATCCTGCGCGATTGCGGATCAATCGGCTGGGCCGCCCGCAACAGCGCCAAGCCCGGGCGCAGCGGGCCAGAGGCTTGGGTAGTGCAGGGCAGTCCGGAATGGTCAGAGGCCAACCTGGAATGTGAAGCCTCTGACATTGCCGCACGCCTGTTGGCCGACCTGGCGAAGGCGCTGGCGGCCGATTTGCCTGAACCGGTGACGGCCAATGCGCACCGCTGGCGTTATGCGCAGAGCGCTGCGCTGGGCCGGGGCGCGCTGTGGAACTCGGCGCTGGGGCTGGGGGTCTGCGGCGACTGGTTGCTGGCGCCGCGCGTCGAATGCGCCTGGCTTTCAGGCCAGCAACTGGCGCGCAATATGGCAGAGGCAGCGGCGCCTTGCCCGGCGTGACCGAATGGATTCCAACGCGCGCGGCGGCGTTGGACCAGTTGGCCGCATTCGTTCCCCACGGCGGAACCGACTATGCGCAGTCACGCAATATTGACCGGGGGCCAGATGGCATCAGCACCGTATCCGCACTCTCGCCATGGATCCGCCGCCGCATCCTGACCGAGGAAGAGGTGATCGGTGCCGTCCTGCGCCACCACAGCTATGCCCAGGCGGAAAAGTTCATCCAGGAAGTGTGCTGGCGGACCTATTGGAAGGGGTGGCTGGAACTGCGCCCCAGCGTGCTGGCTGATTACTCTGCAATGCAGGTCCAGCTGTCCGTTCAGTGGGGCGGCAACCAAGGCTTAGACGCAGCACGGCTTGGCCAGACCGGAATTGCCTGCTTCGATGCCTGGGCGGCGCAGTTGGTCGAAAATGGCTGGTTGCACAACCACGCGCGGATGTGGTTCGCCTCGATCTGGATATTTACCCTGCGCCTCCCGTGGGAGCTGGGCGCAGCTTTTATGGCAAAACATCTTCTGGATTCCGACCCGGCGTCCAACACCCTGTCTTGGCGCTGGGTCGCGGGCCTGCAGACCCCGGGCAAGCATTACCTGGCGCGAGCGGAAAATATTAAACTGAACACGCTGGGGCGGTTCGATCCTGCAGGGCAACTGGATGAACAGGCCGAACCGATCCCGGTCGTGGCTGCCAATCCGGCGCCGGGCATGATCCCGCCCGCATCCTTGCCGAAAACCGGCCGCGTTGCGCTGTTGCTGACGGAGGAAGACCTTTTACCGGAAACCCTGGGGGTTCAGGCCGAGTTTGCCGCGCTGGCTACACTGGCAATGCCGCAGTCGAACAGCCCCGCCGGGCAGTTCGGTGCTGGCGCCCTGATCGACGGTCTGGCGCGTGCGGAGCAGCACTTCGGGCTAGCCGGGGAGACGCTAGCACCCGAAGCAATTGCCGCATGGGCCAAACAGGCAGGTGTTGCCGAAGTGGTCACCGCCTATGCCCCGCTTGGGCCCACAGCGCTGCTGCTGGATGATGCCGAGCGCGCGCTTGCGGCAGAATCGATCCACCTGGTGCGGGTGCGGCGCGATTGGGATACCCGGTGCTGGCCGCTTGCAACCAAGGGCTTCTTTGCATTTCGCCAGCATATCCCGGCGCTGGTCGCCGGACTGG
>CAZNFV010000024.1:0-18883 GCA_964572445.1 uncultured Novosphingobium sp. | reverse complement strand
TCCGAACACACCCCAGGCTTTCGAATTCTGCTGCTGCAACGCGGTCACAGTGGCAAAAGTATCCTGCGGATTGTCGTAATTGTACGACGCGATGGCGAGGTCTTCGTCAAAGTAGAAGACACCGGCCTGCCACTTCAGGCCTTCGTCATTGTTCGACGACAGGCGGACTTCCTGTGTCAGCTGGTCAAGATCGGGCACATCGTCGCGCGACTGTGCGGGGAAGGGAATGAAACCCGGGCCGGAAAGCGGCAGGAAGGCGGCGCCAAAGCCGCCATCAATGTCGCCGCGGCTGCGATATTTGCCCATCCACCATGCGGTGACCGAGGTCAGCGTCGCAGGGCCGAGGTCCCATTCAAGCGTGCTCGAAATGCTGGCAAGCTTCAGCCGCTGGAAATTGATACCATCGGTCCAGACCTTGTCGCGTTCGAAATCGCTGCCGACGCCACCAACGCCGCTCAGCTCGTTGCTCCCGGGTACAAACATGTTGGCGCGGAAGACGCGGGCGGTGCCCTTGAAGTCGCGATACTGGCCCGCGACGCGCAGCTTGATTTCTTCGGTTGGCGCGAACTGTACCTGACCACGCAGGGCGATGTCGCTATAGCCTTCGAGGTCGTTCTTGCCGGGTTCGGCAATATTGTCGACCCAGTCGCTGCGGCGCTGATACTGGCCCGAGAAGCGCGCTGACAGGCTGTCGCTCAACTGACCACCGACGCCGGTTTCCAGCGCAAGCGAGTTGAACCGGCCAAAGCTGCCCTTCAGATAGTTCGACGTTGAATCGGGACGCGCGCTTTCAAACTTCACGATGCCTGCGGGCGTGTTGCGACCGAATAGCGTACCTTGCGGGCCACGCAGCACTTCAACACGCGCGACGTCAAATACGGGGAAGCCCTTGAGGATCGGGTTTTCGAGGACGACATCGTCATAGACCAGGCTGACCGGCTGCGACGCATTGAGATCGAAATCGGTGTTGCCAAGGCCGCGGATATAGAAGCGCGGGAAGGTACGGCCGAACGAGCTTTCGATGTTGAGGCTGGGGACGCGCCCCGACAGCGCCCGGATATCTGCGCCAGCGCTGGTCACAGCAGCCAGAGTTTCACCGCCAAGCGTGGCGACCGAAACCGGCACGTCCTGGAGGTTTTCCTCACGGCGCTGGGCGGTTACGATGATTTCATCGAGGCGAGAATCAGTGGATTGCTGGGCGAAGGCCGGTGCCGATGTGGCAACGATAGCGATCGCCGAAAGGCTGAGCAGCAGCTTGGTGCGCATCATATAGTCCTTAATAGGGGAGAAAAGGTTGGGACGAGGGTGCCGCTAGGCGAGCCGCTGCCAGTACGGAATCGACTTTCTTCTGCGAAGGGGTTTTTTGATTTCATGTGTGACTGATTTGCCGCAGCCATTTTCAATGGTTTGGCCTGCCGGCGCTCAAACACATCATCACCGTTGTCATCGCAATGTCAGGTTTCGGTAACCCAATCATCAAATGAATCGCATCATCGCGTAACACTGCCAGCCTAGCTGACCCCCGGAACAAACCTAACTGGGGGTACCATGCGTAATCTGATTGCCGTTCTGCTTACATCCACTGCCTTGCTTCCGCAGGTCGCTTGGGCCGAAGAAACCGCAGCCGATGCGAAAGCGGCCGCCACCGCTGAAGCCGGCGAAGCAGCCGATGGCACCGAAATTGTCGTTTTTGGGCAGGGCGAGACGAAGCAGGTTCAGGAAGTCAGCGCGCGTGATATCGCAGTGCTTCTTCCCGGAACCAGCCCGCTCAAGGCGATCGAAAAGCTGCCGAGCGTGAACATCCAGTCGGCTGACGCCTTTGGCAACTACGAATGGTCGACCCGCGTGACCATCCGCAGCTTCAACCAGAATCAGCTTGGCTTTAACTTCGACGGCATTCCGCTGGGCGACATGAGCTATGGCAACCACAACGGGCTGCACATCAGCCGCGTGGTTAGCCCTGAGAACATCGGCACGGTTCGTGTGACCCAGGGTTCAGGGGCGCTGGGCACCCAGTCAACCAACAACCTTGGCGGGACTGTTGAGACCTTCTCGATGGACCCGCTCGACCGCCTCGCGGTTCAGGCCAATGGCACATATGGCAGCGACAATACCATCCGCGGATTCGTGCGGCTGAATGCCGGCAGTGCCAATGGCGTGCGCGGTTTTGTCTCATACGGTTACGGTTCGACCGACAAGTACCGGGGCAATGGCAAGCAGGACCAGCACATGGTCAACGCAAAGGTCGTGGTGCCGGTGGGTGAAGCAACACTCGACGGCTGGTTCAGCTTCTCCGACCGGCGCGAGCAGGACTATCAGGACATGTCGCTCGGCATGTTGGCCCGATTGGGTTATGGCTGGGACAATAGCTTCCCGGACTATGCGACGGCCATTCGTTATGCCGATATTGGCAACAACCGCGGTGAAACGGGCGCGCCAGTTTCCAACGCTGCGGCCGGCACTGTCTATCCCGGCAATGTCACTTCGGTTGACGATGCCTACTACGATGCGTCTGGCCTGCGTCAGGACACCGTGGCCGCAATCGGCCTCAAGAGCCCGCTTGGCGACGACGTTAAAGTCGCGTTGAGGGGTTATTATCACCACAACAAGGGTATGGGCCTGTGGGGCACTCCCTATGTGCCCAGCCCTAACGGCACGCCGATCTCAATCCGCACCACTGAATACAAGATCGATCGTGGCGGACTGTTTGGTCGGATCGATTGGGACAGCGGGATTAACGCGCTGTCGGTCGGCGGCTGGTTTGAGGCCAACTCGTTCAATCAGGCGCGCCGGTTTTACGCGCTTGAAAGCCGGACTAACCCTGGCCGCTCGTTCCGGGAGTATCCTGAAAATCCGTTCTTCACGCAGTGGGAGTTCAACTTCGATACCAGCACAGTGCAGTACTTTGTCGAAGATCGGATCGACCTCGGCCAGTTGAAGATCAACCTTGGCTGGAAAGGCTTCAAGGTCAGCAACGAGGCTACTGCCGTAGTTGCCGCCAGTTTCCCGCAGGGCAAGATCGACGTGACCGATTGGTTCCAGCCGCATGTCGGCGCGAACTTCTCGCTGAGCGACAAGGCCGAACTGTTTGCCGGCTTTACGCAAGCTACCCGGTCCTATGCCTCGGCCACCACGACTGGTCCGTTCTCGACCAACCAGGCCGGTTTCAACGCCATCGCCGGGACTCTCAAGCCCGAAACATCGGATACCTATGAACTTGGTGCGCGCTACAACAGCCCGGTCTTCAACGGGGTTGTCGGGGTGTACCTGGTCAACTTCCAGAACCGGTTGCTATCGGCCGCAAGCGGCCCGAGCATCGTTGGCAGCCCGTCGGTATTGCAAAATGTCGGCGCGGTTCGCGCGGCTGGATTTGAAGCAGTGGGCGATCTGAAGCTGGGCGGCGGCTTGGGTCTGTTCGCCTCTTACAGCTACACTGACGCCACTTACCGCGATGATGTCCGCAATATTTCCGGCGCGCTACTCGCTGCGATCAAGGACAAGACGGTGGTGGATTCGCCCAAGCATCTGCTGCGCGGTGAACTGACCTACGATCGCGGATCGCTCTTCGGTCGGATTGGGGCGAACTATATGTCGAAGCGCTTCTTCACCTACACCAACGATCAGTCGGTTCCAGGGCGGGTTTTGGTCGATGCAACCTTGGGTTACCGCCTGGCCGATGGCATCGAGCTTCAACTCAATGCCACGAACCTGTTGGACAAACAGTACCTCGGCACGATCAATTCTGGCGGAACAGGTAACAGTGGGGATCGCCAGACCCTACTCGTGGGCGCGCCGCAGCAGTTCTTCGTCACGCTCAAGGCTGGTTTCTGATCTGAAACTGATGTCTTAATCGGTGGGCGGGGCTGTCGGAGTCCCGCCCACTTTGACTTTGGATCCCGGCAGTTCGTGGGACAAGCAAGCTGTCCGAACACCCGCAGGAGCGCACCATGCCGAAGACCGTCGTTGTCAGCCGTCGCACCACGCTCGCCGCGCTCTCGGCCACGGCGGCAATTGCAACGTTCCCGGGGCTGGGTGAAGCCGCCCCCAGACCGCTTGCGGTCTTCCGCCACGGTGTGGCCAGCGGCGATCCAGATGCGACCAGTGTCGTCCTTTGGACCCGGGTGACAGTGCCCGCACCGCTAGAGGTGGAGTGGGAACTGGCAAGCGATCCACGTTTTGCTCGCATGCTGCGCCAGGGCCGTTTTGTGACCGGGCCGGACCGGGATTTTACTGTAAAAGTGCTGGCCGAAGGGCTGGAGCCGGGCAGTCGCTATTTCTACCGTTTCCGGGCAGCGGGTGTGACATCACCGATCGGGCAGACGCGAACACTGCCGGTTGGGCGGGTTGAGCGCCTGGGCATTGCTCTGGCTTCGTGCTCCAACTTCGCTTTCGGCTATTTCAATGCCTACGATGCAATCGCGCGCGATCCTGCGGTCGACTTCGTTCTGCACACGGGTGATTACATCTATGAATATGGCTCCGACGGTTGGGGCGGGGACATCAGTCGCCAGATTGGCCGGGTGCACGAACCGGCTAACGAGATTGTCTCGTTGTTCGACTATCGAACCCGCCATGCCCAGTATAAGACCGATGATGGGTCGCAGGCCATGTTGGCCGCCAAGCCATTACTGGCCTGCTGGGATGACCATGAAAGCGCCAACAATCCGTGGAGCGGAGGGGCGCAAAACCATCAGCCGGATACCGAGGGGGATTGGGAAACCCGCCGGGCAGCTTCAATCCAAGCCTATTTCGAATGGATGCCGGTGCGCGAACCGGGCCCGGGCCGGACGCGGATGCAATTCTGGCGGACCTGGGTATTCGGTGACCTCGCCACCTTGTCGACGCTCGAGACCCGCCACACCGCCCGGGCGCGGCAAATCGATTATGAACCTTATCGCAAAACGATTGCCTCCCATGTCGATGCCCGTGCGATGGAACGCGATACCTTCGATGCCGTCGGCCGCACGATGTTGGCGCGTGAGCTTGAAGCAGACCTGACCGCTGCGTGGAAGCAGTCCAAGCAGCTGGAACAACCGTGGCGCCTGATCGGCAATCCCATGCCCATAGCCCGCACGCGCGTGCCCGATCTTGTCCGGATGGGCGTAATTCCCGATCCCGAAACGCAGAAAAAACCGTTAGCAGCGGCAATCGACATGGCCTGGAAGGGCAAGTGGAATTTGCCGTTCTACCCCGACACCTGGGATGGCTATGAGTGGGCGCGTGAGCGACTTTACAGCCAGGCACGCGATGCCGGTGTTAACGACCTGGTCTTCCTTACTGGGGATAGTCATAGCTTCTGGGCCAACCGTTTGGCCAATGCGGCGGGGCAACCAATGGGGCTTGAGCTGGGCACCGCAGGTATCACCTCGCCCGGAGATTTTGTCGAAAGCGGATTTGATCCGGCAACCGCCAGCAATATTGATGCCGCTGTCGCTGAGCACAATCCCGAAGTCATCTGGACCGATAATCTCCACCAAGGTTACGTCCGCGTGGTGCTGACCCGAGGTGAGGGGCAGGCCAGCTTCGTTGGGATGAACAATATACGCAGCCGGCGTTACTCACCCCGCCTTTTGAGCGACTGGCGGATCGTCCGCAATGGGGACGGGTTGGAACTCGTCCGCATTTGAAGCCTTTATCGTCACCAAGGCGTAACATCGCTGTCCCATCGTCGCGATGAAGACATCAAAGGAACCGGGAAGGCAGATGGCGGGGGTGGCAGGTTTGCTGGAAAATGTCGCGGCGTTGGCTGCGCCTGACCGCTATTTTAATCGTGAGCTCAGCTGGTTGTCTTTCAATCTGCGGGTTCTTGCTGAGGGTTGCAATCCTGATTACCCATTGCTCGAACGGCTCCGTTTTCTGTCAATTTCGGGCAGCAATCTTGACGAGTTTCTGATGGTCCGCGTCGCGGGCCTGGCGGGACAGGTCCGGCGCCAGATCGAAGAAGTCTCGATCGATGGCATGACCCCGGCGCAGCAGCTGGCTGCGGTGCGCGATGCCGTGATCGAACTGGAAACCGCGCAGCAAGATGTCTGGCGAGAATTACGCGGATTGCTGGCAGTCGAAGGTATCATGTTGGCCGAAGGCAAGCGGCTTGAACCGACCCAGGCCCGGTGGCTGCGCGACTACTTTATCGAACACGTTGTGCCAGTGATTACCCCGCAAGCGATCGACCCGGCGCATCCCTTCCCGTTCGTGGCAAACCAGGGAATGGGCATTCTATTCCCGCTGGTCCGGTCCAGCGATGGCGCGCCGGTGATGGAAATGGTGCTGATCCCGCAGGCCTTGCCACGCTTTATCCGGTTGCCGGGAATACCAGCGACTTACATCAGCATCGAAGACCTGCTGTGCCGTAACGCCGCGCTGCTCTTCCCGGGGTTCCGCTTGCTGGGTCACGGAGTTTTCCGGATCTTGCGCGACAGCGACCTTGAGGTCGAGGATGACGCCGAAGACCTAGTCCGTTATTTCCGCACTGCCATCCAGCGCCGCCGCCGGGGAAGAGTGATCTTGCTCCAGTTGCAGGACGATATAGATCCTGCGGTTGAGCAATTGCTGCGCAAGCAGTTGCGGCTTAACCATGCCATGGTACTGAAGACCGCTGGTCTGGTTGGTATCGGCGGTCTGTCAGCCTTGGTGGACGAGGACCGCCCAGACCTGAAGTTTGCGCCCTATAGCCCCCGCTATCCTGAGCGGATCAGGGAGCATGATGGGGAATGCTTCGCGGCGATCCGCGAAAAGGACATCATCATCCACCACCCCTACGAAAGTTTCGAGGTAGTGGTAGATTTCCTGCGGCAAGCCGCAGCTGATCCCGATGTCGTTGCAATCAAGCAGACCCTCTATCGGGCCGGCAAGCAATCGGCGGTTATCGCTGCGTTGATTGCCGCAGCGGAGGCGGGCAAGGCCGTGACGGCGGTAGTGGAACTGAAGGCCCGCTTTGACGAGGAGCAGAACCTCCATTGGGCCAGCCAGCTTGAACGGGCCGGGATTCAGGTAATCTACGGTTTCGTGGACTGGAAGACCCACGCGAAAGTATCGATGGTGGTACGCCGCGAAGGTAAGGTTCACCGGACATATTGCCACTTTGGCACTGGCAATTATCATCCGGTGACAGCTCGAACTTATACGGATCTAAGCTTCTTTACCGCCGATCCGAGGGCGGGACGCGATGCGGGCAAGTTGTTTAATTTCGTGACGGGTTATGTTGAGCCCCAGCGAACCGAGCTGTTGACGCTCTCACCAATCGGCATGCGTGAAATGCTTTATGATTGCATTGACGCCGAGGCCGCGAACGCCCGGCTCGGCAAACCTGCTGCAATCTGGGCCAAGCTTAATTCGCTTACCGATCCGCGGCTGATCGACCGTCTCTATGCCGCCAGCCAAGCCGGTGTCCACGTCAGCCTGGTGGTGCGCGGAATATGCTGCCTGCGCCCGGGGGTGCCGGGCCTGTCTGAGAATATCATGGTGAAATCCATCATCGGCCGTTTCCTTGAACACAGCCGGATCTGGGCATTCGCGTGCGGCAAACCGCTGCCAAGTGCCAGAGCCAAGGTGTATATTTCATCCGCCGACGGGATGACCCGCAATCTTGATCGCCGGGTTGAAGTGCTTGTCCCGATCCGCAATCGAACAGTGCATCGGCAGGTGCTGGACCAGGTCATGGTCGCCAACTTGATCGACACGGAGCAGAGCTGGATCCTGGACCGAACGGGTGGATATCGCCGTGTCGGCAAGGTGGCCGAACCGTTCAATCTGCATAATTATTTCATGACCAACCCATCGCTGTCGGGGCGCGGGGCGGCATTGACCAATGGGCATAAGGTACCGAAGCTCGCGCTGCGGCGGGGCGCTGCCTGAGGGGGCATTAATGGGATTGCGCGAAACCACCACGGTCCGGAAGGGTACCGACCAGCAAGCCGTGATCGACATTGGTTCGAACACAGTGCGACTGGTCATTTATGGAGGTCCGGCCCGGGCGCCGATCGAACTGATGAATGAGAAAGTCTCATCGCGGTTGGGCAAGGGCGTGGCAGAAAACGGGAGATTGTCGGAAAAGGCAATCAACTCGGCGCTTGCCGCTCTCGGTCGGTATGCTGCCTTGCTTCGGGCTTTGGGGATAGGACGGGTCCAGACGGTTGCGACGGCGGCGACCCGCGATGCTGAAAATGGCGCCGAGTTTCTTGCCAAGGTTTCAGCCCTCGGACTTAGTCCAAGACTGTTATCGGGCGAAGAAGAGGCGCTGACCAGCGCCGCCGGCGTCGCCGGGGCATTCCCGTTTGCCAAGGGCGTTGTTGCTGACTTGGGGGGTGGCAGCCTTGAATTGGTGCATATCTCAGGGACGGAGTACGAACATGGCAGCAGCTTGCCGCTTGGGACGCTGCGTCTGCCTGCACTCCGAAGCGGCGGTGCCGCGAAGTTCAAACGCGAGGTTGAAAACTTAGTCCAAGCGACTGGGAGCCACTGCGGCCCAGACGAAACACTGTATCTCGTCGGTGGATCGCTGCGCGCGCTCGCCCGCTACCATCAGCATGTGATCGGCTCGCCAATTGATGATCCGCATGGCTTGGAGATGGAACCTCAAGCGTTACTGACGCTTTGCCGTAAACTGCAGCGCAATGCTGTGCTGGCCGGGGTGCCTGGTGTTTCACCCAATCGGCTTGCAGTCCTGCCGGACGCCGCCGCTTTGCTTGCTGCGCTGATTACTAGTGCCAAACCCGCCAAGGTTGTCTTTTCGGGCTGGGGGCTGCGCGAGGGCCTGATCTACAACGAACTCCCGATCGGCCAGCGTCGGGCCGATCCTTTTGCTGCCGGGGTCCGCGCTTTCGCCGAGCCGCTAGGGGCATCCCCCACTGTTGCAGCCATGATTGCTGGTTGGACGGCCGGGGTGGTTGGAACCAGCGATTACCAGCAGGAAAGCCTTCGGCTATCTGCCACAGTCTTGGCGATTGCGGCACAGCGGGTTGAACCAAACCTGCGCAGTGTAACCGTGGTGGATTGGGCGCTGCATAAGCGCTGGATCGGGATTTGCGGGGCAGGGCGAGCAATGGTGGCGGCTTGCCTCCTGGCCAATGTTAACCGCGAGGTTCCAGTCGACATTGAATTGCTGTCAACGCCTGAGGAGATTCATCAGGCGATGGCCTGGGGGCTGAGCATTCGGCTCTGCCGCAAACTTACCGGTCTTGCGCCGCAGTTGTTCTCTGCTGCTGAATTGGCCGTGATCGATGGGCAACTGGTGCTTGCCCTTGCCCCAGCCATCCTCCCTCTCGCCACCGAAACCGTCGAAAAGGACCTCAGGCTGTTGGCGGAGCACCTCTCCCTGAAGCCGGTGATCAGACGCAGCGCGCTGTAACCAAAATGCCTTCATCCCGTCACGCCAGCGCAACCTGCGCGCGGCAAGGTCTGGCCAAGCTTGGGATGGAGATGGGCCATGCTCGTACGCGACCGACTGCAAGATCAGCTTGAAACCGTAATCGACGGGAGCATGGGGGGCGGTGGCAGACCGGTCCCAGCCTGGTTGCTTGGACCCGACCCGAAGGGTTTCCGCCCCAAGCGCCGCTACCGCACCGTATGGGTTTCGGACGTGCACCTGGGCACCCGCGGGTGTAACGCGACCATGCTGGTGGATTTCCTGCGTTCGATCGAATGTGAGACGCTTTATCTCGTTGGCGATATTGTCGATGGCTGGCGCCTGCGCAGCGGCTGGTATTGGCCAGATGCCCACAATGAGGTTGTTCGCCGGGTGCTGAAAATGGCGCACCGCGGAACCCGTGTGGTGCTGGTGGCCGGCAATCATGACGAGATGTTCCGTGACTATGCTGGTATGAGCCTGGGCGGGATTGAGATCGCGCTAGAGGCAGTTCACCGCACCGCTGACGGTCGCCGCCTCTTGGTCACTCACGGCGACAGCTTCGACACGGTCGTGCTCTATGCGCGCTGGCTCGCGTTCCTGGGCGATCTGGCTTACCGCATCCTGCTGCGGGCCAATGTCGTTATCAATGCCTTTCGCAAGCGGCTGCGGTTACCTTATTGGTCGCTGGCGGCGCACCTCAAGCGGAAGGTGAAGAACGCAGTCGCCTATGTCAGCAGCTTTGAAGAAGCCCTGGCGCACGAAGCGGCCGAGCGTAACATGGATGGGATCGTGTGCGGCCATATCCACTGCGCCGAAATCCGCCAGATTGGCGACATCACCTATTACAACGATGGGGATTGGGTGGAAAGCTGCACCGCCCTGGTTGAAGAAGCTGACGGTGCAATGCGGATCGTCCACTGGGGAGAAGAGAACACTGCACCGGCTGACGCCGAGGGGCAGCTGATCGAGGAGTGCGCAGCATGAGGATCGCCATCGCGACTGATGCCTGGTTTCCTCAGGTCAACGGTGTGGTCCGTACGCTTGCGGCCACCGTGACCGAGCTGGACCGCCGAGGCTATGAAGTTGAGCTGATTACGCCGCAGAACTTTGCGACCCTGCCTTTGCCTGGCTATGCTTCGATCCGCCTGGCAATGGCGCCGCGCTTTACGACGCGCCGGATGCTTGGCCGGTTCAAGCCAGACATCGTGCACATTGCCACTGAAGGCCCAATCGGGTGGAGCGCCCGTGGCTGGTGCAAATCGCACAAGGTGCCGTTCACGTCAGCTTTCCATACCCAGTTCCCCAAATACGCTGCCGTTCGGACTGGCCTGAGCGAAGATGTGTTCTGGCCGGTGATGCGCCGTTTTCACCGCTCCAGCCGTGCCGTCTTGGCGGCAACAGCGAGTCTCGCGCAAGAATTGCGAGAGCGGGGCATTGATAATGTGCGGCCTTGGGGGCGGGGCGTAGATCACTGGCTGTTCCGGCCAACAGGCGAGCTCCACGCCGCGATCGCCAGCTTGCCTAGGCCAATCCTGCTCAATGTCGGTCGTGTTGCGCCCGAGAAAAACCTTGAGGCCTTCCTGAATGCGAACCTGCCTGGGTCGAAAGTGATTGTTGGTGATGGGCCGGATCTTGAACGGCTGAGGGTACTGTATCCCGAGGCGCATTTTGTTGGTGCAATGGCGGGCGAGGAACTGGCTGCAGCTTATCGCACGGCGGATTGCTTCGTGTTCCCAAGTCTTACGGATACATTTGGCCTGGTGGTGATCGAGGCACTTTCATCCGGTGTGCCGGTGGCAGCATATCCGGTACAGGGCCCGTTCGATATACTTGGCCCCAATGGTCGTGGCACAGGTAAAGAAATGCCGGCAACGGTAGGGGTGTGTGACCCGGACCTTGAATACGCGGTCTCCAGGGCACTGACGCTGGATCGATCCGCCGCTGCGGTGTTCGGCCAGCGCTTCAGCTGGGAAAGCGCCACTGACCAGTTCCTGACTGCAATTACAGACGCCCGCGCCGAGGCCGGGCTGCTAGCAACCTATGAATTGGTACCGGCCTGATCGCGAACCGGTTGCACCAACAGGTGGGCCGCGAACCAGTTGGCAGCCAGCGCACCGGCCAGCTGGGCGATGACGAAGCCGGGGACATCGGCAGGGGCAATGCCCGCAAAACTGTTGCTTAGGCTGCGCGCGATAGTGATCGCTGGATTTGCGAAGCTGGTCGATGCGGTGAACCAATAGGCTGCCGCGATATAAAGTGCCACGCTGGCCGGTATCCATTCGCGCCGTGCCCGCAAAGTGGCGAGGATGGTCAAGACTAAGCCGAAGGTTGCAATTGCCTCGGCGGCCCATTGGCCGGGACCGGTGCGGACTTTTTCCGAAATCTGGAGCACTGGCAGGTCAAACATCAGATGCGCTGCCCAGACTCCGGCAATCCCTCCGGCCAGCTGGGCCAGGATGAAGCCGACAGCTTCAGACGTGGTGAGTTCGCCACGGATGCGAAACACCAGCGTGACCGCCGGATTGAACTGCGCACCGGAAATCGGTTCAAGCATTGTAATTAGCACGAAAAGCATGGCCGCGGTCGCCAGGGTATTGGCCAACAGGGCGATGGCTACGTTCCCGCCAGACAGCCTCTCAGCCATGATGCCCGAACCGACAACCGTGGCGAATAGCATGAAGGAACCAAGTCCTTCAGACAGCAACTTCTGCTTCATGCTGCACCTTCAATCTGCCCAATCGCCATCAGCGCCGCAGTCAAGGCGGTGCGCTCCATCGTTTCAAATGGTAGTTCGAGCATTGCCCTGACCCTCAGCTCCAGCCAGTTCCAGGTCTGTTCAAAGGCTGCATCAACGTCTGCATCAAGGCCAGTGACATCAGCGGGATCGGGCAGGCCCCAATGCGCCTTAAGTGGCGCGCCCATGAATACCGGGCACGCTTCCCCAGCGGCATTTCCGCACACGGTGATCGCCAGGTCGATCTTGGGCGCATCTGCCGTGGTAAATTCATTCCAGCTCTTGGATCGGAACTGCGTGCTTTCGATTCCGCGGCGAGCAAGCAGGCGGAGCGCACCGGGATGTGGTTGACCTTTCGGCTTACTGCCGGCGCTGTAGGCAACGATGCGCTGGCCCCCGAGCACATTGATCACCGCTTCCCCAAGGATGGAGCGAGCGGAATTGCCAGTGCACAGCACAAGTACATTAAACGGTTGATCACGCATGGTCTGGACTACTCGCTAAACCTGATGGGCAAACATTTGCGGAGGGACCGTCGCGACTGCCATCGCCCCTCACGCAACCTGGGTTGTGGGATTGCTCTTGGGCACGCAGATCTCGGCTGCACCGCAATTTTCGCCGCCACAGCAGTTTTCGGTCAGGAAACCCATCAGACGGTTCATGGCATCGTAGTCGGCTGAATAGATAATCGATCTGCTCTGCCGGCGCTGCGAGACGAGACCGGCGTTGGCGAGTTGGGCCAGATGAAAGCTCATCGAAGAAGCCGGGATGTCGAGAGCTCCTGCCAGCGCCCCAGCAGCCAGGCCATCCGGACCAGCTTGTACCAGCAAGCGATAGACTTCCAGGCGATGCTCTTGCGCCAGTGCGCTAAGAGCGCGTACGGCAACATTGGGACTCATTTCCATCTTTATGGAAATATCGAAATCTGACCGAAGGTCAAGAGGCGGCTGGGCCTTCAACCGACCGCAGCGTACAACTGTGATGAAGCAATGGCGGACAGGGTGGGATTCGAACCCACGGTGAGCTTTCACCCACGACGGTTTTCAAGACCGTTGCCTTAAACCACTCGGCCACCTGTCCGTGTGACGCCCGCTAGCGCCAAAGTGCGGGAATGTCACGCCCGATGGATTTTCCAAATCAACATGGCTGTGGCAAGGTGGCGGGGATGACCTTCTTGCGCCGATTCTGGATTGTTTTTCCGCTTTGTGCAGCGGCGGCAGCCTCGTCGATGCCGCAGGCTGCGCAGAGCGAGCAGGGCGGCCCAGCGACGGTGATTCGATCCACACCGGCGGCCTCGCAACCGGTCGATGGCTTCCAATCTTACCTCCAACTGGTCGCTGCCAAGGCGCGGGGGCAGGGGATTCGGCAACCGGCGATTGATAGCGTGCTTGGCGGCCTGACTTATAATGTGCGGGTGGTGTCGCTTGACCGCGCTCAGCCCGGGTCCAACCCCGGAGCACCACCGTCGTTCTGGGGCTACTATGATCGCCATATTGGCGCCGCGCGGATCAATGGCGGGCGCAGCGCCCTGGCTGATAATGCCGTTCTGGTTAGCCAGATGGAGGCGCAATATGGTGTCCCTGGCAAGCTGATCGTCGCGATTTGGGGCAAAGAGACGTTTTACGGCCGGATCAAAGGCGATTTTGACCTTGCCCGTTCGCTCGCCAGCCTTGCTTATGAAGGGCGTCGGCGGGACCTGTTCGAAGGTGAGCTGATTGCCTTGATGAAGATGGTCGATCGCGGTGTGCCCCGCGGGCGAATGGTGGGCAGCTGGGCTGGTGCTTTTGGCAACCCGCAATTCCTGCCGTCGGTCTATCTGCGGGTGGCGCGCGATGGTGATGGCGATGGCGATGCCGACATCTGGAATGATCGCGCTGATACTTTTGCCTCTATTGCCAACTATTTTCGCGATGCGGGCTGGCGCACGGGCGAACCGTGGGGCGTGAAGGCCTCGGTCTCTTCGGCGCTGGACCGGGCGGTGCTTGGCACAAAGCTGCAATCGCCGGTGTGTCCTCGGGTTCATGCCCGCCATTCGGTTTGGAAGACAGTGGCGGAATGGCAAAACTTGGGAGTGACTCCGCTGGCGCCGATTGCGCCTGAAACGATGGCCACCCTGTTCGAACCTGACGGGCCGGCGGGCGGGGCTTTTCTCTTAACCGGTAATTATCGGGTTATCCTGCATTACAATTGCTCGAACTACTACGCACTTTCCGTGGGGTTGCTTGCAGATGAGATTGCCCGATAACCGAAACCTGCCGCTTGCGGCATTGGCCATGCTTCTGGCCTTCACCTCCACAGCGCAGGCGCGCGATCGCACCGAACCAATCCGCGGCAATGGCCCACAGGCCGACTATCCCATGGTTCTGGGTAAGCCGTTCGCGGTGGACGGGGTTACCTATACCCCGGCTGACACGCTTAATTACGACGTGGTCGGGTTGGCTGCCACCACTACCGACGGTGGCAATACGGTGACCGCCAGCCACCGGACGTTGCCGCTGCCCAGCTATGTCGAGATTACAGCGCTCGACAGCGGGCGGACAATCCTGGTCAGGCTGGAGCGGCGGGGGCCGATGACCGGTGGGCTCTTGACGCAATTGTCGCCGGGCGCTGCAGAACAGCTCGGCATTCTTGGGCAGGCCAACGCGCCGGTCCGGGTGCGGCGGGTCAATCCGCCTGAGCCAGAGCGCAGCGCACTGCGCGCCGGTCGTCCGGCTCCGGCGCGAATGGACACTCCGCCCTCGCTAAGGACCGTATTGATGCGGCGGCTTGAACAGCAAGGCGCAGGTGCGCAGGTCTCTCGCACCGGTCCGATGCTCAGTCCTGACCGGCTCCCGGCCGGAGGCGGCGCCGGGCGAGAGCCGGTACCACCAGCACCGCGGCCAGCTGTCGCACCACTGCAAGCGCCGCCGAAACAGGTCCAAGCTGCGCAGGGCCCGGTGCGTGGTGGATGGTTTGTCCAGGCGGGGGCATACTCGAACCCGGAACGCGCGAAGGTTGTCGCAGCGTCACTCGGTGGGCAAGTCGTCGCAGGTGGGGGCCTTCAGCGGGTCCGGATAACCGGGCTTGCTTCTCAGGCAGCGGCTGAGGCGGCGCTGGATAAGGTCCGAGCAGCAGGTTATACTGATGCCAGGATTCAGCGCGCCGACTGATCTGCCGATCAGGAGCGCCAGCCACCCGGGGGCGAATTGCGGAGTTGGCTTGCACTGATTGCGATGGTTTTGGCGACGCAGGCCCTGCCTGCGCGCGCCGCCGGTACGTTGGCCGCGACTGCGTCTGCACCAGTTAAGCCGGTAGATGCGCCGGTGGCCCTTTTGGTCGATCTCTCTGCCGGGCAGACCCTGTTCGCCCGCAATGCCGACCGGCGCTTTCGGCCAGCCTCGATGACCAAGGCGATGAGCGCCCTGATCGCCTTCGATCTGATCAATGCTGGACAGCTAGATCCGGCGAGCAGCGTAACTGTCGATCCTGACCTTGCCCGGCAATGGGCCGGGAAGGGCACCACCCTGTCTCTGCGCGGCGGAGAGCGGGTGCAGGTGGAGCAATTGCTCGACGGCATAGTCACGGCCTCTGCCAATGACGCGAGTGAGGTTCTGGCCCGCCATGCCGCAGGTAGCCGGGCCGAATGGATCCGGCTGATGAACGCCCGGGCGAGGTCGCTGGGAATGAGCGGGAGCACCTTTGCCAGCCCTAGCGGCTGGCCGGATGGGGGCAAAACCCTGGTTACGGCGCGCGACATGATCCGGCTGGCGCGGGCGTTGATTGAAGAGCATCCGGCGCTGTACCGCCGCTACTTTGGTCATCACCAGATGCCTTGGCGCGGCGCATCGCTGGTTAGCCACAATCCCTTCACCGGGCGGGTTGCTGGTGCTGACGGGATTAAGACCGGGCATACGCGCGAAGCCGGATACAATTTTCTGGGAGCAGTGGAGCGCGATGGTCGTCGCATCGTCCTGCTGATTGGCGGCGCGCCGACCGAGGCTGTGCGGTCTAGCGCCGCACGAGACCTGGCCGCGTGGGGCTTTGGCGCCTGGGAAAGTCGCCCGCTTGTGGCGGCGGGTCAGGTGATTGGCCGCGCCCAGGTCCAGAATGGTGCTGCGCGAACAGTGGAGATTGTCCCGCTCAGGAACTGGCGCGTGGCCGTGCCAAGCGGATCTGGTGCACGCGTGACCACCCGGCTGGTTTACCGCGGTCCGCTGAAGGCGCCGCTTGAAGTTGGGCAAGTCGCGGCGGTACTGGAGGTGACAGTCGCTGGACTGCCAGCCCATGATATTCCGCTCGTCACAAGACAGCGGGTAATGCGGGCTGGACCGTTCGACAGGATGGTAAATGGCCTGCTAGGGCTGTGGCCATGAAGCGTGGAATGTTCATTGCCCTGGAAGGCGGCGAGGGCGCGGGTAAAAGCACCCAGGCGCGGTTATTGGCCGACGCATTGCGCGCGCGTGGGCAGGCCTGTGTAACCACGCGAGAGCCGGGCGGTACCACGGGGGCCGAGGCGATCCGCGGCTTGCTGCTGGGAACCGAAGGTGAGGGGTGGCACCCCCGCGCGGAGGCATTGCTGTTCGCTGCGGCGCGCTCTGACCATGTCGAACGCCTGATTGTGCCGGCAATCGAGCGGGGCGAATGGGTTATCTGTGACCGCTTCGTTGATTCAAGCCGGGCCTATCAGGGCGGCGGCGGCGGGCTGTCCGATGCCGAAGTGCTCGATCTGCACCGGATCGGCAGTGGCGGGTTGTTGCCCGATCTGACGCTGTTGATTGAGGTTTCGCCCGAAATTGTCGCCCGCCGCTTAGCAGTGCGCGATGGCGATCAGGCCGACCGGATTGGCGGACGCGATGCAGCTTACCATGCCGCTGTTGGTGCAGCCTTTCGGCGCTTTGCGGACGCAGAACCGAGCCGCTTTGCGCGAATTGGCGGCGATGGTGACCCCGAAGCGGTGCATCAGGCCGTGTTGACTGCGCTTGAGCCGCTGCTGCCATGACACTGCGCGGTCATGATGCTGCCTGGGCGGAATGGCGCGCTGCGCTGGCATCAGATCGGATGCATCACGCCTGGATCCTGGCCGGGCCACGCGGACTTGGTAAAGGGCTATTTGCACGCGCCGCCGCCGCCGAACTGGTGGCTGAACCGGGCGTCGCCCAGATCCCTGCCGATCGTCATCCTGATATCCTGATTCCGGAACATCCGCCCGAGAACAAGGAAGAGGAAAAGAAGCGCGCTGACGGGCAGGACGATATCCGGCGCAAGCGGTCGATCCCAATCGACGAGATTAGGACCATTCAGCACCGCCTGACCACCCGGCCGACCATGGGCAAGCGGCGGGCGGTGATCATCGATCCGGCGGATGACCTTGAGAAGGGTGCCGTCAACGCCCTGCTTAAGAGCCTGGAAGAGCCGCCAGCCGGGACCTATTTCCTGCTGGTGGCGCATCGACCTGGCCGTCTGTTGCCAACCATTCGCTCACGCTGCCGGACGCTGCGGTTTGCACCATTGCCACACGATGCAGTCGAATCGGTGCTACGGGAAGCCGCTCCGGAAGCTGATCCTGCGGCACGCGAAGCGGCGGTTGCCGCTGCCCAAGGCTCGCCCGGGGTAGCGCTGGAGTTTCTCGATCAGAACCTGGGCGCGGTCTTGAAGGCCATGCAGGCGATCCTGGCGCGCGGGGACGATGATTTTGCCCTGCGCGGCATTCTGGCGACCGAGATTGGTGCCCGGCCTGACCGTGACCGGATGCAGGCGGTGGCCGAGCTGGCGCGCGCCGTCGTCGCCGCTGATCTGGCCGGCGCTTCGCGCAGCCAGCAGGCCCGGATCATCACTGCTCATGCCGAGCTGGTGCGGCTGTCCGGGCAATTGCCAACTTATAACTTCGACCCCGGCCTTGCTGCCCTGGAAATTGGCGGGTTGCTGGCCTTGGCTGCGATGCCGAGAGAAGCGGCTTAACTCAGCCAGAAAGACTGCAACCGGCCATGGCCGATCCATTTTATATCACCACCGCGATTGCCTATCCCAATGGTCGTCCACACATCGGCCATGCCTATGAAGCGATTGCCGCCGATGCCATCGCGCGGTTCCAGCGCGCTATGGGCCGTGATGTCCGCCTGGTTACCGGAACTGACGAGCACGGCCTGAAGATGGACCAGACCGCCCGCAAACTGAGCCGCGACACGCTCGAATTCGCCACGGAAATGTCCAATCATTTCCGCTCGATGTGCGATGATCTTGGTATCAGCTATGATGCGTTTCGGCGGACCACGGAAGAGCAGCACAAGGCAGCCTCAGTCGCCGTCTGGGAAGCGATGGCAGCGGCGGGCGATCTCTATCTCGACCGTTATGAGGGTTGGTATTCAGTCCGTGACGAAGCTTACTACGATGAGAGCGAGCTGAAGGACGGGGAAGGGGGGCAGCGCCTCTCTCCGCAAGGGACGCCGGTTGAATGGACGGTAGAGGAGAGCTGGTTCTTCCGCCTGTCAAAATACCGCGATTTCCTGATTGAACTCAACGAAACGCCCGGTTTCCTTGAGCCTGAGAGCCGCCGCAACGAAGTGCTGGCCTTCCTGAAGGGCAACGAACTGCGTGATCTGTCGGTTTCTCGCACCAGCTTTGACTGGGGCGTGCCGGTGCCGGGCAGCCCTGGGCATGTTATGTATGTCTGGGTCGATGCGCTGACGACCTACCTCACCGGCATTGGCTTCCCCGACCGGGATGGCGATTTCGCCCGGTTCTGGCCGGCTGATCTGCATCTAATCGGCAAGGACATTGTCCGTTTCCATACTGTTTACTGGCCCGCTTTCCTGAAGAGCGCCGGT
>CAZNFV010000023.1:0-19467 GCA_964572445.1 uncultured Novosphingobium sp. | reverse complement strand
AGGTGCTGGCGCTCGCAAGGGCGTGGAGGTTCGAGTCCTCTTCTGGGCACCATTTACTGATCGTCGGAAAAATCATGCTACCGCCAAGGCGGCCCGGCGGTGATTTCCGTTATCCCTTGTTGCACTTGTCGAGGATCGCTTCGGACAGCGGCGTGATGTCGAGCGCCTGTTCGGCAGCGCCCTGGGCCATGGCTTCGGCGGGGGCTTCGCTGACCATTGCACTGTCCGGAGACTGCGCGAAGGTCGGGCTGCCGGCATCGCGCAGCAGTTTCAGTCCGCGGGCGCCGTCCTTGCCGAGCCCGGTCAGGACCACGCCGACCGCGGGCAGCTGGGCCCGGGCGATCGTGCCGAACAGCAGCGTGGCAGAGGGGCGCGCGCCTTCCACCGATTCGCGATCGAGCAGTCGCAACCTGGGTGGGCTGCCCGGCTCAAGCACCACGTGGCGCGATGGATCATAGGCGATGTGAATGGTGCCCGGTTCCAGTACGGCCCCATCTTCCACTCCCTTAACCGCGCAGGGCAGATCGGCGTTCATCTTGCGGATGAAGCTTTCAACCAGCGCTGGCTCAGCCTGAAGAACGGCGATCGTTGGTGGGCAATCCTTGGGATAGTGCGCGAAGAGCTGGGTCAGGGCATCGATCCCACCCATCGAAGCGCTTAGCGCGACGATACTGCCGTTCCAGGTGAACGGCTTGGTGTTGACCGGTGCCGTGCTGGCGGCGCGGGGACGATCACGAACTTTGGAGTTTGCCGCAGCCAGGACAATTTTGCCCAGCTTGCCGGCCATCTTGGTGAACTGCTCTGGCGATACCTTCAGCGGCTTTGGGAAGCATTCGACCGCGCCCAGCTCCAGCGCGCGGAGCGAGGTTTCGGTGCCGCTCTGGGTGTGGCTGGACAGCATGACCACCGGCATCGGCCGTTCCGCCATGATCTCTTCCAGGAATTCGATCCCGCTCTTGCCCGGCATTTCGACATCAAGGGTGATGACGTTCGGCCGTACCGCATCAAGCTGGGATCGGGCATCGTCGGCATTCACTGCCATCCCCACCACGGTTACGCCCTTGGTCTGTTCGAGGATGTCGGCAAACAGCGCGCGCATCGCGGCGGAATCGTCGACAACCAGCACTCGTGCTTCGCTCATGCGTGAATAGCTCCATATCACAGCGAGGCGCCGCGCAGCGTGCCTCCGATTGGCCCGATACCGCCCAAGTCCGCAAATTTTGGAATACCGCCGCCTGGGGGATTCTCCGTAAACCGGACTTATCGGTGAGCTTATAGATTCGGCTGCAATGTCATCGCCTTAGATGTGCGTCCCGGGGCGGGGCGTGGCAATTTGGGTGGGCAAAATGCGCTTTAGTAATTTGGCATTGCAGCTGGTGAGCACCGTGGCCCTGGCAAGCAGCTGGGCTGCACCGGCATTGGCGGGCGAGCCGGCATCGCCGCTGGATCTTGCGGCCATGGCGACGGTTGACCTTTCGTCGACCGCGACGGGTGATGATCCCGGCAGCAATCTGACCGGGATCGTGCGGGTAATCGCCGATCTTGATCTGGATGCGGCCACCGGCTGGCACGGGGCGAGCCTGCATGCCCATGGGTTGGCCAGCTTTGGCACGCGCCCCAATGACCGGGCGCTGACGATCCAGGGCGTGAACAATATCGAGGTTCCGGAGAACCGCGCCAAGCTGTTTGAACTCTATGTCGAACAGCAGCTGGGCAGTCAGAACAGTTCGCTGCGGCTGGGTTTTTCAGACCTGAATGCCGAATTCTATGCGACGGACCATTCGGCGCTGCTGTTGGCACCGGCCTTTGGCATCGGGTCCGAGCTTTCGGCCACCGGCCCCAACGGTCCATCACTGTTTCCCTCTACCGCGCTGACGGCCCGCCTGCATCTTGAAGGCGGCAACAGCAGCTACCTTAATCTGGCGGTGGTCAATGCCGAAGCCGGCGTCCTGGGCGACCGTGCGGGAATGCGGCCACTGCTGGCCGAGGGGGCGTTGCTGATTGGGGAGGTCGGGATCGCCGGCAAGACCAAGGTGGCCGTGGGTGGCTGGACCTATACCCGCAACCAGGAAGACCTTCGCGAGACCGATGGGGCAGGGGATCCACTGCAGCGGGCGGCCTATGGGGCCTATCTGCTGTTCGACCACGGCCTGACGGATGAGGTTTCGCTGTTTGCCCGTGCGGGTGTGTCGGATGGGCGCTCCACGCCTTACGTTGGCGGATGGCAAGTGGGCTTGCTTTGGCCCGGGCTGCTGCCAGCGCGGCCGAACGGTGAATTCTCGATCGGGTTCAATCAGGCTTACCTGTCGAGCCGCTATCGCGCCAACCAAGGCGATGCCGGGCTGCCAACCGGACCGACCGAGACCGGGATCGAGCTGACCTACGCGGATGAGCTGGTGCCCCACGTGCAGATCCAGCCCGACCTGCAATGGATCCGCAAGGCTGACCGCATTGGTGCGCGTCAGGCGGTCGTCGCCACGCTCCGTCTCAACCTGTCACTGTAATTCCAACGCCTGACTCCGGCAAACCACCTGGGTCCAGGAAACGTAACCATTATCGGCACTTGCTTACCAGGCAGGCGGCCGCACTAGCAGAGGTATCGATCGCATGAGCAAGTCCATCAAGCAGAAGACCCGGATCGGGGGCATCGCAATCGTCGGAGCACTGGCGGTAACCGTTATCGCCACCGGGGTCGGGTTGAACCGGATCCGTCTGGGTGGCTCGCTCGACTATCAGAACGTTCTCACCAACAACTTCGTGGCCGATATCCTGCCACCTGCCTTGTACCTGGTGGAACCGATGCTGCAGGCGACCTGGATGGCGTCAGACCCGGAAGAGGGCGCAGAACACGCAGAGGTCTTGCACAAGCTACAGGCCGAACACGACAAGCGGCTGGAATACTGGAAAAATTCGGACCTGGATCCTGAGCTCAAGACGTTTGTTGAAAACCAAATCTCCACGGACGCAGAACAGTTCTGGAAGCAGGTCAATGATGAGATGATCCCGGCCGGTCGGTCCCTGGATCCGGCGCGGATCAACGTGGCGCACGATAAGCTTGAGACGCTGTACGAAAAGCACCGTGACGACGTCGATAAACTGGTCGTGTTGACCGACGCCTATAACAAGAGCCTTTATGAAAGCAGCACGACCTTCAGCTGGATCGTGATTGCGCTGCTGGCGGCCATGGGTATGGCCCTGCTGGCCGCAATCATGTGGGGACTGCGGACGCTGAACCGGCTTGCCATCGATCCGCTGGCCCAGACCGCCCAGACGATGACAGCCATGGCCGGCGGCAACCTTAACGCCGGGATTACCCATGATCACCGTGTTGATGAAATTGGCGAGATGACCAAGGCGATCGAGGTGTTCCGGGCGGCCTCGCAGGCGCAGCGTGATTCCGCTGCCAAGCAGGAAGAAGTGGTTGTCACCCTTAATCGCGGGCTTGATCAGCTGGCCGAAGGCAACCTTGCCTTCCGCTTGCAGAACCCGCTTGCCGAGCAATACGAGCCGCTGCGGGCGACGTTCAACGCCTCGCTCGCGCATCTCAGCTCGATCATCGAAAGCGTTGTGGCGACGGCGCGGAGCGTCAGCACCGGCGCCTCTGAAATCCGCGCCGCCTCTGATGATCTTGCGGTCCGCAATGAACAGCAAGCCGCCAGCATCGAGGAAACTTCGGCGGCGATGAACTCCGTCACCCAGTCGATTGCCGCGACTGCCGACAATGCCGGCGAAGTCCGCCGCTCGATCGACGATGCGCACCGTGAGGCCAGTGAAGGTGGCCAGGTGGTTGAACGGGCGATCGATGCCATGGCGCATATCGAGAAGAGCTCGCAAGAGATCGCCCAGATCATCGGCGTGATTGACGGGATCGCCTTCCAGACCAACTTGCTGGCACTGAATGCCGGCGTGGAAGCGGCCCGCGCCGGGGATGCCGGCAAGGGCTTTGCCGTGGTCGCCAACGAGGTCCGCGCACTGGCCCAGCGTTCTGCTGACGCTGCGCACGACATCAAGGAACTGATCGGCACCAGCTCAAAGCAGGTCGAAGGTGGTGTTTCGCTGGTTGGTGAAGCCGGCACGCTGCTGCAGACAATCGTTGCCCGGGTGGGCGATATCAGCAAGCTGGTCCAGGGCATTGCAGAAGGTGCCCGCAGTCAGGCGACGACGGTCCAGCAGGTCAATTCTGCCGTGGGCGATATGGATCGGATGACGCAGCAGAATGCCGCGATGGTGGAACAGTCAACCGCCGCCGCGCGCAGCCTGGCCGCCGAAGCGCAAGAGCTGAACAAGCTGGTTTCGCAGTTCAATGTCGATGGCAAGTCCGCGCACGGCGCGTCCATGGCCGATCCGGTCGTCATTCCCGCGCGCAACGTGCGCAAGCGGATGGCGAGCCGGCCAATGGTCCAGGGCAACCTCGCGGTCGCCGCAGCGCCTGGCGATGACGACTGGAGCGAGTTTTGATCGCCCGGCCCGAAGGGAGCCAGACAGATGACTGACGACCTCAATCAACGCCTGGGCTTCTATGGCCTTGAAGGGGCGGGCCCCGATCTGGCGCAGCTTGGCAACAGTGTTGAGCCGCACCTTAAGGGCGCACTAGCGGTGTTCTATGGCAAGGTATCGGCCAGTCCGACGCTGTCCGGGTTCTTTTCCGGGCCGAGCCAGATCAACAAGGCCGCCGGCGCCCAGGCCGATCACTGGCGGGCGCTGTTTCGCGGCGGCTTTAGCCAGGCCTATCTTGGGCGCGCGCAGACCATCGGTAATGTCCATGCCCGGATCGGGCTTGAGCCCAAGTGGTACATCGGTGGCTATGGCCTGATCCTTGATCGGCTGATCCATGGGATCGTCGCATCGGGCTGGAAAGCACTGCTACCGTGGAAGCGCCGCGAAGCCCGCCAGCTTTCGCTGCTGGTACGGACCGCGCTGCTGGACATGGACATTGCGGTATCGACCTATTTCACGGCCGAAAGCACCGAGCGCGAAGTCATGCTGACCCAGGTTGGCGGCGCGCTGGAGAAGCTTGCGGAAGGGGATCTGACCGTCCGGATGGCTGGCCTGCCAGCCAAATTCCAGAGCGCGGAAACCCACTTCAATTCGGCGCTTGAACGGCTGCACGAGACGATTGGCGGGGTGTCGACCGGGATCAAGTCAATCGCCACGGCCTCTTCCGAAATTCGGGCCGCATCGGACGATCTGGCATCGCGCAACGAGCATCAGGCCGCCAGCCTTGAAGAGACCGCTGCGGCGATGAACCAGGCGACCCAGAGCATCGGAGAATCCGCGCACAGCACCAATGAAATCCGCGCCACCATCGCCGAGGCGCATAACCAGGCGAGCGAAGGCGGTGCGGTGGTCCGCAAAGCGATCGATGCGATGGCCCAGATCGAGCACAGCTCGCAGCAGATTGCGCAGATCATTGGTGTGATTGACGGGATTGCATTCCAGACCAACCTGCTGGCGCTGAACGCCGGGGTCGAAGCCGCCCGCGCCGGGGATGCGGGCAAGGGCTTTGCGGTGGTCGCCAATGAAGTCCGCGCGCTCGCCCAACGCTCAGCCGATGCGGCCCGCGATATCAAGAACCTGATCACCACAAGTTCCGAACAGGTGGCCGGCGGGGTGGGGCTGGTGGGTGAAACCGGGGCCTTGCTGGAAAAGATCGTTAGCCGTGTGGGCGAAATCAGCCAGTTGGTGCAGTCAGTCGCCGATGGGGCGACGCTGCAGGCCGGCAACCTCACCCAGGTCAATTCTTCGGTTGGGGAAATGGACCGCATGACCCAGCAAAACGCGGCCATGGTAGAGCAATCGACCGCCGCCGCCCGTGCCCTTGCGGATGAAACGGCCAACCTGCTGCGGCTGGTTTCGCAGTTCAAGATCGCCGGGCAATCGGCCCGGACCGCGCCGCGCGCTGCTGGCCGCAGCGTGGCTGCTACGCCAACGCTCCGGACCAGCGGCAACCTTGCACTCAAGCCGGTCGAGCCAAGCGCCGACTGGGCCGAGTTCTGATTTTCACCTCGCCAGGATCAGCCATGACCACATTCACTTTGCCTGAACGCTGCGATCGCGCCGCTGCCGAAGCCTTGCTGCCCGATCTGGTCGAGGCGCTGAGCGCGGGAGCGGGCGAGATCGACGGCAGCGCGGTGCGCCAGGTTTCGCTGGCCCTGCTGCAAACGCTGGCCAGCGCCCGCAAGAGCCACGAGGCGCTGCGGATCGTGCCATCGCCAATGCTGCGCAACGCGGCGGAACTTACCGGGCTTTCGGCCCACCTGTTTGAAGGGGCACCGGCGTGACCACAGACGAAATCCTCGCGATCTTCTTCGTCGAGTGCGAGGAATCGCTGGCCGCCGCCGAGGCTGGCCTTGCTGCCTGCCGCGATGGCACCCAGGATGCCGATACGGTCAATGCGGTGTTCCGCGGCGTCCATTCCATCAAGGGTGGCGCCGGGGCCTTCGGCTTCACGGCGTTGCAAGCCTATACCCACGCCTATGAGACGCTGCTGTCGGACGTGCGCGAAGAAACGGTCCCGCTTGACGAGCCGCTGACCGGTTTGCTGCTGCGCGCACTCGATGCGCTGAGCGACCATGTCACAGCCGCGCGGGAAGGCGGCGCTGCACCCGATGACGCCGCTTTGCTGGCCGAACTGACGGCGGCCCAGGCCGCAAACGGGGGTGCTGGTGGACCATCGCCTGAGCCAGCTTGCGCGCCAGCGGAAGCACCCGCCCGGCCAGTCGAGCCGGAAGCCGATGCCGGTTTCGATGGTTTTGACCTCGACCTGGATTCGCTGCTGGATGACATTGCCGGCCCGGCCGCAGCGCCGCCGCCAGCCGAATTGCACCTGCACCTGCGGCCCTATGCCGGTTCGATGCGCAACGGTGCCGAACCGCTCGCCCTGTTGCGCGAACTGGCGGGAATGGGCGCGCGCTGCATTGCCTGCGACCTGTCGCAACTGCCCGAACCAGACCGGCTCGATCCTGGCCAAGGCTGGCTTGGGTTCAGCCTGGTGCTGCCCGAGCATGTCAGCGAAGGCGATGCGATCGAGCTGTTCGATTTCGTTCGGGACGATTGGGGCATTGCGCTGGGGGCCGAAGCGGCGATCCCGCCAATCCAGATCGATGAACGGATTGCCCCGGCTCCGGCCGTTGCCGCGCCGCCAGTTGCCGCGCCCAGCGCGGCGGTGGCCGATGATGCGCGAGCCGAGCCAGCAATTGCGGCCCCGGCAGCGGTGCCAACCGGGCCTGCCGCACCCCCGGCCGGACAGACCATCCGGATCGATCTGGGCAAGCTTGATCGCCTGATCGATGCGGTGGGTGAACTGGTGATTGCCCAGGCCATGCTGGCCCAGCGGCTGTCCGGTGATGGAACCGCCAGTGAAGAACTGCTGCTGCTTGAAGGCCTGACCCGCGACATTCAGGAAAGCGCGATGTCGATCCGGGCTCAGCCGATCGGTTCAGTGTTCAGCCGGGTTCCGCGCATCCTGCGCGAACTGGCCGCCTCGACCGGCAAGCACGTGAAGCTTGAAGTGGTTGGCGAGGCGACGGAACTCGACAAGACCGTGATCGAGCGCCTGGGTGAGCCGTTGACTCACCTGATCCGCAATGCGGTGGACCACGGTATCGAGAGCGGTGAAGAGCGCCTTGCGGCTGGCAAGCCGGCGGAAGGAACGCTGACCTTGGCCGCTGAGCAGCGCTCGGGCCGCATCCTCATCCACATTACCGATGACGGCAAGGGGATCGATCGCGCCAGGGTTCTGGCCAAAGCCGTCGAGAAGGGAATTGTCGCGCCCGAGGCCCAGCTTTCGGCCGAGGACATCGACCAGCTGATTTTCGCCCCCGGCTTTTCAACCGCCGCCACCATCACCAGCGTTTCCGGGCGTGGGGTGGGAATGGATGTTGTCCGGCAGAACGTTAAGGACCTGGGCGGCCGGATCACGATCGAAAGCGTGCCGGGCAAGGGCACCACGTTTACGCTGGCCCTTCCGCTCACTCTGGCGATTTCCGATGGGATGATCGTGACGGTGGGGGATCAGACGCTGGTCGTGCCGCTGACCCACGTTGTCGAAAGCCTGCGGCCCGGTGACGGCGATGTGCAGGGGCTGGGAACCGGGCGGCAAATGCTGAACGTTCGCGGCAAGTTTATCCCGGTACTGTCCGTGGCGCAGCGCACCGGCAGCCGGGGGGCTGGCACTGATCCGCGCAAGGGTGTGCTGATCGTGGTCGATACCCAGGTCGCCGGGCAAGCCGCGCTGCTGGTCGATACGATCTGTGACCAGCGCCAGTTCGTGATCAAGAGCCTGGAAGCCAATTACCGCCCGGTCGAAGGTGTGGCCGGGGCGACGATCCTGGGGGACGGTCAGGTTGCACTGATCCTCGATGTCGATGGCCTTGTTGCCGGAAGCCTTGGCCATAGCGGACTGCGGGAGGCGGCATGAATCTGGCCGAAGCCTTTACCGACGCGCAGATTCCGGGCGTCAGCCCCGGGGTCTATTCGGACGCCGATTTCCGGACGATCTCGCGGCTGCTGCACGAGCAGGCGGGCATTGTCTTGCCGCAGGGCAAGGCGACGCTGGTCTATTCGCGGATCGCGCCGCTGGTCCGGCAGAGCAGTTGCGGCACTTTTACAGAGTATCTGAAGCTGATTGGCGGCAACGCAGCCGAGACCAAGCGGGTGATCGATGCGCTGACGACCAATCACACGTTCTTCTATCGCGAGGCACACCACTTTCAGCACCTGGCCGCCGAGGCGCGCCCGCGCTTGCTCGACAAGCTTGAAAGCGGGGAGCCGGTGCGGATCTGGTCAGCGGGCTGTTCAAGCGGCGAGGAAACCTGGTCATTGATCGCCACCCTGCTGGGCGAGGACCGGGCCGAGGGCAAGCGGATGGTCAAGCGCAACCTGCGCCTGCTGGCCAGCGATCTTGCCGCCCACGTGCTGCGCAAGGCCGAAGCCGGGGTTTATACCGCGGCGGAGGTCAAAGACGTGCCCCGGGTCCTGCGCCAGAACTGGCTGAGCGAACACGAACAGGCGGTCACGGTTGGGCCCGAGGCCCGCTCGATCGCCCGCTTCCGCGAACTGAACCTATTGAACGGCTGGCCGATGCAGCAGCTGTTTGACGTGATCTTCTGCCGCAATGTGATGATCTATTTCGACCTGCCAACCAAGGAGCAACTGGTCTTGCGCTTTGCCCAGCAATTGCAGCCTGGCGGGTTCCTGTACATCGGCCACAGCGAGCGCGTGACCGGCGCGGCAGCGGACCTGCTCGAACCGGTCGGCCCGACGATCTACCGCAAAAGGATCGGATGATGGGAGCTGAACCTTTCGCCAAACCGCTGACCAGGATCACGGTGATGCAGGGCCAGGCCCGGGTGAGTGCCGGGCCGCGGGTCGAGTTTTCGACCGTGCTCGGCTCTTGCGTCGCGACCTGCCTCTACGATCCCGAGGCCGAGCTGGGCGGGATGAACCATTTCCTGCTGGCAGAACCCCAGCCCGGTGCCCCGGCAACGGGCTTTGACGAGCACTATGGCGTCTATCTGATGGAACTGCTGATCAACGAGATGCTGGCCAACGGCGGCGCAAAACCGCGGCTGCGGGCGCACCTTTATGGCGGTGCCAACATGCACGCCGGCATGGCCCGGATCGGCACGATGAACGCTGAATTCGCCCGCAGCTTTCTGGCGCGGGAAGGCATCGCCCTGGTGCGCGAAGATCTGGGCGGCAATTCTGCACGGCGGGTCGAACTCCGCCCTGCTTCGGGTCAGGTGCGCTTGCGGACCGTGGCCAATTCCATGGCCCCTGCGGCCAGTCCTGCCCCCCGCGCGTCTGCGGTTCTGGGCGATGTCGAACTGTTTTGATGAAGGTGGACTTGCGATGACCTACAACCTGCGAATCCTGACCGTCGATGATAGCGTCAGCATGCGAGCCCTGCTCAAGCATGCGCTCGCCAGCAATGGGTTTAACGTTGTTCAGGCCGAGGACGGCCAGGAAGCGTTGGACTGGCTGGCTATCAACGACATCGACGTGATAATTACCGATATCAACATGCCCCGGCTCGATGGGTTCGGCCTGATCGAGGCCCTGCGCACGTGTGAACGGCATCGTGACCGGCCGATCCTGGTGCTCTCGACCGAGAGTTCCGACGACAAGAAAGCCCGCGCTCGCGCTGCTGGTGCGACCGGTTGGATTGTAAAGCCGTTCGATGCGGAAAAGCTGGTCGCGGCCGTTCGCCGTGTTGCCCACTGAACGTGGCAAGGAGTGCTGTTGAGATGAAAATTGAACTGATCACCTGCGAAGTTGCCGGGCAACTGTTTGGGCTGGATATCATGGCCGTGCGCGAAATTCGGGCCTGGACCCCGGCCACCCCGTTGCCGCAAGTTCCCGACTTCGTCGCCGGCGTCGTCAACTTGCGCGGCACGGTCCTGCCAGTCGTTGATCTGGCGGCCCGGCTCGGCTGGGCCGCAACCGAAGCTTCGCCGCGCCACGCAATCATCGTGGTCCAGCTGGGCGGCAAGACGATGGGGCTGATTGTCGATTCCGTGAGCGACATTGTGACCTTGCCCAAAGACAGCCTGCAGCAGCCCCCGGCATCGGGCGAGGAGGACGTTGTCCGGTTCCTGCAGGGACTGGCCGCGCTGGGCGATCGGATGGTGATGGTGCTCGATCTCAACCAGCTGGGCGGGCTCGAACATCTGGCGCTGGCCGCATGAGCGTACCATTTGCCCCAATCCACCTGACCCGCGTTGCTGCTGTGCTGGACGATCTGGCGCACGAGATCGAGACCCTTGGCCATGAGCTGTGCGCCCACCCCGAAATGGTGACCCGGTTCATGGGTGAACTGCAGCGGTTCGATCGGATCGCGCAGTTCCAGCGCGAACTGGCCAGCCTGTTACGGGCCGATTGCCATCAGACCGCGCTGGGCCAGTTGCGGATGGATGAACTGGCCGATCTGCTGTCGGAAAATTAGGCTTGCCGCTGCCGCTCGGCGGGCTTCGATTCCCAACGGTCGCGCATCATCTGGCTGCGAAGACTACGCGTTATCTGCCATTTATAATCGGCAAAGGCCCCAAACCGGTCTCCGCACGCCCAACTGGGGTGTGACACTTCCGCTACGGAAACGCCGTGAACTAACCAATCGATTAAAACCGGTTGTCAAGTCGGTCCGACGGTGTTCTATTCGCCAATGCAACTGACCGGAAAAGGTCGGGCAACAAAAGGAGAGTGGGCTAATGAGGGGTAAGTTGACCCTGCTGCTGGGCGTATGCGCCAGCGCAATTGCAATTCCTGCCTATGCGCAGAGCACCGATGCGAACGATGATGAAAACGTCATCATCGTGACCGCGCAGCGTTCGAATGAACGTCTGCAGGATGTGCCTATCGCCGTTTCGGCATTCAGTGCCGAAGCACTGGACAAGCAGCAGATCAAGAACACGTCGGACTTGCAGCTGACGCTGCCGAACGTGACCTTCACCAAGGGCAACTTCACCGGCTCCAGCTTCACCATCCGCGGGATCGGCGATCTCTGCGTCGGCGTGGCTTGCGATAGCGCCACCGCCATCCACTTGAACGACGCGCCACTGTTCGGCACGCGTCTGTTCGAAGGTGAATTCTACGATCTGGCACAGATCGAAGTCTTGCGCGGTCCGCAGGGCACCCTGTTCGGCCGTAACGCCACCTCGGGCGTGATCAACTTCCGTACCGCCCGTCCTGACCTTTCGGGTCTCTCGGCCAATGCCGAAGCCGAATACGGCAACTTCAACGGCGTCAAGATGAAGGGCATGCTCAATGTGCCCATCGGTGACACGGTCGGCGTTCGCCTGGCTGGTTATTACCTGAATCGCGGCGGTTATACCAAGAACCTGTACGACGATTCGCACATTGATGACCGTAACCTTTGGGGCGCTCGCGCTTCGCTGCGGTTTGAGCCTAGCTCGTCGACCACGATCGACCTGATGGCGCAGTACTTCCACGAAAAAGACAACCGCATGCGCATCCAGAAGCAGATGTGCCAGCGCGACCCAACGGGCGTGATGGGCTGCCTCAACGGTGGTCGCAATTACGAGATGACCAACGCCAATTCGACGCTTGGTACCATCTTCGCCTCGCAGGAATTCTTCCGGATTCGCGGTCTTCCAGCCGGCCAGACGCCATCGACGCCTAATCTTTCGATTGGCAGCCTTTACGGTCCCGATGCCTATGCTGGCGTCGTCAACCCGGCCGATCCGCGCGTCGTGAACACCGATTTCAAGCCGACCTACTTCTCTGAAGAGTGGAACGTTCAGGGATCGATCCAGCAGGATCTCGGCAGCGGGCTGCAGCTGAAGGTCAGCGGCAACTGGCAGTCGGTTAAGGTCGATTCGCAGCAGGACTACAACAACTCGATCCAGAATCGCTCGCAGATGGCGACGGGCCTGGCCACGTTGCAGGCTGGCGCTTCGGGCTTGCTGCCGCTGTTCGGTGCCGGCACCGGCCCGCTTGTGGCAGCCTATCTGGGGCCAATCGCGAAGGCTCTGATCCCGAACGGCCCAACCGGCGTGCTGTGCACTTCGCTGTCCGAGCCGACCCTGACGGGCGTCTTCGGTGGCAAGAGCACTTGCGCCACGAGCCCGCTGGACTTTGACCGCTCGGTTCAGGACCAGACCAGCTGGACGGGTGAAGCCATCCTGTCTTCGGATTGGGACGGCCCGCTGAACTTCCTGGTTGGCGGCATCTATGGCCAGCTCGATCTCACGGAGAACAGCTACTACGTCAACGCTTTCGGGCTTGACTATGCCGCTGGTGTCCTTGGTGCGATCGGTGCCCTGGCCGCAGGTCTGCCGGCCACTGCGACCACTTCCTACGCGCTGGGCAGCTCGTTCTATCGCAACCACTCGGACGATCTGCAGGTCAAGACCTACGGCCTGTTCGGTGAAGCCTATTACGAGTTCAATGATAAGCTGAAGCTGACCGTGGGTCTGCGCTACAACAACGATGAGAAGAGCGTCAAAGCACGCACCTCGCTGTTCACCGATGCGGTGGGCGGTTCGGTGCTGCTGCCGACCGGCAGCTCGTCGTTCAGCCAGGCAATTGGCTATTCCAACCTGGACTATGACTCAGGCAAGCCCGGTCCTCAGGAATTCGCCATCCGCAGTGCCAAGTTCGATGCATGGACTGGCCGCGCGGTGCTGGATTACCAGATCACGCCTGACAATCTCGTCTATGCCTCGTTCTCGCGCGGCTATAAGTCTGGTGGGATCAACCCGCCGCTTTCGCCAATCTTCTCCGTGCCGGAAAGCTTCGGCCCAGAAAAGGTTAGCGCATTTGAGGTCGGGTCGAAGAACCAGTTTGGCAATCTGACGCTCAACCTCACAGGCTTCTACTACAAGTACAAGCAGCTGCAGCTGTCGCGGATCGTTGCCCGTACTTCGGTGAACGACAACGTTGATGCGAACATCTACGGCCTTGAAGCTGAAGCGGTCTTCCGTCCGACCCGCGAATTGGCGGTCAACATTGGTGCCAGCTACCTGCACACCGAAGTTGCCACCGACAAGCTGACGTCCAACCCGCGTGACTTTGGCGCAGGCCGGGCTGATGCGGTGATCATCAAGGATATCACCAACGCAACCAACTGCGCCGTCGGTTCGAACAGCGGCAGCGCTACTGGCGTCAACACCTTCGTGAACAGCGTCAATTCGCTGATCAACGCTGGCGTTGTCCCCGGGGTAACCGGTGGTGCCGGCCTGCAGCCAACCACGGCGTTCCCAGCCAACGGTGGGCTTAAGTCGACGGGTGCCTTCAGCATCTGCTCGGTGCTTACGGCAGCGGCTTCGGGTGCATTCGCAGCAGCAGGGCTTAATCCAGCCACGCTGGGCGGGGTCACGGTCTACGCAGCGGGTATCCCGGTGAACATCAAGGGCAACAAGCTGCCTGGCGCGCCGAACTACAAGTTCTCGGCTGGGGCTCAGTATGAAGTCCCGGTTGGCGAAATGAAACTGACCCCGCGTGCAGACTTCGTCTACACCGGCAAGTCGTACGGCAACATCTTCAACGGCACGGTCAACGAGATTGCAAGCTACACGCAGGTCAATGCGCAGATGCAGCTCGATGGTCCGGACAAGAAGTGGTTTGCCCGCGTCTGGGTGCAGAACCTGTTCGACAAGGATGCTGTCACCGGTCTCTACGTGACCGACCAGTCTTCGGGTAACTACACCAACATCTTCACGCTTGAACCGCGTCGCTATGGCTTCACCGCCGGCGTCAAGTTCTAAGCGCGATACCAACTAGTCCTGGGAGGGACACCAGGGGCTCCGGACTTCGGTCCGGGGCCCCTTTTCTTTGGCCAGCCACCGCACGAAAAGAACCCCGGAGCGGTTGCCGCGTCCGGGGCTTAGTCTGGGGGACGTCCTGTCTCGCTAAGGGCGCCTGGCCTGAGCAGCGCTCAGGCCACGAGTGATGCTTCGATCGCAATCCGGATGGCTTCGGAGGTGTGCTGCGCCCCCATCTTCGTCAGCATATTGGCACGGTGAATTTCGACCGTGCGTGGGCTGATTTCCAGCTGCTCTCCGATCAGGCGGTTGGACATACCAACGGCGACACCGGCCAGAACCTCACGCTCGCGCCGGGTCAGGCGCTGTACCCGGCTTCGGGCGCGGGCTTCGCGCAGCTTCAGGCTGCCAAGCGCGGCTCCAGTCGATTCCGCTCCAATCAGGGCACCGATCACCTCGGCCGCATCACTGGGCCAGGTCAGATAATCGACCGCGCCAGCCAGGATCGCCCGAACGATCTGCTCAGTCGTCGGGTTTTCGGCAAAGGCGATGATCGGCAACCAATGCCCGTTCTCGGCCATCAGTGCGACCAGGTCGCTCACGCAATCGTCGGTGTCCTCCACCATGATCGCTTCGGCGCGTGGCCAGGCCAGGCCCAGCTCGTCGATCGTCTCAAACGGTTCGACATGAATGGCGCTGGTCGAAAAGGTATGGGTCATGGCTGCGCGTCGGCGAGAATTGGCGTCGATCACGGCGATAGTGCGGCGTTTATCCATCGGTGTGCCCCCTAGTGTAAGTGCCTAGGGGTATTGCCCCATACAGCGCCGCCCGGCGCGCAGGATTGCCCCGAAAATCGAGGTGCCAGACTGTTGGAATCCCGTGATTTCGTGTTCTGGGTCGCGGAAATCGGGGCACGGCGATCAGTCCAAAATGGATCGATTGCGCGCATCGGCCAGCGCTGCAGCCACATCTTCAACGTCTGTCTTGGCGGCGGACAGGCATTTGGCATCGAAATTGGGGACCGATTCAAGGACAGTATGACGCAGCGCGCCATAGAACTGCCGGAGTGCCCCGGCCCCTGCCACATTCCCGGCAATCCCCAGTTGCAGGGCAGTGATGGCCGCCAGAGCGCGGGTCAGGCCGCGGCTGCGCCGCTGATTGTCGCCCAGTTCATGCGCGCGGACAGCAGACCCCAGCGCCATGGCGAGCTCCTGGTAGCAGAGCGCCACCAGCTGGTCGGGCCGGGCGCTGGCGACGCGGGCGTCGAATTCAACGCGGCGATAGGCATCATGGGGATTGCGCAGGGCCAGCATCAGTTACGTCCGGCATTCCAGGCGTCGATCTGACCCTGAAGGAACGACAGCGTGGAGCGCGAGGAGCCGACGCGGCTATCGGTCTTGGCGAAGCGCGATGCCAGCTGTGCGCGCAGGGTTTCCTGCGCTTTGGCCAGATTGGCGCGTTCATCGCCCAGGTCGCTCTTCTTGGCGGTATAGCGGTTGAGCGAGCCACCGAGCGAACCCGGGTTGCTGCCGGCGCTGGTTGCGCGGGCCAGTTTGTCGAACGTCGCGAATACACCGTGAATGCCGTTAGTGAACATCGCGTTCGCCCCGGCCGGAGCCGCTTTCAGCGCGGCGGTCAATCGATCCGGATCAAGCCGAAAGGTGCCGTCGCGATTGGTGGCCAGGCCAAGTTCGCCCAGCGTGCGCGGCTGGCCCGGCGCGGCCGTTGGCATGATCGTGGTGCTGGCGAGCTGGGCAAAGGCCGTCCGCAGCGACCGGGCGCCGCTATCGCGCGCCAGATCGCCGGACAGGGGATCGATTGCCTCTTTCAGCGTCGCCGCCAGCTCGTTCAAGGCTCCGGTCAGGTCCTGCATAAAGCCGCTGACCGCTGCGGCCGGATCGCTGAAGCGGATCGGGGTTGGCGCGCCGCTGTTGGTTCCAGTCAGCCGCAGTGAAAGGCCGGGGACGATGTTCTCGGCGAGGTTCGAGGTGCGGGTCATGGCCACGCCGTCAAGCTTGAACACCGCATCGCTGGATGCCGCGATCAGCCGCGCCGGATCCGCGGTACCATCCCAGGCAAGGCTGGCTAGGCCCGGGTTCGCCGGATCTTCGCCTGCTTCCAGCATAAAGCCGTTGGCGGCGCCTTCACTGCCTTTCAGCACCAGCTGCGCGCCATTGGCTCCCGTGGCGACATAGGCGGTGACCCCTGCATTGGCCGCATTGATCGCCGCCGCCGCATCGCTGAGCGTGGCACCGGCCGCAAGCGTGATCGTGGCCGGGCTGTGCGCGGCATCGGCGGCAAAGGTGCCGCTGGTGAAGGACCCGAAGCGCAGGGTCAGCGTGCCGGCGCCGATTGCCGTGCTGGCGCTGGGCAGGGCCGGGCTGACCAAGGTCTGGGCAGAGGCGAGGGCGCTAACCTCCAGACTGTAGCTGCCACTGCCGGTGGCCACGCCGCGGCTGACGGCGGCGACGGCGCCGTTAGCAATAGTGGGCTGGCTGGATAGATCCCCGGTCCGGACCCGTTCGCCGATTGAGCCCGCCAGCTGGCTGACCTGGTTCTTGAGCGCAGCGGCGATGGAAATCTGCCGATCGAGCAGTTCGCTCCGGCTGTCCACGCGGGACAGGCGGCTGGCGAACTGCGCATCGGCCAGCGTGGTGGCCAGCGCGGCCATATCGATGCCGCTGCCTCCGCCAAGGGCCGTAACAATCGAACTGGAAGCGCTGGTGGTAACCATGCCCTACAGGACGGGCACCGCGCCGGTTTTTTAAGTGTGCGCGGCGGGATCGAGCCGCCCTTCGGCATCGAACCGGAGCATTACCGGCACCTCGATCGCCGGACGGTGCGGCTGCTCCCCGCGCTTCAGCGAGAAGACGAAAGCAAGGACCCCGGCGACGGCGGCGTAAAGCTCTTCGCGGATCACCTGGTTTTCGCGCGTGGTGAAGTAGACCGAGCGCGCCAGGGCCGGATACTCCAGCGTCGGCAGCTGGAGCTCGGCGGCCAGGGCGCGGATGGCCAGCGCCTTTTCCCCACGTCCTTTGGCCAGCACGATTGGGACGGAGGCCTTGGCCGGATCATAGGCCATGGCAACCGAGAAATGGCTTGGGTTGGTCAGGACGAACTGCGCCTCCTGCATGGCCTTGGCGACGCCGCCCATCGCCAGCTGGCGTTGCCGGTTACGGATCGCCTGCTTGTTTTCGGGCGAACCTTCGGCTTCCTTGTGCTCGTCGCGCATTTCCTCGAAACTCATCTTCAGCCTCTGGTTGCGGCGCAGCCACTGCACGGGCCAATCGATCAGCGCGATCAGGACCAGCCCGGCTGAAAGGGCAAAAAGCAGTCCGGTGATCGCTTGCCAGGCCAGCATCAGCTGCGGCCCGATCGCTGCACCCCGGCCCATTGCGAACAGCCGGTCGAGCCAGTCCTGCCCCCATTGCCAGGCAATGGAGCCGAGTAGCGCCAGCTTGACCAGGCCTTTGCCCGCCTCGATCCAGCCCGTCAGGCCGAACATCCGCTTGAATCCGGCCATCGGATCGAGCCGGCTGGCCTTGGGCAAGGCATTGGCCCCAATCCAGCGGCCATCGCCACCGGCCAGTGCGCTCGCCATGGTCAGGAACAGCACCAGCCCGGCCAGGGTCAAGACCGGCGGCAAGACCGCCAGCAGTGCAGTCAGCAATGCTTTGCCCGGGGCGAAATCGTTGAGGCTGTCGCGGTCCCAGATGAACCCGGCCCGCAAGGTGCCTTGCAGGGCATCAAACAACCAGGGGCCCGCAAACTTCAGCCAGGCCGCGCCAACCAGCACTGCGATCGCGGTTGCCAATTCGCGGCTGCGCAGGACATCGCCCTTTTGTGCGGCGTCCTGTTTGCGTTTGGCGGTGGGATCAAAGGTCTTCTCGCCGCTCATCTTGCGAGCAGGCTCGCGGCTTGTTCAAGTCCCTGAGCAGAAAGGTCGCCAAACTGTTCGATCAGCAGCGGCACCGCCAGGATCAGCGCAGCCAGCCCGGCCAGCACGCCCAGCGGCAGGCCCAGGGCAAACAGGTTAAGCGCCGGGGCTGAGCGGCTGATTACCCCGGTCAGTACCTGCACCAGCAGCAGCACGAGCGTGACCGGCAGGGCGATGGCCAGCGCGGCGGTAAACATGGCCCCGCCAAACCCGGCGACAGCTTCCAGCCGCTCTGGACCCAGCCAGGTCATGCCGGGGGGAAAGGCGCTGTAGCTTTCAATCACCAGGCCAATGAATTGCAGGTGCCCACCCAGACCCAGAAAGACCAGGGTTAGCAGGACAGAGAAGTATTGCCCCAAGGCGGGCGAATGCGCGCCGCTGACGGGATCGATCGCTGTGGCCAGGCTCATCCCCATGGCGCCGCCGATCTGTTCGGCTGCCAGCACCGGAGCGGCAAAACACAGTTGCAGGACAAAGCCCAGCGTCAGCCCGACCAGCACTTCCCCGCCGATCATCAGCAGCCCGTGGACCGAGAATAGCGCCGGCGGCACCTGCAGCGGGACCCAGGCGCAAACCAGCACGGCCAGCGCGGCGGTGATCCCCACGCGCAGCTGCACCGGCACGGTTGTCGCGCCAAAGAAGGGGGCTGCCAGCAGGGCGGCCCCGATCCGGGTCATCACAAACACCAGCTTCCACAGCTCAGCCTCAAGCGCGCCAAAGCCGAAGGTCATGCCGATCATCGCTGTCCCCCCGCGATGGCGGCAAAGATCTCTTGCGTGAAATCGCCGATCAACCCCAACATCGAAGCCCCGAACACCACCAACACCAGCGCGGTAACCGCCAGCTTGGGTACGAAGGTAAGCGTCTGTTCGTTGACCGAGGTTGCGGCCTGGACGATCCCGATCACCACGCCAACGGCCAGACTGGCGAGGAGCACCGGCGCGGCGACCAGTGCGGTCACCCACAGCATCCGGTCAGCGAGTGACAACAGGGCAGCAGTATCATCCACGGCGCTATCCGAAGCTCGCCGCCAGGCTGCCCATCAGCAGAGCCCAGCCATCGACCAGCACGAATAGCAGCAGCTTGAACGGCAGGCTGACAATCGTTGGACTCATCATCATCATGCCCAGGCTCATCAATACGGAGGAGACGACCAGGTCGATTACCAGGAAGGGCAGGAACAGCATGAAGCCGATCTGGAAGGCGGTTTTCAGCTCGCTGGTGACAAAGGCGGGCAAAAGGATCGACCAGGGCACCTCGGCACCCGAACGGAAGCGGGGCGCGCGGGCCATGTCGGCGAACATCGCC
>CAZNFV010000022.1:0-19517 GCA_964572445.1 uncultured Novosphingobium sp. | reverse complement strand
GCTGGTAGAACTCGCCCGGCAGACGATCGGCGCGCGGGTCTTCATCGCGGAAGCAGGGGGCGATCTGGAAATAGCGATCGAACCCGGCGACCATCAGCAGCTGCTTGTACTGCTGCGGCGCCTGCGGCAGCGCGAAGAACTTGCCGGTGTGGATGCGGCTTGGCACCAGGAAGTCGCGCGCGCCTTCGGGGCTGCTGGCCGTCAGGATCGGAGTCGAGAACTCGGTAAAGCCGATATCCTCCATCTTGCGGCGGGTTTCGCGGATCACCGCGGTGCGCGTCATGATATTGTTGTGCAGCGTTTCGCGGCGCAGATCGAGGAAGCGATAGCGCAGGCGGACGTCTTCCGGATATTCCTGCTCACCAGCCACCGGCAGCGGCAGTTCCTCGGCGCGGCTCAGCACCGTGGCAGAGCGGGCATAGACCTCAATCTCACCAGTCGGCAGGCCGGTGTTGACCGTTCCGGCGCTGCGGGCCTTGACCTCACCCTCAATCGTCACGACCGATTCCACGCGGAGACCTTCAAGGATCGCCAGCGCGGGGCTGTCAACATCTGCCACGATCTGGGTCATGCCGTAGTGATCGCGCAGATCGACAAACAGCACGCCACCATGGTCACGCTTACGGTGCACCCAGCCTGACAGGCGGATGGTCTGGCCTACATCGCTGGCGCGAAGCGCGCCACAGGTGTGCGAACGATAAAGATGCATCGAAACTCTTTCCAATCGGCCTGCAATGATGCAGGGGCGAAGGCGCGGCTAACAGGCGATGGCCGCGCTTTTGTCAAGCCGTGGGCTCGCACGGGCCCGACTACAGAAAAGAAGTATGAAAATACACCCCCTGATCACTGACAGCGCAGAACTTGCTGCACTGTGCGACCGTCTCGGCAAGGCAGATTTCGTGTGCGTTGACACCGAATTCATGCGCGAGAACACATATTGGCCCGAACTCTGCCTGATTCAGATCGCAGATACCGAGGAAGCAGCGGCAATCGATCCGCTGGCCAAGGGGCTGGATATGTCCCCCCTGCTCGAACTGCTGGTCAATAACGAAAACGTCCTCAAGATCTTCCATGCCGGCGGACAAGACGTTGAAATTATTTACAACCTGACCGGCAAGACCCCGCACCCGATCTTTGATACCCAGATCGCGATGATGGCGATCAGCCAGAGCGAGCAGATTGGTTATTCCAACCTCGTCGAAAGCTGGATGGGCCTGCAAATCGATAAGGGTGCCCGCTTTACTGATTGGTCGCGCCGCCCGCTGACGGAGCGGCAGATCGAATATGCGATCGGTGACGTTACCCACCTCGCCAAGATTTTCCCCAAGATCCTGGCCCGCCTGATCAAGACCGGCCGCGGCGCGTGGCTTGATATCGAGATGGAGAAGCTCGCTGATCCGGCGAACTACCGTAACGATCCTTCGATTGCCTGGCATCGGATCAAGGCTGCTGGTCGCAACCCTGCCATGCTGGGCCGCCTCAAAGCCCTCGCCGCCTGGCGTGAAGCCGAAGCGCAGGACAAGAACATCCCGCGCGGCCGAATTGCGCGAGACGAGACCTTGGCCGATATCGCCAGCCATCCGCCTAAGACCCAGGCCGATCTGGCCAAAGTTCGCGGCCTGTCCGCCGGGTGGAGAGATAATGAGATCGGCCGCCGGATGATGGCCACAATCGAGGCCGCCCAACCGATGAGCGATGATGAACTGCCCCCGCGCACTCCGCGCGGTGCGCCGCTCGGTAAGGAAGGTGCGCTGGTTGCCGACCTACTGAAGCTGCTGCTCAAAATTCGTAGCCGCGAGATTGACGTTGCCTCGCGTCTGCTGGCCCGCAGTGAAGATCTGGAACTGCTGGCAGCTGGTGTCCGTGAGCTGCCTTTGCTGGAAGGCTGGCGCTATGAACAGTTTGGCCGCGACGCGCTTGAACTGGTCGAAGGCAAGCTGGCTTTTGCCGTGATCAAGGGACGCCTGAAGATGGCGCACATTGATAAGATCGGCGACAATGGCGAAGAAAAGGCAGACCCCGAGGAGTAGGATGCAATGACAACCTACCTTCCGACCCTGAAGCAGCTGCAATACCTGGTAGCTCTGCACGAACATGGCCACTTTGGCCGGGCCGCCGACGCCTGCTTTGTCTCGCAGTCAACACTTTCGGCCGGGCTGCGCGATCTGGAAACGCTGCTGGATGTGGTGCTGGTTGAACGGACCAAGCGCGCGGTGCGGTTCACCCCGCTGGGCAATGCGGTGGTCGCCAAAGCGCACCGGCTGCTGCGCGAGGCTGAAGAACTGTCTGACATGGTGCAAAGCGCCGGCCAGCCCCTGTGCGGTGAAGTGCGGATGAGCGTGATCCCGACGATCGCACCGTTCCTGCTGCCGCGAATGCTGCCGCGCCTGCGCCGGGAACGGCCGCAGTTGAAGCTGTTCCTGCGGGAAGAGCCCAGCCAGGCCGCGCTGGAAAGCCTGCATCACGGTCGCAGTGATTGTGTGCTGCTGGCCCTGCCCTACCCAACGGGTGAGGTTGAGAAGGAAACCATCGAGCTGGATGCGCTCTATGTCGCCTTCCCCAAGGATGATCCGCGCGATCCGCCGGCGGAAATCTCGGCCGATCTGATCGATGAAACCCGGCTGTTGCTGCTGGAAGACGGGCATTGCCTGAAAGAGCACGCCCTGGCGGCCTGCAACCGGCCCGAACTGCGCGCGAGTGCGACCATGATCGGCACTTCGCTTCATACGCTGGTACAGATGGTCGACAATGGCCTGGGCCTCACCATGCTACCCGAAATGGCGCTGGATGCCGGAATTTTGAACGGCACCCAAGTGGTTGCCCGTCCTTTGATTAGCGCATCTGCCAATCGCGAGATTGCGCTGGTATGGCGCAAAAACAGTCCGCGCGGCGATGAATTCCGCCTGCTGGCCGAGGAACTTCGCGCCGGTTAGCTCAATCCATGTGCTTTAGGCCGACCCGCAGGTAATCCCATCCGGTAATCACCGTTAGGGCCGCGGCAGCCCACAGCGTGGTCAGTCCGACCGTGTGCGGGAAGTTGATAGTCTGGCCCATCACGTCAACCGTCCACTGTGGCAGGGCAACGCCCAGGATCAGCGCACCCAGGCAAACGAGCTGGAACGTTGTCTTCCACTTGGCCAGGCGGCTGACGGGAACCGAGACTTGCAAACCACCCAAAAACTCCCGCAGGCCAGAAACCGCAATCTCTCGCACCAGAATGATCAAGCCGGCGATCACGTGCATATCCCCCACATAGGGACCTTTCAGGATGCCCTGTGCCGTCAGGGTCAGGATCACAGCGGCTACCATGATCTTGTCCGCGATTGGATCAAGGAACGCGCCAAGGCGGGAAACTGCGCCACTCGTTCGGGCCAGATACCCGTCGAAATAGTCGGTAATGCCCATCAGCACGTACAGCACGAAGGCCATACCGTAGCCGTAGTGCCAGCTCGGCCACCACAGCAGGAACGCCAGTAATGGCAGGGCCGCGATCCGCGACAAGGTGAGAAGGTTGGGCAAAGTCCACATTGCGAGGGCAGCCTAGCTTGCAACCGCCCGGTGCAAAAGGGTGCAAGTGCTCTTGTCCGCACTGTTTCTCCCGCTAGAGCCAAGCCAAGACGAAATTATTCCAAGGGCCGTATGACCACCTCGACCCATCTGATCCGCAGCCGCCGGTTCTTGCCGCTGTTCGTCACCCAGCTGTTCAATGCGTTCAACGACAACCTCTATCGCAATGCGATGGTCTTTTTTGTCGTTTACACATTGTACAAGTCAGAGACCGCCGAAATCCTGTTCAGCGCGCTCTCTTCCGCCTTGTTCATCGCGCCGTTTTTCCTGCTGTCAGCCCTCGCCGGGCAAATGGCAGATATGCGTGACAAGGCGCGGATCATTCGGGTCGTCAAGGCATCCGAGATTGCGATTATGCTGGTGGGTGGTCTCGGCTTGGTACTGGCCTGGCAAGGTATGCTCGATCAGACCTTTACCATTGGCCTGATGTTGCTGGCGGTACTGGCAATGGGCGTTCATTCCACCTTCTTCGGACCAATCAAGTACGCCATTCTGCCACAGCACCTGCATGAAAATGAAGTTCTGGCCGGCACCGGTCTGGTGGAAGCCGGAACCTATATTGCCATTCTCGCGGGCACGATCCTGGCGGGCTGGATCCCGGTTGAATGGGCTGCGGTCGGGGTCGTGCTCACCGCACTGGCTGGCTACCTGACATCCCGTTACGTCCCGCCGGCTCCGCCGCAAGGCGCCGAAGAGCCACTGGACTTCCACCTGTGGCGTTCGTCCGTCACCCTGATCCGGCACACGATGAAGGACCAGCGCGTCTTCCTTGCCATCATGGCCATCAGCTTCTTCTGGGCCATTGGCGCCGTGCTGTTCATTCAGTTCCCCCCGCTCGCCAAGAACGTGATCTCGGCCAGCAAGGAAGTCGCCAGCCTGTTCCTGGTGATCTTTTCGATCGGCGTCTCGATTGGTTCGGTATCGGTCAATGCTTTGCTTCGCGGCAAGGTTTCCGCGCGTTACGCCCCGATGTCGGTTATCGTCATGGGGGTGTTTGTCGTCGCCTTCTGGTGGGTCTGCCATTCGTGGCAGCACCATTACGAAGGCGCCTTGCTGGACACGGCGGGCTTCCTGCGGGAACCCCTGGCAATCCCACTGTTGCTAAGCCTGTTGGGCATTGCTGTGGCTGGCGGAATGTTTGTCGTGCCGCTTTATGCCTTCCTCACGACCTTCGTCGACAAATCGGAAACTGCGCGGACGATTGCCGCCAACAACATCGTCAATTCCGGCGCGATGGTGCTTGGGTCTGTGATCGCGCTGGGGATGAGTGCGGCCGGGCTGCCGATGGTTGATCAGCTGCTGCTTGGTGCGGCCATGTGCCTGTTTTCGGCATGGTTGGGGCACAAGCTGGTTGCCGCCGAAGAAGCGGCCTTGATCAGATAACGAAGGCGCTGACTGCGACAAAGCATGCGCAGTAGGCCATCAGAAATTCCTTCACGTCCTGAGCAGTGATGTAAGGGGCTCTGCGCGTAACGGGCGCCAGCTTGCGGCAGACATGCGGCGGCAGGCTCGCCCGGAAAGGATGGCGCGCGGCTTCATCTGTGACAACCAGTGCTCGTCTCATGGAAAAAGATTAACGGCTTCTTCACCAAGAAGACAGCCCGGTTTCCGACGTTTTGACGGACCTCCCAGTTTGGGACAGTAACGAGGAGGCTGAAAAGATGATCCCCCCGCGTTGCCGCCCCTGCCCTAGCACGCTAAAACGTCGAAATGACTGAACAGACCAGCATTACTGGCGGCCGCCTGCTCGTCGATTGCCTGATCGAGCAGGGCTGTGACCGCATTTTCACCGTCCCCGGGGAGAGCTTCCTCGCCGTCCTTGATGCGCTGCATGACAGCCCCCAAATCGAAACAGTAATCTGCCGGCAAGAAGGCGGGGCGGCTTTTATGGCCTGCGCCGATGGCGCGATGACCGGCAAGCCGGGTGTTTGTTTCGTTACCCGCGGCCCCGGTGCCACCAATGCCAGCATCGGCGCCCATGTTGCGTTCCAGGATTCGCAGCCGATGCTGCTGTTTATTGGTGATGTTGATCGCGGGATGAAGGACCGCGAAGGTTTCCAGGAAGTCGATTTCAGCACCATGTTCGCGCCGTTGGCGAAACTGGTCTTGCGGATCGATGATGCCCGCCGGATTCCTGAATATGTCGCCCGCGCCTGGGCCACAGCGATTGCTGGCCGTCCGGGTCCGGTGGTGATCGCCCTGCCCGAAGATATGCTGCTGGATGCGGTTTCGGGCCTTGTACCCCGCCCGCCCGTGACACGCCCGGCCCAGGCGGTTTGCGCCGATGCCATGGGCACGCTGATGCGGATGCTGGAGGATGCCTGTGCTCCGATCGCGATCATCGGTGGTGCCGGCTGGCATGCCAAGGCGCGCGAGCACTTCACCAGCTTTGCAGAGCGGATCGGTCTGCCAGTCGCGGGAGCATTCCGCCGGCAGGATGCCATCCCCAATTCGAGCAAAGCCTGGGCCGGCAACCTTGGCTATGGGCCGAATTCCAAGCTGGTTGAGCGGATCAAGCAGGCCGATCTGGTGCTGGTGGTCGGCGCACGCATGGGCGAAGCAACGACCGACAGCTACACGCTGGTCACTCCGGACCATCCCGGCCAGACCTTGATCCACATCCATCCTGACCCGGATGAGCTTGGCCGGGTCTACCGTGCTGATCTCGCTATCTGCGCCGATATGGCCGAATTCGCTGAAGCCGCTGACCTGTGGGACGATGATATCGTGCCGTTTGATGCCGGTGCCGAAGCGCACGCACAATGGCTTGATTGGTCTACCCCTCAACCGAACGGCCATCGGCTCGACATGGGGCAAGTCGTCGCGACGATGCGGCGGGAGCTCGCCGATGACGCCATCATTTGCAACGGCGCGGGCAACTTCTCAGGCTGGTGGCATCGCTTCTGGCATTACAATGGCTTCCCCAGTCAGCTAGCTCCGACCGCCGGAGCCATGGGCTATGGCGTCCCCGCTGCGGTCGCCGCAGCCAAGCGCTTCCCGGACCGGACCGTAATCGCCCTGGCTGGCGATGGCGACTTCCTGATGAATGGGCAGGAACTGGCCACAGCAGTCCAATATGGCTGTGATCTGCTGGTCGTGCTGGTCGATAATGGCGCCTACGGCACGATCCGGATGCACCAGGAGCGCGAGTTTCCTGAGCGCGTTTCAGGGACCGTGCTGCACAACCCAGACTTTGCAGCCCTCGCCCGCGCTTATGGCGGCTGGGCCGAGCGGGTGGAATCGAACGCAGAGTTTGATGCCGCCCTCGCTCAGGCTAAAAGCCGCAAGGGCCTACGCCTGCTGCACCTGGTGATCGATATCGAGCAGCTCAGCGCCGGTGGCGCCAGCGTTGCCGGATTACGCGCCAAGGCGAAAGCTTAGGCGTCGCCAGTCAGCTTGAGGATGTAGTCCCATTCGCTCGGTTTGACTGCGGAAACGGATAGCCGGAATTTGGTTAGTAGGTCCATGTCAGCCAGTTTAGGGTCGGCCTTGACCTCCTTAAGTGTCACAGTGCGCTTAAGCTTGCGCACCGGCTTAAGCTTCACGGCAGACCAACGCCCGGTATCGTCGCTTGGATCGGGAATATTCGACGCGGTTATCTCTGCAATTCCAACGATCTCAACGCCGATATTGGAATGATAGAAGAAAACCAGATCGCCCGGTTGCATCGCCCGCAGGTTGTTACGCGCGGTATAGTTCCGAACCCCGTCCCAAGTGCCTTCACCTTCAGCGACCAGGTCATCCCAGCTGTATACGTCCGGCTCTGATTTCATCAGCCAGTATGATTTGATTTTCGTCATGCCAGAACTCGCGAAAGGGTTTATGGCGCGGCCATTGCATTAGAATCTTGAAAGCGTCCACTCCATGTCTCTGACTTCCCTGCCCGTGCTGTCCCTGACCATGCCCAAGGCGGAATTCGCCCAGGCTATTGGAGAGAGCTTCCGGACCTTTGGCTTCGCGTTGGTCAAGGACTTCACCATCGATCGCAATCTGATCGACCGCGCCTGGAAGCTGTCAGAAGAGTTCTTTGCCCTGCCAGAGGACGAAAAGCGCAGCTATCATAATGCGGCGATTTCCGGTGCGCGCGGCTACACCCCCTTTGGTGTCGAAATTGCCAAAGATGCCAAGCACCACGACCTGAAGGAATTCTGGCACGTTGGCCGGGATTTGCCGGAAGGCAGCCCACTGGCCGATGCATCGATGCCGCCCAACATCTGGCCAGCGCGGCCAGAAGGCTTCCAGGATACTTTTACCGAACTTTACCGCCAGTTCGATGAGACTGGCGCTGCGATCCTGTCAGCAATCGCCCTGTACCTGGGTCTTGACGAACACTGGTTCGACAAAGGGATTGAGGATGGAAATTCGGTGATGCGGTTGCTCCACTACCCGCCCATTCCGAACCTTGAAGGCGAAGCTATTCGCGCTGGCGCCCATGGCGATATCAACCTGATTACCCTGCTGCTCGGCGCCGAAGAAGCGGGTCTTGAGCTGCTCTATCAGGGCAAGGAATGGGTCAGCGCCTCACCACCAGAAGGGGCGCTGGTCGTCAATGTCGGCGACATGCTGGAACGGCTGACAAACCATTACCTTCCTTCAACCATCCACCGTGTCCGCAACCCGAACCCAGAACGGGCTGCCTATAGCCGGTATTCGATGCCGTTCTTCCTCCACCTGCGCAGCGATTTTCCCATTCAGACATTGCCGCAATGCATCAACTCAGAGAATCCAGACCGCTACCCTGAACCCATCACTGCCGACGCATTCTTGCAGCAGCGCCTGCGCGAAATCGGCCTGAAAAAGTAGCAGGCCTGCTCTTTAACCTAACCTTCAGTATGATCTGGGATTCTTGACGCTTATATTGGCTGCAAGGTGACCCATGTCGGGAACTGTCGAAGCGTCTGAGCGGATTAACCGGGACTTTGTGACGCAAGGCGTTGCGGTGGCGGCCGTAATCCTGTTTTTGGCAACGGCGGGCCAAGTTTTGCCACAGGCTATGCGAGGCTTCCTGGGCATCGGTAAAGGCCCGGACCACTTACTCGCCAGCGCCACGCTCCTCAACATTGTGCTGCTGTTGTTTGGTTGGCGCAGACTGCGGGCCCTGCGCCACGAAGTTGCCGTAACCCGCGAAGCGGCCGCAGAAGCCCGCGAGCTTGCTGAAACCGATCCACTCACCGGTTGCCTAAATCGGCGCAGCATTCACGCTGCGGCATCCGTCCTGCTGGCAGAGACGCACGCACAAGGCAAAGTCCTCGCCTTCGCGGTGCTGGACCTCGATAACTTCAAGCACGTCAACGATCTGCACAGCCACCAGGCTGGAGATGCCATCCTGTGCGCCGCTGCGGATCGCTTGCGCGCCTTGCTTCCAACCCGATCGCTTCTGGCCCGGATTGGTGGCGACGAATTTGCCTGTGCCATTCCCTTCGAAGCCCTGAACGGTGAACAGATTGACCGGCTGGCCGCCGAGCTTATTGGGCAGGTTGGCAAGGCGGTTGATTGGAATGGCCTTGATATCGAAGCCACCGTCTCTGTGGGCTTGTCGCGCAGCGATCAGGGTGACGACGACATTCCGGTTTTGCTGCACAAGGCGGATATCGCCATGTTCAACGCGAAGCATCAGGGCCGCAACCGGGTGGCGTGGTTTACGCCGGTCATGGAGAGCGAACTGCGCTTCCGCAGTGAACTGGAAGCCGGGATCAGGCGCGGGATCACCCTGGGGGAATTCGTGCCCTACTACGAAAAGCAAATCGACCTTACGACGGGCGAGCTGGTTGGTTTTGAGATGCTGGCCCGGTGGATGTCGCCGACATTGGGCCGAGTAGGTCCCGATATTTTCATCCCAGTCGCCGAAGAGATCGGCGCGATTGCCGAACTGTCCGAAGCCGTGATCCGCCAAGCACTGCGCGATGCACGCCTGTGGGACCCCCGCCTTACCCTGGCGGTAAACATTTCTCCGGTGCAGCTGCGCGATCCCTGGTTCGCGCAGAAGCTGCTCAAGCTGCTGGTCGAGGCGAATTTCCCGCCGCATCGGCTTGAGATCGAGATTACCGAGAGCAATCTGCACGAAAACATCGGTTTGGTTCGATCGATGATCACCAGCCTCAAGAACCAAGGCATCCGCGTCAGCCTGGACGATTTTGGCACCGGCTACAGCTCAATATCGCAACTTCGCAGCTTGCCGTTTGACCGGATCAAGATTGATCGCAGCTTCATCACCAACTTGCCTGAAAGCGAAGAAAGCCAGGCCATAGTTCGTTCAATCGTTTCGTTGGGTCAGGGACTTGGTTTGCCAGTCACCGCCGAAGGCGTTGAATCCGAGGCTGTCCTGAAAGCGCTCGAAAGCTTTGAAGGCTTGAAAGCCCAAGGCTACCTGTATGGCTATCCGGAACCTGCCGATGTGACCCTCGCCGCGCTTCGTGAGCGAGATCTGGCCGCGAAGCGCCCCGTGCGCCCTGCTTCTGCCCCTTCGCGTCCGCGCGGCGCGCGCGCTGCCTAGACTGGACGCGCAGCGATGCAGCGCATAGACGCTGAGCATGCGCGTTCCGTTCATCAAGATGCATGGCCTGGGTAACGATTTCATCGTGCTTGATGGGCGCGCAGGCGGCGTTCCAAGCATGACGAACCAGTTGGCGGCGGCTCTGGCGGACCGACAGACCGGGATCGGCTGTGACCAGTTAATCCTGCTCGAACCTTCTGACCATGCCGACGTGCGGATGCGGATCTTTAATGCCGACGGCAGTGAAGTTGAGGCCTGCGGCAATGCCACCCGCGCAATCGGGCTGCTGCTGGGTAAACCCGCCTCGATCGATACGTTGGGCGGCGTGCTGACGACAGCACCTAGCGCACGCGGTGTGGCCGTTGATATGGGTGAGCCACGGTTCGAATGGGACGCGATCCCGCTGGCCTATCCGCTCGATACGCTGGCTTTGCCGGTGGGCTGGGAGGAGCTGGATAATCCGGCTGCGGTCAATGTCGGCAATCCGCACGTCGTGTTCTTTGTGCCCGATACCGATACCATCGAACTTGAACGCCTTGGGCCGCTGATTGAGCGTGACCCTCTGTTCCCGGCCCGGATCAATGTGAACGTTGCGACAGTAACCTCCCGGTCCGAAATCCGCCTGCGCGTGTGGGAACGCGGCGTGGGTGAAACCCGCGCTTGCGGCACCGGTGCCTGCGCTACGGCAATTGCAGCTATGCGCCGAGGCCTAATTGACCGGGAAATGGTGACCGTCACCCTGCCCGGCGGGGCACTGCAAATCGGCTGGGGTGCGGACAATCGGATCACCATGAACGGTCCTGCGGCCGAGAGCTTTCGTGGGACCTTTGACCCGGCGAATTTTGGAGCCTGACGTGTCTAACGGAGCGCAGGGATTGCTGTTGAATCACAGTCAGGATGCGCTTGCTCAACGCAGCCGGACAGGCCATGCGCCAACTTTCGCGCGGGCATCGCCCGTCCCCAGAATACAGGCTGAAGCTATCGTGACCTTTACCCCGACCCGGACCGCCGAAGGACTGCTGGCATGAGCGAGACCGAAAGCACAAACTGGACCGACCGGGTGTTCGGCGGACTGCGCAAAACTTCGGAGCGCCTGGGTGAAAACCTGTCCGGCATCGTCAGCAAAACGCGCCTTGATGATGCGCAGTTGGACGAGCTTGAAGATGCCCTGATCCTTTCCGACCTTGGCCCGCGCGTTGCCGCCAGAATTCGCCAGCGGCTGGCCGAGGAACGGTTTGAACGCGGCGCGGATGAGCAATCGATCAAGGAAGCCGTGGCGGAAGAGATCGCCAAGATCCTGCGCCCGGTGGCCAAGCCCATCGACATCGTGGCTTTCCCACGTCCGCAAGTGATCCTGGTGATCGGCGTCAATGGATCGGGCAAGACCACTACGATCGCCAAGCTGGCCCATTACTTCCAGGAACTGGACTATGGCGTGATGCTGGCGGCGGGTGATACCTTCCGCGCGGCGGCGATTGGGCAGCTGAAGGTGTGGGCAGACCGGGTTGGCGTGCCGATCATCACTGGGCCAGAGGGCGGCGATCCGGCGTCGATCGTCTTCGATGCCGTGAAAGCTGCGACCGACCAGGGGGTCGACGCACTAATCGTCGATACGGCGGGCCGGCTACAGAGCAAGCGCGAACTGATGGACGAGCTGGCGAAAATCCGCCGGGTGCTTGGCCGCATCAATCCTGAGGCACCGCATGATGTTGTGCTGGTACTTGATGCCACCAACGGCCAAAACGCCCTTCAGCAGGTTGAGACTTTCAAGGAAGTAGCGGGCGTGACCGGGTTGATCATGACCAAGCTGGACGGAACCGCGCGCGGCGGCGTGCTGGTGGCGGCAGCCGAACAGTATGGCCTGCCCATTCATGCCATCGGCGTGGGTGAGCGGCTTGACGACCTGCGTCCATTCGATCCGGACCTTGTCGCCCGAGTAATTGCAGGAGTGGCATGATGACCGAGGCAACCAAGCAGAAGTCCGGCTGGCTCAACCTGGTGGTCGATTACGGCCCGGTGATCGTGTTCTTCGCCGTCTACAAATACTTCTCGCCAGCAGACCGTGAGAACAGCGTTGCCGAGGTGTTGGCCGTAATCAAAGGCACGGTCAGCTTCATGGTGGCCGCTGTGGCCGCCCTGCTCGTCTCCAAGTGGAAACTGGGCAAGATCTCACCGATGCTGTGGCTTTCCACCGTGTTGATTGTCGGATTTGGCGGACTGACTGTTCTGCTTAACGATCCGATCTGGATTCAGGTCAAACCGACCGCGATCTATCTGCTATTCGGCGTGGTACTGCTGATCGGCTTCTGGCGCGGCAAGGCGCTGCTGAAGCTGCTGCTGGAAGCGGCTTTTGAAGGTTTGAGCGACGAAGGCTGGATGAAGCTTTCGCGCAACTGGGGGCTGTTCTTCCTGGTGCTGGCTGCGGGCAATGAAGGCCTGCGTCACTGGCTTTCCTTCGGAGATTGGATCGCTGCCAAATTGTGGGTCTTCCTGCCCGCCACATTCCTGTTCACCTTTGCACAGATCCCCATGCTGATGCGACACGGTCTGGCAGAGGCTGAGGAAGCCGAAGTGCTGGAAAACACGCCGCACGAATGAGCCTGCTGGACCGAGCTATCGGGGAAAGCCGCCAAAAACAGTGTGACTTTGCCGCACGGACGGGCGATAGTCCCTGCCTGCCCACAGCTACTGTGGGCCAACCACAAGCTTCAAATTTAGGGGGAAGCAAATGGCTAAGTTCTTCGGAAACCTGCACCTTGTGCTGGTAGTCGGTCTAATCGCCGCAATCGCGGTAATGCTCCACTGGGCCGGTTCGGCTCCGGTCGACGTCAATTCTGTATTCCGCTGGATGCACGTATTCTTCGGAATTCTTTGGATCGGCCTGCTTTATTATCTTAACTTCGTGCAGGTTCCGACCATGCCAACCGTGCCGGACGAGCTGAAGAAGGGCGTGACTGGCTACATCGCGCCTAAGGTCTTCTTCTTCTTCCGCTGGTCGGCACTGCTGACGGTCGTCACCGGCCTCGTCATTGCTGCCGTGAACGGTTACGCCCACCAGGCGATGACCTTCTCTGGCGAAGGCAACGTCAACCTGATCGGGCTTGGCATGTGGCTGGCGCTGATCATGGCCTTCAACGTGTGGTTCATCATCTGGCCCGCACAGAAGCGCCTTCTTGGTATCGTGGAAGCGACTGCTGAGGAAAAGGCCAAGCTGGCCCCGCGCGCTTTGGCCGCGAGCCGCCTCAACCTGCTGCTGTCGCTGCCGATGCTCTACGCAATGGCCAGCGCAAACCTCGGCTGATTATTCAGCCAACAGGTAAGCACAAAAAAGGGCGCGGTACCGACTGGTACCGCGCCCTTTTTCTTTGGCCACTCAGGACTTTGGAAAGTCCGGCTTATCAACGATGACGCGGGTAAGATCGAAGTCCTGCGGGCCCAGCCAGCCATAAACATAATTGGCGTAATAGAGCCCGAACATTACCGCTGCCAGCAGCGTAGCCCGACGCGCGATCTTGCGCGGCTGGAAATTGGCCGGGGCACTGTGGGCCTGTCCCTTGATCGTCGGTTCACCCGCTTCCTCGTGAGTCCGGATGCCAAATGGCATGACCAGGAAGGCGGCCAGCACCCAGAACATGGCGTAAATCGCGATAATCGAGGTGATCTTCATGACATTAAACCTCTGGCAAGATCACGCGCACCATCGGCTTTTTGCCTGACCAGCGCTGGGTCGCACGGCGGGCCGCAAGCCGCGCCGCTTCGGAGATAGCTTCACGGTCATGCCGTGCACCGCCTTTGAGCTTGGTCAAGGCGACAGCAACATCCTCCCGCGCTTCGGCGGTGAAATCGTCGTAGTCCTCATCCAGCGGCAGACCGATGCCCTCAACGTGGACCCGGCCCTTACCGTCAAGCACAACGATCACCAGACCGTTGGCGGCCAGACGCCGCCGCATGACAATCGCCTCTCCATCGGCCGGGACCAGAATATCACCATCCAGGACCAGTCGTCCGGCCCGGACTTCGGAAATCTTGCCGGGCTTACCGGGGGCCAGGCGCACCATGTCGCCGTTCTGCTGCACAACCGCCTTGGGAATGCCCTTGGCCCGGCCAACCTTGGCCTGTTCGCGCATATGGCGTACTTCGCCGTGGACCGGCACCAGAATTTCCGGACGCAGCCAATCGTAGAGCGCTTCCAGTTCAGGACGGCCCGGATGGCCAGACACGTGAATTTCGGCCTGCCGGTCGGTGATCATGGTAATATCGCGGCCCGCGAGTTTATTCTGGATGCGGCCAATCGCGATCTCGTTGCCGGGTATCTGCCGGCTGGAGAACATCACGACATCGCCGGCTTCCAGCGCGATCTGGTGGTTGCCCTCTGCAACGCGCGACAATGCGGCGCGCGCTTCACCCTGCCCGCCAGTGGCCAGGATCAACACCTCGCCGCGCGGCAGGTTCATCGCCGTATCGAAATCGACCAGATCGGGCAGGTCCTTCAGATAGCCGCTGGCCTGCGCTGTTCGGATAATCCGATCGAGCGAACGCCCGGCGACGCACAGGCGGCGATTGGTAGCATCCGCCACTTCACCGAGCGTTTGCAGCCGCGCCACGTTGGACGCAAAAGTGGTGACCAGCACACGCTTGCCGCGATGCTTCGCCACCTCTTCCAGCAGCGCCCGGCGGACTTCGCCTTCAGAACCTGATGGGTTGGGATTGAACACGTTGGTTGAATCGCAGACGAGCGCCAGCACGCCTTCATCACCGATCGCCCGCAATTCGTCTTCGGTGGCCGGGGTGCCGACCAGCGGCTCATCATCCAGCTTCCAGTCACCGGTGTGGAAGATCCGGCCGTACGGCGTCCCGATCACCAGCGCATTGCCCTCTGCAATCGAGTGGGCCAGCGGGACATAGCGGATGTTGAACGGGCCAAGGTCGAACGGCTCAAGGTGGTCGATAACCTTTAGCTGGACCTCTTTAAGCAGACCCGCTTCCTGCAACTTATCCGCCACCAGGCGCGCGGTGAACGGCGTGGCATAAAGCGGTACGCCCAGTTCCTGCGCGAAGTAAGGCACCGCACCGATATGATCTTCGTGCGCGTGAGTCAGGACGATCCCGATCAGGTCTTTCTTGCGTTCCTCAATGAATTGCAGATCGGCGAAAACCAGCTCGGTGCCGGGGTATTCATTGGCCCCGAAGGTCATCCCCAGATCGACCATCAGCCATTTGCCGTCAGCCCCATAGAGGTTGACGTTCATCCCGATCTCGCCCGATCCGCCGAGCGCGCAGAACAGCAGTTCGTTGCCGGGCTTCACTTGGCTTTCTCGGCCAGGATGGCCATGCCTTCAAGAGTCAGATCAGCATCCACGGCATCAAAGATGTCAGTGTGCTTATCAAACAGGATCGCAAGCCCGCCGGTCGCAATGACCTTGGCTGGGCGGCCGATCTCGGCCCGCATGCGGGAAATCAAACCTTCCATCATCGCAACATAACCCCAAAAAACGCCAATCAGCATCTGGTCCTCGGTATTTCGGCCAATGACGCTGTCAGTGTCAGGGCTACGGATTGCAATGCGCGGCAGCTTTGCAGTGTTACCCACCAGCGCATCGAGTGAAAGGTTGATCCCCGGGGCGATAATGCCGCCCTTGTAGGCACCGTTGAAATCGATCGCATCAAAGGTTGTGGCCGTGCCGAAATCGACGACGATCAGATCACCGGCATATTTGGCATGGGCGGCAATCGCGTTGACGGCGCGATCCGCCCCGAGGGAGCGGGGTTCATCAACGTCGATTTCCATCCCGTAATCAACTGGTGCAACACCGGCGATCAGCGCCTTCACCTTGAAATATTTATCCGCCAGAACTTCCAGGTTGTGCAGCGCCCGCGGCACCACGGTCGAGATAATGATCTGCTTGATTGTGGACCGGTCAAAGCCTTCAATCTGCAACAGTTGCATCAGCCAGACAGCATATTCATCGCCCGTGCGGCGCGGGTCTGTGGCTATCCGCCAGCGGGCCTTGATGGCCCGCCCTTCGAACAGCGCAAAGACGACGTTGGTATTGCCGACATCGATTGCGAGCAGCATGGCTTAGTTCCCGTTCGTCAGGTTAATCTCGCCGGCGTGAATGGCACGCAGTGAGCCATCCGCCAAGCGCAGTTGCAGAGCACCGTCGGCGGCAAGTCCGGCGAATGCACCTTCGATGGCGCCATCCTGTCCTTCACCGGCCCGAAGCATCGTGCCAAGCGGATGGGCGGCGGCCTCCCAGCGGCGGATCAGGGGCTCTAGTCCGAAGGTCCGCCAGCGATTGACTTCATCGCCCAGCGCGGTTGCCAGATCGCGGGCAAAGGCATCACGGCCAGGGCAATTGCCCAGCTGAGCGAGAGCAACGGTCGGGCGATCTGGCAAATCAGGCGCCACGGCCAGGTTCACCCCGATCCCAACCACGACACCGCCAGGGGCACCTTCCAGCAAGATCCCCGAGAGCTTTGCACCATCAACCAGCAGATCGTTAGGCCACTTCAGCATGACCGAAGTTTCTGCAGTCAGGTGCTTTAGGACGGCCTCCCGCACAGCCAGACCTGCAGCGAGAGCAAGAGTGCCAAGCGCTGGATCGCCGGCTTGGCTGGCGACGAATGTCGAACCCATGAAGTTGCCGAAGCCATCAGACCATGATCGCCCTTGCCGGCCCCGCCCGCTCGTCTGTCGATCTGCGACAATCCACGTGCCAGCAGGAACCGTTTCGCCAGCGACCAGACGCTCAAGCAGCGTCCCGCTGGTCGAAGCGAGTTCCTTAAAGACCTCGATCAATGGCTGGCTCAGGGGGTTACGAGCGCTGCGGCAGCGGCGAACGAAAGGCCAGCGAGGCTCTTTGTCAGCAGATATCCTGCGGGCGAAATCGCCAGAGCACAGATCGCAAGCAGGCCCTGGTGAACCCAGTCGCTGCGCCCGGTGGCCTTCATTGCCGGTTCGTCAAAATACATGACCTTGACGACCTTGAGGTAATAGAAGGCCCCGATCACACTGGCGGCGATACCGATGGCGGCCAACGGAACCATGCCTGCTTCAACAGCAGCCTGGAACACCACAAACTTGCCCCAGAACCCGAAGAGCGGCGGGATTCCGGCCAGACTGAACATGATCATCGCAAAGCATGCGGCCAGCACCTTGCGGTGGCGGGACAGGCCGGCAATGTCGTTCAAGTCCTCAACCGGATCGCCATTGGCATCCTTGAGCATCAGCAATGCGACGAAGCCGCCCAACGTCATCGGGACATAGATCGCGAGGTAGACCAGCAGCGCGGCAATGCCCTTGGGCGTCGCCACGGCCAGGCCGATCAGCAGGAAGCCAACGTTATTGATCGATGAATAGGCCAGCAGGCGCTTCAGGTTAGTCTGGCCGATTGCACCAAGCGCCCCCACGATGATCGAGGCCAGCGCGGCAAAGATCACGATGGGCTGCCAGGCAGCCACCTGATTACCGAATGCAGTCATCGCCACGATCACCGTCAAGGCAACGGCCGCTACCTTGGGTGCCGAAGCGAAGAAGGTGGTCACGGGAGTAGGCGCGCCTTCGTAAACGTCAGGCGTCCACATGTGGAACGGCACGGCGCTGATCTTGAAGGCCAGACCAGCGAAGACGAAGACCAGACCAAAGATCGCGCCGGTTGAAATCTTGCCGTTCAAAGCCGCAGCGATACCAGCGAAATCAATCGTTCCAGCAAAGCCATAGGTCAGGCTGGTGCCGAACAGCAGGATGCCAGAGGCAAGCGAACCCAGCACGAAGTACTTCAGGCCAGCTTCGGCGGAGCGGTCATCATTCCGCAGAAAAGCGGCCAGCACATAGGCCGCAAGCGAGTTCAGCTCTAGCCCGATGTAAAGCGTCAGCAGGTTGGTCGATGAGACCATCAGCGACATGCCCAACACCGCAAACAGCATCAGCACCGGATATTCAGGGCGATAGGCACCGATGCGCTGGAAGAACGCCGGCGCAACAGCCAGCGAACCAGCTGCCGCAGCAAAAATCAGCAACTTGGCAAATGCTGCAAATGCAGTGGCCGCAAATAAGCCTGAGAAGGCCAGAGTGCCGGCGCCATTGGCACCACTGAGTAGCGCGGGTGCTGTCAGCACTGCACCAACAGCGATGACCGCAATCGCCAGCCAGGTGATCAGGCGCGCAGCGCGGTCGCTGCGTCCCCAGGCCGCAGCCAGCAGCAGGACAAGACCCGAGGCACTGAAGAGAACTTCAGGCGCGGCAAGGCGGAAAGACTGGACAAAATCCATCAGTGCGCCCCCCCGTGCGCGGCGTGTTCTTCGGCAGCATTAGCCGCCTTTGGCTTCGGTGCGGTCAGGTGGGCATCGCCATCAGGCTTAGCCCGGGCAAGCCGCGCATCGAGTGCTGCAATATCGGCCCGCATCGGAGCCATGAAGCTTTCCGGATAAACGCCCATCCACAGCACCACCGCAGCAATCGGCGCAAGCAGCAGCCATTCCCGCTTGTCGAGATCGGGCATGGCGGCCGCATCAGCATTCTTCTGTTCACCAAATGCCACGCGGCGATAAAGGTAGAGCATGTAGGCCGCGCCAAGGATGATCCCGGTGGTGCAGACAAATGCCACCCAGCTCGACACCTGATAGATGCCCGCCAGGCTCAGGAACTCACCAACGAAGCCGCTGGTCCCTGGCAGACCAATCGAGGCCATCGTGAACAGCAGGAAGAACAGCGCGTAATAGGGCATGTTGATCGACAGGCCGCCGTAACGGCCAATCTCACGGGTGTGCAGTCGGTCGTAGATCACGCCAACGCAAAGGAACAAGGCGCCAGAAACCAGTCCGTGGCTAAGCATCACGATCATTGCGCCTTCCAGCCCCTGCGGGTTGAAAGAGAACAGGCCGATCGTGACGATCGCCATGTGGGCCACCGATGAATAGGCGATCAGCTTCTTCATATCATGCTGCACCAGCGCGATCAGCGATGTGACGACCACCGCAATCATCGACAGCGCAAAGACCAGCGGGGCAAATTGCGCCGAAGCTTCGGGGAACATCGGCAGCGAGAAGCGGATGAAGCCGTAGCCGCCCATCTTCAGCAGCACACCCGCCAATATGACTGAGCCTGCGGTCGGCGCCTGCACGTGGGCATCGGGCAACCAGGTGTGTACCGGCCACATCGGCATCTTGACCGCGAAGCTGGCGAAGAAGGCGAGCCACAGCCAAGTCTGCACATGCGGATCAAAGTTATAGGCCATCAGCGTCGGGATGTCGGTGCTGCCCGCCTCGCGCACCATCCACAGCATCGCGATCAGCATCAACACCGAGCCTAGCAAGGTGTAGAGGAAGAATTTGTAGCTGGCGTAAATCCGGTTCGCGCCACCCCATATGCCGATGATGAGATACATCGGGATCAGGCCAGCCTCGAAGAAGATGTAGAACAGCAACAGGTCCTGCGCCGCGAACACGCCGATCATCA
>CAZNFV010000021.1:12397-19529 GCA_964572445.1 uncultured Novosphingobium sp. | reverse complement strand
GCCCAAGCTGGTCAGCGGCGAATGGTCGGGCACAATGAACCTGACCGAGCCGCAGGCCGGGTCAGACGTGGGGGCGCTGCGCACCACGGCCACCCCGCGCGGCGATGGCACCTGGTCGATCAAGGGCACCAAGATCTATATCACCTGGGGTGAGCATGATCTGGCTGGCAATATCATCCACCTGGTTCTGGCGCGCACGCCGGGTGCGCCCGCCGGCAGCCGCGGCATATCGCTGTTTGTGGTGCCGAAGTATCTGGTCAACCCGGATGGCTCACTGGGGGCTCGCAATGATCTGCGCTGCGTCTCGATCGAACACAAGCTGGGGATCATGGCCAGCCCGACCTGCGTGATGAGCTTTGGCGATAATGATGACTGCCTTGGCGAACTGGTCGGGCATGAGAACGAAGGCCTGAAGGCCATGTTCACGATGATGAATTCGGCCCGGATCAATGTCGGCAGCCAGGGCGTCCAGATCGCTGAGCGCGCTTTCCAGCAGGCCCGGTACTATGCCCGTGAACGGGTCCAGTCAGCCCGGGCTGGCGGACCCAGCCGCGATCCGGTGGCGATTGTTGAACATCCAGATGTCCGCCGGATGCTGCTGCGGATGCGCGCCTTGACCGAAGGTTCGCGCGCGCTGCTTTACTACACCGCCGGTCAGGTCGATCGCGGATCGCTGGGTGACCAGGCCGCGCAGCTGCGCGCCGATTGCCTGGTACCGATGCTGAAGGCCTGGGGCACGGACATCGGCTGCGAAGTGGCCAGCCTGGGCGTGCAGATCCACGGCGGGATGGGCTTTGTCGAAGAAACCGGTGCCGCACAGCATTATCGCGATGCCCGGATTGCCCCGATCTATGAAGGCACCAACGGTATTCAGGCCGCTGACCTGGTCACCCGCAAGCTGGGCTATGAGCAGGGCGGCGTCCTGGCGTCACTGTTTGCCGAGATCGCGGCTGATTGCAGCCATGCCTCGGAACTGGCCGCCCTCGCTGCCGACTGCGCCGCCATTGCCGCCTGGATGGTCAGCGAAGCCAGCCTTGACGATCGTCTGGCTGGAAGTGTCGCATTTTGCACGATGAGCGCCGTGGCCGTGGCCGGCTGGCAGCTGCAACGCCAGGTCAAGGCGCTGGCCGGTGACGATACACCGCAAGCCAAGGCCAAGGCCGTGATCGCGCAGTATTTTGCAAGCCACATCGCCAGCGAGGCGCGCGGGTTGAAGGCTCAGGCCATTGCTGGCGCCGCTCTGCTCTATGCGCTTGATGCGGAAGCCCTGGCGGGATGACCGATCAGGGCGATCCGCTGGCCCGCATTGCCGCCGCGCTGGAGCGGCTGAGCGGTGCCCTGCCCGCCCTGCCCGATTGGACCATCGCGCCGGCCTATGTCTGGGACCGCGCCGGGGCCCGCGCGGTAACACGGCTCGCTGCGCCCGCGCTGGACCTGCTGCGGGGCATCGATGCGCAGAAGGAGCGCGTGGCCACCAATGTCGCCCGGCTCGCCACCGGTCACGCCGCGCATGACATGCTGCTGTGGGGCGCGCGCGGGATGGGCAAATCGGCCCTGCTGCGCTCCAGTGTGATTGCTAGTCAGGAACAGGATCCGGCCGCCTTGGCGCTGGTCCAGGTCGCGCCAGACGCCTTTGCCGCGCTGCCCCGGCTGTTCGGCGCGCTCGGCGCGGTGCAGCGCCGCTTCGTGGTGTTTATTGATGATCTGGGCTTTGCCGATGGCGATAGCGATGGTCCGCGCGCCTTGCGATCATGGCTCGAAGGCGGAGTCGATGCTCGCCCAGCCAATGTCCGCTTGGCCGTGACCGCCAATCGCCGTGCAATCGTGCCGCGCCAGGCGGCGGAGCAGGACGATCCGATCAATCCCCGCGATGCGGTGGACGACAAGCTGGCCCTGGCTGACCGGTTTGGCCTGTCGATCGGGTTTCACGCCTGCAGTCAGGATGACTATCTGGCAATCGTGGCTGGCTATTGCGCAAACCATGGGCTTGCGTGGGACCAGGGCGAAGCGCTCGAATGGGCCAAGCGTCGCGGCGCCCGCTCGGGCCGCGTCGCCTGGCAATTCGTGACCGAACTGGCCGGACGGACCGGCCAGTCGCTCTAGCCGCTACCGGCTGGCGCCGGCTGCCGGCTTGAACCCGGCGCGGTACTGCGCTTCCATATTGCCATCGAGTTCACGCTGGGCTGGCATCCGCGCGGTCACCACCGGGCGAACCGCTGGGCCGGGCGTGCCCCCTTGCGCCGAAACGCGCCAGACGATCCCGGCGGTATCGTCGGTCACCAACAGCGCGCCGGTCTTGTCAAACGCGACCCAGGTTGGGCGGCCGCGCGTTTCCTGCTTGCCGCTGAGGAAGCCCGTCAACACCGGAACGGGCTTACCCTGCGGGTTGCCATTGGCATCAAAGGCCACGAAGACCACGTCATAGCCAGTCAGCGGTTCGCGGTTCCACGAACCATGGCGGGCAATGAACGCACCATTCGTAAAGGCCGGGCCCATCCGTTCACCGCCGCGCAGGAATGCCAGCCCCAGCGGAGCCATGTGCGAACCCAGCGCGTATTCCGGCTTACGGACATATTCGTCGATGAATTCGGGCGGCTGCGCCACAACACGATCGTCGTCGTACTTCTTCCAGTAGATCCACGGCCAGCCATAGTGCGCGCCAACCGGCACATTGGTGAGATAGTCGGGAACCAGATCGGGCCCCAGCATGTCACGCTCGTTCACCACGGTCCACAACTCGCCAGACGACGGGTTCCAGTCGAGCCCGTTGGCGTTGCGCAGTCCTTGCGCAAACAGGCGGGGTCGGTTGGTCTTCAGATCAAGCTCCCAGATCGCGGCGCGGCCCTGTTCGATTTCAAAGCCCTTGTCGGCGATGTTCGAGGCGGAACCAACGGCAACGTAAAGCTTAGCCCCATCGCTGCTCAGCACCAGATTGCGCATCCAGTGGTTACCGGCGGCCGGCAGGTCCATCAGCTTTTTGGGCGCCGCGGTCAGCGCGGTTTCACCCAGCTGATAGGGGAATGACAGCACGGCATCGTGGTTGGCGACATAAAGCGTGCCATTGCGCCAGCCGAGCCCTGAAGGCGAGGCCAGGCCGTTGCCCTGACGCAGGACGTGGCGTTCTTCCGCCTTGCCGTCACCATCAGCATCGCGCAGCAGCACCAGCCGATCGGGCGAACCCTGCTGCGCCCCGGCGCCGCCCATCAGCAGCTTGGCGACCATCGCCTCCAGCCCGTTGCCCAGATTGCCTTTGGGCGCATCGGCCTCAGCCGCGATAACATCGCCATTGGGCAGGACCAGTATCACCCGCGGATGCTGAAGCCCTTCGGCAAAGCGATTGACCGTCAGCCCCTTGGCCGCAGTCGGCGCTTCGCCAGCCGCCCAGCCGATCGGCTTGGCGATCCGGATCGAGGGGAAGCGCTCCACCTTCGGTTCAACGATCAACGGATCGCGGCCGGATAGCTCGTCCGGCGTATGCTCGGCCGGGGTCGGGCGGGTGAGGACATAACCGAGGCCAAGCAGGACCACGAGGATGGCGAGGCTGCCGAAGAGCCATTTGCGCGTTCTGGACATGAACGGCGTGATAAGCGGCTAGACGCCCCGCGACAATGGACCTTTTGACCGGGGGCAGTTTGGCCTATGGCCATGGCATGTTTGCTTTTGCTCCTGATCCGAACCAGCCCAAGTCCGAGCTTTATGCAGAGCTGATCGAAGCCGCGCGCGCGCTGGTGCTGGATGAGCCCGATGGGGTGGCCAATATGGCCAACCTGGCCGCGCTGATCTGGCAGTTTGTGCCGCAGCTGAACTGGGCGGGATTTTACCGCACGGTGGACGGCAACCTGGTGCTGGGTCCTTTCCAGGGCCGGCCCGCCTGCATCAGGATTGCTGCCGGACAAGGAGTCTGCGGCGCGGCACTGGCGAGCGGCGAGACCCAACTGGTGCCCGATGTCCACGCCTTTCCGGGCCATATCGCCTGCGACGCCGCCAGCCGCTCCGAACTGGTCGTGCCGGTCTGGCGCGGCGGACAGGTGATCGCCGTGATCGATCTAGACAGTCCGGAACCAGCGCGGTTCGATGCCGAAGATGCCGCCGGAATCGAAGCCCTGGCTAAAGCTATCGCTGCGACGATCTGACCGGCCCGACTCGCTCCAAAACGGGACAGCTGTATCACAAGTGCCTAATAGCACTTGGTTTTCCGCAAGTTGCGATGCTAAATTCCAGGTTAACGCCGGGACTTGCCCTGGTGCCAACAGGGGATCGCCGATGTCATCGCGGGCGCATGCACTTCATTTCATACTTGCCGTCAGCATCGCCAGCCTGACCGCACCGGTTCTGGCCGCGCAGCAGCCAGCGGTAGATGCGGAAGGCCGTATCTTTGGGGATACGATCAACGATCCGCTGCCCGAATGGAAATCGGCTCCGACTGCCCATGCCCAGCCGCAGCTGCCGCCGGTGCCAACCGGATACAGTGCGATCCCGATGGACCAGTCTGCGATCGACCGCGCGGCCTGGGAAGAAGATCGGGCTGACTGGCTCGCCGAATGTCGCCAGCGTTATGGCGGTGGGCGCAAGGTTGCCGGGGGTGTTGTTGGCGGACTGGTCGGTGGGATTGCCGGCAGCGCCATTGCCGGGCGCGGTCATCGGACGATTGGCGCTGTCGTCGGCGGCGTGACTGGCGCCATCGCCGGGGCCGCCATCGGTGATTCGGCGGATCGCCGCCGGGCCCGCGATTATTGCGAAAGCTATCTCGACCGCTATTTTGCCAACTACAATCGAAACTATGGGGCCTATGGTGCTTACGCGGGCAATCAGCCCTATGGCTACCCGCAGGGCCAGCTTACCTATGGCTATGCCATGCAGCCGATGATGGTGCTGGTCCCGGTAGCCATGACTGCCGTTGCCGCCGCGCCCCAGCAAGGCCGCCAGGTAGTTCAGGTGATTGAGGAGTGGGTCACGGTCAGCCGCCCGGCCCGGCGTTATATCCCCAAGCGGGCGACGCCGCACAAGCGAATCCCGGTCGTGAGGGATAAGCGCATCCGCATTTACTGAACCCGCCGCAGGTAATGAAAAAGGCGGGGTGCCGTGAGCCGGCACCCCGCCTTTTCGTGATCTGCCGCAGAATCAGAGCGTGCGGCCAATCAGTTCCTTCATGATTTCATTCGTCCCGCCGAAGATCCGGGTGACGCGCGCCGCGCGCCAGGCGCGGGCGATCGGGTATTCGTTCATGTAGCCGGCCCCGCCAAACAGCTGCAGGCACTTGTCCATCACTTCCCACTGCAGGTCGGTGTGCCACAGCTTGGCGGCAGCGCCTTCCTCAGGGGTCAGTTCCTTCTTTAGGTGACGGGCAATCGCCCAGTCCAGGTGCGCCCAGCCCACCTGGAGCTTGGCCTTGAGATCGGCCAGCACGAACCGCGAATTCTGGAAGTCCAGGATCGGCTTGCCAAAGGCCTTGCGGTCGCGCGTGTATTCAACCGTCATGTCGAACGCGCGCTGCGAGCTGGCCTGCGCCGATACGGCGATCGAGAGGCGTTCCTGCGGCAGCTCACTCATCAGGTAGATGAAGCCCATGCCTTCCTGGCCGAGGCAATTGGTGATCGGCACGCGCACGTCTTCGAAGAACAGCTCCGAAGTGTCGGCTTCATCCTGGCCGATCTTGTCGAGGTTGCGGCCGCGCTTGAAGCCATCGCGATCGCCTTCAACCAATACGATCGAAACACCCTTGTAAGCCGGCTGAATGTCGGTGTCGGTCTTGCAGCAGACCAGGATCAGGTCGGCGTTCTGGCCATTGGTGATATAGGTCTTGGACCCGTTGATCACATAATGGTTGCCGTCCTTCTTGGCCGTGGTGCGCATGCCCTGAAGGTCAGATCCGGTGCCCGGCTCAGTCATGGCGATAGCGGTGATCACTTCGCCCGAGACGAGCTTGGGCAGCCAGTGCCGCTTCTGCTCTTCCGAGCCATAATTGACGATGTAGCTGACGACGATGTCTGACTGCAGCGAAAAGCCGGTGGTCACCCCGCCGTAATAGGCGCCCTCTTCGTCAACCACGGCGTTGTAGCCGAAGTCCAGGCCCAGGCCGCCGTATTCTTCCGGCACGGTTGGGCAGAGCAGGCCGAGCTCGCCCGCCTTGGGCCAGATCGACTTGGGAACGATGCCATCATCGGCCCACTTGGCTCCATTGGGGGCGATTTCTTCCTGCATGAAACGCCGCACGGTCTGGCGGAAAGCCTCATGGTCTTCGGTGTAGGCAGTGCGGGCAAGTGAATCGAGCGACATGGGGATTCCCTCTGACTGATTTGAATTGCCCAGAGGTTTGGCGTTGCCCTGCCCGCCGGTCAACCGGAATTTAATCGTTCGGTTAAGGCGCTGCCGCGACTTGTGCGGCCGCCGCCGGCTGCAACCGAATTCGGCCCAGCTGCAATGACGGGTTCGCCCGGTCAATCCGCAATACCGCACCCAGTTCGGCCCTCACGCCCAAGGCGGCTGCACTCGCTGCACCGATCCGTAAGCGGTATTCACCATACGGCACGGCATCAAACAGAACGTAGCCATCAAAGTCACTTTGGACCTGACGGACCATCCGGCCCGCGGCATCGCTCAGCTCAATAACCACACCCTCACGTGGCTCACCATCGGGGCCAAGCAACAGCGCCTCCAACTCACCCGTCGGGGCCAATGCCAGGCTGAGCTTTGCCATTACGCCTGGACGGGGCACAACAACAATGCCCTGGCCTTTTGGCTGCAGCAGCGGATCGGGCAAAGCGCCGGCGTCGATCGAGACCAGCACTGGCATGAACGGCGTAAGGCCGTCGATTATCGCGCGGCCAGCCTTGTTCGTCGGGGCCTCGGAATGGCGGAAGCCCGCCTCGACCGAAACCCCCTCAACCAGTCCTTCCTCGGCCTGACGGTATCCATCACCGTTGTCGTCGCGGAACACTTCAATCGCAGCCTGGCCAGATTCGGCCAGCCGCTGGCGTGACATGCGCCAGCCGCCATCGACCGGATCTGGCCCAAGGCTGAAGCCCAAGGTGAGACCAAGCGAGAGGCGACCGCGCGAATCCAGCCGCCCTTCGGTACGCAGCGCGAACCGATCGAACTGGCGGACCCAGCCAAGCGTGGCTTCATCGCGGCG
>CAZNFV010000021.1:3547-12297 GCA_964572445.1 uncultured Novosphingobium sp. | reverse complement strand
GCAGCGCGAACCGATCGAACTGGCGGACCCAGCCAAGCGTGGCTTCATCGCGGCGTGAACTGGCATCGTGCTCATAGCCTAACCGCAGGGTCGAACTCTGGCCAAGGGCAGTCTCTGCTACCACCTGGGCGTTCTCCAGCCCCCGATGCTGACCATCAAGCGCAAAGCGCGCCGCGCCGCGCAGGCGCACCGGCCCGATCGCGGTATTGGCGATCAGGTTGAGTTTAGTCCCAACGTCTTCACCCGTGATTGCTGATGCTGGGCCACGCGCCGAACGGCGCGATAGCTCGGCAGTCAACGCGGTGCGCTTCAGCTGCAGCGCCGAACGGATTAACCATTCGGTAACTTTTGCCCCGGTTTTGGCCTGGTAATGGCGCAATCCTGTCTCGACCGGCAGTCGCCATGCCCCCAATTTCACAGCCGTGCTCAGCCGCAGCCCATACCGCCGCCGTTGCTTGGCCTCGACCAGCTCGCTTTCAAAGTCACCGTTCACCCATAGTGCTTCGGCATCATAGCGGATCACGCCAATGCGGCCGAGCGCCTTCGCTTGAATGGCTCGGCCCGCACCAAGCTGCTGCGCGCCGCTCACTTCGAGCAGCATGCGGCCTAGCGCGCGCTGGAGAGTCCCTTCAATGTAATGGCGCCGTCCGCCCGCGAACATCATGCTTTGATATTCGATGCCGGCCGTGGTTCGTCGGTCCACCCCGCGTTCGACGCCGACGCCCCACCGCCAACCGGTATTTGGATCGGCAAATGCGGCTGAGAGGTCAATCAGCTCTCGACCAGCCTCGACTGCACCCGCCCAGTACCAGGTCTTGCCCGCTGGCAGGCTTTCAATGCCGACCGGAACGCTATTGCGCTCGCGCTTGATCTGACCTTGCGGGCCATAGAGCACAACTTCGAAGTCATTCTCACCCCACAGCAACTCGATATCGTCAAAGCGGTAGCGCCCGTCACCGCGATCGGCCTGATAGGCACGCAGTTCGCCATTGCGATAGAGTTCTGCATCCCAGCCACCGGGCAGAACTCCGCTCAGCGCAGTCACGCCGAAACGGCCAGGCCGATTGAGTGGCCGGTTAGAGACGAACGCACCGCGGCCATAAGCCGTCTGTGCCGTCAGCGCACCGCGCAGGGAATCGACGTCACCCAGCGCGATCTGCGTTGCTTTCAGCGGGCCAAGCAAAGCAGCCGAAGCATCATTGCGAAACAGTTTGAGTCGGAGCGAGTCGGGACCAATGTCCGAGCTGCCTGACAAGCGCGCGGCATAGCTAAGACCAAGCGCTTCGCCTGAGGCCAGCGCTTCGAACTGGGCGCGAGCACCTGAATTGCGAGTCCACTGACCCTGGATTTGAACATCTACCGACGGGCTACGCCAAGCCTGGTATGGCAGGGCCGCGCGCGGCAAGTTGGCCAGATCGAATTCAGCGAATTTCGGCTGACGAAGTCGCGCGGCGCGACTTTTGCGTTCAATCGCTTCCAGGAACGGCAGCTTGCGATCGGTTTCGAGCACGATCGCCAGGTTCGTCAGATCGGGGCGGAAGCGCACGCCCATCCAGCTCGACAGCGCTTTGAGATCGATGCACCAGCCTTCCGGCGTGTCCAGGATCGCATCGCGGCCAATGGACTGGTTTCCGTTCATGGTTTGTACTGCATTGGAATCGCGATCGAGGATGAAGCGCTGGTCCTCCGCGAACAGCCACCCGGTTGCGCGGCGCGACTTCTTGTCCAGTCGCACCGGCAGATCCAGCGCCTGGATCAAGTCAGCAAAATCGACGCAGATCCCGCCGGTGGTCTGGTAGCCGCGCAGCGGTTCGCCCAGGCGATACTGGCTGCTGCGCAATTCGAGCAGCAGCGAATCATCATCGTTGGCCGACCAGGCCTGAGCTTGTGCCGGCACGCCCCAACCCGCAACGCCGATAGCCGCCCCGATCAGGACGGCCAGACGGCGCAGCAGTGGGCGGAAACCCTTCATGACGTCAGTACACGCCTCTCGCTTTCAGATTTGCTTGTCTCAACGCACGGCCGAGGTGATCTCTGCGATCAACTGCCCGCCATTCTCCGGCAGTTCGCGGTATTCGATCCGGACCGGCCCGCTGAGCTTGGCAATCTGGGCTGCCGTCAACGGGATCTTGATCGTCCTGGCTTGCACCTCGGGGTAAATCGCCACGCCCTTGATCGCGAACACCTGCTCGCTTCCGCGCTTGCCGATGATTTCCCCGTAGACCGAACGCTGGCCCGTGCGGCGCATCTCAAGCTGCAGCCATTTGCTGGTATCGCTGCCGCCAAGCCGCGGATTGGCGATTGTCGCGCCGGCATCGAGCCGCCCCTTGCGGATGAAGACCGGGATGGTGATCCCGTAAACGGGTGTAAGCCGGATCGCGAGCTGGCCGGCTGATACCTGTTCTTGCGCAGCCTCAGGCGAAAGGGCGGGTGGGACCGCGCGGAAGCTCATATGGACGCGGTATTCGCCGTCCGGCAAGTCCGGAGCCGGGCGCGCGCTCAGGCGGATCGCCTGGGGCTGCCCGGGCAACAGCGTGATGCGCTTTGGTGCATACCGCAGCATCTCGACAGCAGCCTTCTCGGTCGCGCTGGCCTCAGCCGCCGTGACGTCGGTGAAGTCACCCTCGGCGTCCATCCGCCGCAGTTCGACGCCGATCCGATAGGTCGCGGCCTGACTGCCGATATTGCTCAACACGACTTCGGCATTCCCCGACCCGTTGATGATCACTCGGGTCGGCGCCACCAGCAGGTCACCCTGCGCGGCCGCCGGTACAGCACCAAGCGAAGCGGCAGCCAGCGCGCTGAAGCCCAGGGCTAATTGGCGGAGTGAAGGTGTGAACAGCATCGGCGGCGCGTCCCTGACAAAAGGCAAAATCTTGCCGGGGCCTTGCGAATGGACCTCCGACTTATGCGTAGGGTTTAGGCAAATGGGGTTAATTTCCCGCTAAGCATGCGGGACCAGCAAGACGCGAAGGGCCGCACCCTTGCGGATGCGGCCCTCTCGATCTGGTCAGCTACTGTGAAGCAGCCGGATTTGGTTCGCTTACTGGTATTCGACAGCGACGCTGAAGGTGCCGTTATAGACACCGGCAACCTGGCCCGATGCGACGGTCAGCGTGCCGCCAACCGCGAAGTTAGCCGAACCGGTGCCGCCAAGCTGGAATGCACCAGCCGGATTGCTGTTGAAGCCGGCAATAGCCATGGTTTCCGTGCCGCCTGACCGGGTCAGGGTGGCTGAAGCTGGCAAGGTCAGCACGACATTTGCGTTCGGCGTGCCGGTCACGGCAAAGCCGGCCGGGGCACGGGTACCAGTCGAAACCAGCCCGCCGGACGATGTCACGGTCGAATCGGCATTAACGGTGACACTGCCGCCCGTGTTGGCAGCAATCTGGCCGAACGACAGTGCCGAAGTGGCGCTCAGCGTCAGGGTGCTAAGCACCTCGGCGCTGGCATTGGCCGTCGCGGTAGTGGCGGCCTGAGCGGCCGAGGCGAACGATACAGCGCCAAGAGTGGCGCCGACGATCGCGATACGAAGCGTATTACGCATGATGAATGTGATCCCTTCCAAGCAGTCTTGCAAGCGGCGCTGGAGCACCGCCCGAATGGACGGCAGACCGGCCACTCGCAGGTTTGCTTGTAGAATCACGGAGTTGCGGGATCACTCTCCGTTATGGTTAACAGAGCGGCGCCGATTATTAAGGTTTGGCCGCGGAAATACTGCGATGTGGTCGCAACCTTAAATTCCCCCTCCGGTGAGCCGCTGGCAAATCAGATCGAGCTGATCGAGCGTGCGATAGCGGATGGTGACCGCACCTGATCGGGGATCAGCATCGGCGTTGATCCGGACCGAAAGCCCCAGGAACTCCTCAAGATGGGCCTGAACAGCGGCGATATCGGCCGAATTGGTGCTTTCACGCTCGCTGCGGGCGCGCCGCTGCGGGGTCCCACCTTCTTTACGGCGAGCCAGCCGCTCAACCTCGCGAACTGACAGCTGCTTGGCCACAGCCTGGTTTGCCAGCTCGGTGGCGTTGTCGAGCCCGATCAATGCCCGGGCATGTCCCATCGATAGCTTGCCAGTTTCGACCAGCCCCATAACCTCTTCCGGCAGAGCAAGCAGCCGTTGCAAGTTGGCGACGTGGCTGCGGCTCTTGTCCACCAGCTTGGCAATCTCAGACTGCGTTAGCCCATCATCCTCGGCTAGCCGATGATAGGCGCGGGCCTCTTCGATCGGATTAAGATCCTCACGCTGGAGGTTTTCGATCAGGGCCAGCGCCGTGATAGCGCGTTCATCCAGATCGCGGACAATCGCCGGAATCTCATGCAGCTGGGCGCGCTGCGCCGCTCGCCACCGGCGCTCACCCGCCACCAGACGCCAACGTCCAGCGCCATAGGGAGTGACGATAATCGGCTGAATCACACCGCGGGAAGCGATCGACGCGGCCAGTTCATCAAGCGCGGCATCATCAAAATGCCGGCGTGGCTGGCCAGGATGCGGGATGATGGAGGCAACGGCCAGGGACATGAGCCCCTCTTGGGCCGGTGCCGATCCGCTAGGTCCAGATAGACTGGCAGGGTTGACCAACGGCTCTTCACGCCGCGTCTCGCCGAGCAGCGCGCCCAGCCCGCGCCCAAGCGCCAAAGGCCGCTTCCTGGCCGCTGCCGGTGCGGGGGTGTCAGTGGTTTCTTCGTCGCTCATGCGGCTTTCCTCGGTTCGGGCAGACGGCCAATAACTTCGCGGGCAAGCGCAATGTAAGCGCGGCTGCCGGCGCAGGCGTGATCATACACGAGCGCCGGCAAGCCGTGGCTCGGCGCTTCAGACAGCCGCACATTGCGTGGGATCACAGATTCAAAGACGAGCGGCCCCAGGCAGGAACGGACATCATCCGCCACCTGGTCAGTCAGACGGTTGCGGCGGTCGAACATCGTCAAAGCCACGCCGATGATCCCCAGATTGGGATTGAAGCGCTGCTGAACCCGCTCAACGGTCTGCAACAGCTGGCTCAACCCTTCGAGCGCGAAGAATTCACACTGCAAGGGAACGAGCAGCGTATCTGCGGCACAGAGGGCGTTAAGCGTTAGAAGGCCGAGTGATGGCGGGCAGTCGATCAGGCAGATATCGTGGCCGGTATCGGCGGATAGCGCCTGAGCCAGCCGCGCCGTGCGATTCTCGACCGATACCAGCTCAACCTCCGCCCCTGACAGATCGACCGTTGCAGGGATAATATCGAGGCCCGGAATACGGGTTGGGGCGATGCATTGGCTGATCGGCAGCTGATCAACCAGCAAGTCATAGGTCGAGCGCTCGCGATCATTGGCCCCGATCCCGATCCCGGTGGAGGCGTTCCCTTGGGGATCGAGGTCAATCAGCAGCACTTTGGAACCGGTGGCCGCCAAGGCGGTCGCCAGATTGATCGCGGTCGTGGTCTTGCCCACCCCACCCTTCTGGTTAGCGATCGCCATGCAAATCACGCGTTTTTCCCCTTTTGGCCAAGCAAGTGGCCAACAATAACCCCAGCGTCGGGATCGGTCAGCGACTGTTCCACGTGGAACAGGTGATTCCAGCCCCTCAGCTCAGACAGTTCCTGCTGTGCGGACCGCCCCTTCGGCAACAGGAACATCGTGTCCTTTGTGGAAAAGCGCGCGGATAGGTCCAGCAATCGGACGAGTGGAGCAAATGCGCGCGCTGAAACGACACCGAAGGCGCGTGTCTCGACAAGCTCGAGTCTGGAACCCAGGACGCGGGCATGCGTCAACCCCAGCTCAGCGCTGACCCGCTCCAACCATTCAACGCGGCGCCCTCGGGATTCGACCATAACCACTTCACTATCCGGGCGGAGCGCCGCAACCACCAGCCCGGGAAATCCCGCACCCGTCCCAAGATCAAGCCAGGAGGGCGCTGTTTCACGTGGAACGTGGGTGAGCAATTGGGCTGAATCGACAATGTGCCGTTGCCAGACCACTGGAAGACTGTTGGCCGCAACCAGATTCTGGCGCTCGTTTTCCTCGATGAGCAGGGCAATTAAACGCTCGATCCGTTCAGCCGCCAAGGCGTCCCACTCGGGCAAAGCACGGATCCACCGCTGTGCAGTTTCTTCACTGTCGATCATGCCGCCAAGTCCGTGCGTCGGCGGGCATGGACCAGCAAGGCAGCAAGCGCCGCCGGGGTAATCCCCGCAAGGCGGCCGGCCGCGGCCAGAGTGGTCGGGCGGGCCTTGGTCAGCCGTTCAACCATCTCACGCGAAAGTCCTGGGATCGCGGCATAGGGAAAGTCATCCCCGAGGGGCAGTGACTCGCCAGCCCGCAAATCAGCCAGCTCACTGTCCTGACGGGCCAGATAGGGTGCATAGGCGGCATCTTCGGCCAGCTCGGCGGCCAGCTCTGGATCGCCTGCCAGATCATCGCTCAGCCAAGGGGCAAGTCGATCGAGATCAATCCCGCCGAAGCGCAGCCATTCGCGGATGGGTAAGCGACCGGCGTCGGCCCGGACCGGCAAGCCGGCCTTGGCAAGTTCATGGCCCGTCACTGTCCGGTCAAACGCTGCTTCGAACTGGGCGCGAGCAGCCTCGCGTTGCTCGAACCACGCGGCACGCTCCGCCGTGACGCAGCCCGCAGTCAGCGCCAGCGGTGTCAGACGGCTAGTCGCGTTGTTGGCCCGAAGTCGAAGCCGGTATTCGGCCCTTGCCGTCAGCATCCGATAGGGTTCGCTGACACCGTGGAGCGTAAGGTCATCGATCATCACCGCCATATAGGAATTGGCCCGATCGAGCGAAATCGGCTGCCGACCCAGCACCGCAGCAGCCGCAGACATCCCCGCAACCAGGCCCTGTGCCGCAGCCTCTTCATATCCGGTGGTGCCATTTATCTGCCCCGCGCAATAGAGCCCGGGCATGTCACGAAGTTCAAGGCTCGGCCGCAGCGCCCGTGGGTCGATATGATCGTATTCTACCGCATAACCAGGCACGACCATTTCGACCTGTTCCAGTCCATCCATTGTCCGGAGCATGGCGAGTTGAACGTCGGACGGCAAAGAAGTGGAGATACCATTGGGGTAGACCAACGGCGTGTCGAGCCCTTCGGGTTCAAGGAACACCTGATGCCCATCGCGATCAGCGAAGCGATGGATCTTGTCTTCTATTGACGGGCAATAACGCGGGCCTTGCGCACCAATTGCGCCGGAGAATAGCGGCGAACGATGCAGGTTGTCGCGGATGACGTCATGGCTGCGGGGATTGGTGCGGGTCACCGCGCAGAACACCTGCGGCAACACCCGCCCCACCCCGCCGTGCGCGGGTGGCAACGCCGACATGGTCCATTGTTCGGAGTCTGACGGCTGCTCATCCAAAGCTGCCCAATTGATCGTGCGGCCATCGAGCCGTGGCGGCGTACCTGTCTTCAGCCGGGCCATCGGCAAATTCGCTTCACGCAATTGCGCTGCGAGGCGCTGAGCCGAAGCCTCCCCAATCCGGCCCCCGACGATTCGCTCCTCACCTCGGAACAAGAGTGCTCCGAGGAAGGTGCCGGTGCACAGCACGACAGCTTGCGCGCTAAGCCCCGTGCCGTCGGCCAGGTCGATCCCGGTGACCCTTCCACCGCCCAACCTCAGGGCCGCAGCTTCGCCTTGGATCAGCGTCAAGTCACCCTGCCGACCGAGCAGTTGCTGCACGGCCGCCTTGAAGCGTTTGCGATCAGCCTGGACACGCGGGCCCTGGACTGCGCTACCCTTGGAGCGGTTGAGCATTCGGTAATGAATTGCTCCGGCATCGGCCGCGCGGGCTATGATCCCATCGCAGGCATCGACCTCCCGGACCAGATGTCCTTTGCCCAAACCGCCAATTGCCGGGTTGCAGCTCATCGCTCCAATTGCATCGAGGTCAAAGTTGACCAGTGCCGTCCGGGCGCCCATGCGCGCCGCCGCAGCGGCCGCCTCGACCCCGGCGTGGCCGCCGCCCACAACAATGATGTCATAATGATCCATGGTCACGCTCGGCCTTTAGCCTAGCAATGTTTCACGTGGAACAGCTTTTGCGCTGACGACCCTACTTGCCGATGCAGAAACGGCCGAACAAGGCATCGAGCATTTCTTCGGTGGTGGTCCGGCCCAGCAGAGCATCGAACGCAACCCGCGTCATCCTCAGCGCCTCTGCGACCAACAGCGGGTCAGTCTCATCCTCTGCGGCTTGCAGCGCACCAGCCGCCTCGCGCAGCAGATCATGCTGCCGCTGATTCAGTGCAGCCTCGCCTGGCTTGGGCAGCGCCTGGCGTGCGCTGGCGACCAGATCCGCAATCAGTGCATCAATCCCCACACCAGTCACCGCCGAAACCTGGTGCCGGGCCTGTTGCTTGGCGACAGCATCAGCACGATCACACTGGCCCGCGATCTCCCAGGCACCAGCGGGGCCTTGGCCTTCGGGCCCCAGCCACAGGACCAGGTCGGCCCGGTCCAACGCTTCGAGTGCCCGCTCAATCCCGATCGCCTCCACCACATCATCGGTGGCATCGTGAAGGCCGGCCGTGTCAGCAAACAGAAACGGTACCCCGGCATAGGCAACCGGCCGGGTCAGCACATCTCGCGTAGTACCGGCAACAGGCGTAGCAATGGCAGCTTCAGACTGCACTAACATATTGAAAAGGGTGCTTTTACCAGCATTCGGTGGGCCAGCAATGACGACCCGATAACCTTCGCGCAGGGCTTCGGCCCGTGGACGCGCCAGCCAGCGAGATAACTCCAGCCGCAATGCATCTATCCGCAG
>CAZNFV010000021.1:0-3447 GCA_964572445.1 uncultured Novosphingobium sp. | reverse complement strand
CCCGTGGACGCGCCAGCCAGCGAGATAACTCCAGCCGCAATGCATCTATCCGCAGCAGGAAGTCAGCCGGCAGCAAGGCCACATCATCCTCATCGGCGAAATCAAGCACTGCCTCAACCGCAGCTGACATACCGAGCAATTGCTCACGCCAGTCTTCAACCTGGCGCGAAAAGGCGCCGCCAGCCATGCTTAGGGCAGACTGGCGTTGCAGCTCTGTCTCCGCAGAGAGCAGATCAGCCAGACCTTCCGCTTCGGACAGGTCAATCCGGCCGTTGGCAAAAGCCCGCCGGGTAAATTCTCCCGGATCGGCCGCTCGCAGGCCGGGAATTGCTGCGAGCACGGCCAAGACCGCGTTCACCACCCCCCGGCCACCGTGCAGGTGGAGCTCGGCGGTGTCCTCGCCGGTTGCAGTGTTCGGTCCGGGCAGCCACAGCACCAGCGCTCGATCGAGCAGATTGCCAGCCTCATCATGCAGCGTCGCCGCGACAGCCCTGCGGTCCACTGGCAATCGCCCGCATACCGTGCGCAAGGCCTCTCCTGCCGCAGATCCACTCACCCGGACAACCGCAATCGCGGCGGGGGGCGCGCCACTAGAGAGGGCGAATATCGTATCGGTCATGGTCAGTCAGCCAGCCCAGTATGCGGGCTTAATCCTCAGACTTCTTCTTGGCACCTGCAGCAAAGGCCGCGCCGTTCTCTACAAATTGCTGGAACAGCTTTAGGCCCATCTGGCCCATTGGCGCGATGTTCTTGGCGATGTCCTGAATCTGGTCAACGTTACCCGCCCCCTTCATCGCCTTAGCAATAGCCTCAACATAGAACTGGTTAGCCTTGCCCACATCGGGCAGGCCCAGGAAGGTCCGCGCCTCTTCGGGGCTGCAGTCGATCTCGACATTGATCTTCATCGCGTTCTCCTTGCCGCCGACCCCAGTTACCGGATTCAAGCTGGCACAAGCCCTTGGCAAAGTCCATCCAACCGACATATTGGACGCGCGCGCCCCCTTGTTTTCGGAGCTTTCCCATGCCCACCAATACCCAGATCCCCACCCTCGATGCTTCAGCGCGGATTCCTGCCTACGTCGCCAGACCCACTGGCACGCCGAAGGCCGCAATCATTGTCATTCCGGAAATCTTCGGAGTGAACGAGGGTATCCGCCAAAAGTGTGAGAGCTGGGCCGGGGCTGGTTATCTGGCAGTGGCACCAGATCTGTTCTGGCGGTTCGCTCCGGGGGTTGAAACCGATCCCGATGTGCCCGAGCAGTTCCAGCAGGCACTGGGCTATTTCGGTCAGTATGATGCCAACGACGGCGTGCTGGATATCGAGGCGACAATCCACTGGATCCGCCGCGAAGCCGGCGTGGAAAAGGTTGGCTGCGTGGGCTACTGCCTGGGCGGCCGTCTGGCCTATATGGCGGCGGCGCGCACCGATATCGATGCCTCGGTTGGCTATTACGGCGTGATGATCGACACCATGCTGAATGAAAGCCACGCAATTGCCAATCCGCTGATGTTGCACATCCCCGCCGCCGATCATTTCGTTGGTCCGGAAGCACAGGCTGCGATCCACGCAGCGTTTGATGCCCATCCCAAGGTCACACTGCATGACTATGCGGGGCTGGATCACGGCTTTGCCGCAGAAATGGGTAAGCGCCGCGACGAGGCCGGAGCACAACTGGCCGACAGCCGGACTATCGCCTTCCTGACAGCGAACCTAGCCTGAACTGTAACTGCCGATTGCCTGGAAGATTCGCGCGATCGCCGCGCGGTCTTCCTCCGGCACTTCTGGCCGCCAGATTTCGAACAGTAACACCACCCGGCGCTGCGACCCTTCATTCCGGGCCTCATGTTCGATCGAGTCATCGAAGATCAGCGGTACGCCCGGCTCCCAGGTCCGGGTGTCACTGCCGACACGCAGCCAGCACTTGGGCGCGGTTAGCACCGGGATGTGGCAGATAAGCCGCGTGTTGAGCATGCCGGTATGCGGTCTGATATGGGTTCCAGGCAAGAGGCTGGACCAGTGGGCATTGGGCGAGCGCCCGGGAATCTGGGGCAGCGGTGCCAGTTCAAGTGCGGCCATGGTTGCGGGGCAACGTGCCGCGTTTTCGGCGATCACAGCTCCATCGCGCCAAAAATAGAACGCCGACCAGTCGGGCTTGTTTAGCAGGTGATTGGCCGGGGCCGGGCGATCTGGATTGTGGTGGACATAGGGATCAAAGCCATCGTCTCCGTTGGCGATCACGGTCTTGAGTTCGTCCTGCATCGCCGGGAGCAGGCCGAGCATCCCCGCCAGCCAGGGAAAGTCGGCCGGATCGTAAAACCGGCGCTGCGGCAGCCCCGGGTAATAAAAGATCGTCGGTTGCTGCAGATAAAGCTCCCGCTCCCCGGTCAGCAACTCGACTGCCTCGCGCATGGTGGGTGACAGGTTACCACCCAGCTCGGCCAGCAGGTGGTCAGTGAAGTCATTGGTCGCCTGGTCCAGAAACACACGCGCATGGGCTGCAAGCTGCGTCAGTTCAGGCGGGACGCGGCCATCAAAGGCCAACTGGGCCTGTGCTGTGCGATAGAAACTGGTCGCTGCGCGCGCATCGCCAGCGCGTTCACGGAGCAGGCCTTTCAGGAGCAGTGCCCCGACATCCCGCGCAGCACCGCTCAGCTGGCGGTCGATTGCGGCCTCAGCGGCGTCATTTTTTCCTAAGGCCAGCTCGGCATTGGCCAGGGCCATCCAAGGGAAATCGTCTGGTGGAGATCCGTCTGCCACCTGTCGCAGCAGCTCTGCCGCGCGGGCCATATGCCGCGCGGCGAGGGCCTGCATCCCCTGGGCAATGATCGTGCGGGTTTCGCTACTCATGGCCAAACATATGTCAGGCTGGAACTTTAGCGCAAGTCACGGCACTATCGACCAGATCAAGCGCAAGAAGGAGCCGTCCTATGTCCACGCACCCCGGTATCGCCGCATGGCATGCCTATATGGAAAGCGGCGGTGATCCCGCGCTGCTCTCGGCCCTGCTGAGCGAAGATGCAGTGTTCCACTCTCCCGTCGTGCACACGCCGCAGGTCGGCAAGGCCAAGGTCATGATGTACCTGCTGAGCGCGGCCAAAGTGCTGGGCAATGACAGCTTTGCCTATGTCCGCGAGATTGTGGACGGGAACGACGTCATGCTGGAATTCACCGCAGAAATCGACGGGATCCTGGTCAACGGCATTGACCTGATCCGGTTTGATGATTCGGTAAAAATAATAGATTTCAAGGTGATGGTCCGCCCGTTGAAGGCGGTTAACAAGTTGCGGGAGATGATGGCCGCACAGCTGCAGGCGGCGGCGGAATAACACCGCCGCCCGCACTGGCGGATTATTGATTCATCGTCGCAAAGAAGTCTTCGTTGGTCTTGGAATCCTTCATCTTGTCGAGCAGGAATTCCATCGCGTCGATCGTGCCCATCTGCATCA
>CAZNFV010000020.1:0-19930 GCA_964572445.1 uncultured Novosphingobium sp. | reverse complement strand
CACCTGGTCGAAACGATCACCCGCGCTGACCTGGAAAAGCTGGTTGCTGACCTGATCCAGCGCACGCTGGAGCCGTGCCGTAAGGCGCTGGCCGATGCTGGCCTGAAGGCTTCAGACATCGACGATGTCGTGCTGGTTGGCGGGATGACCCGTATGCCGCGCGTTCGCGAAGTCGTGAAGGAATTCTTCGGCAAGGAACCGCACACCGGCGTTAACCCGGATGAAGTCGTTGCCATGGGCGCGGCGATTCAGGCTGGCGTGCTGCAGGGTGACGTCAAGGACGTGTTGCTGCTCGACGTGACCCCGCTTTCGCTGGGCATCGAAACGCTGGGCGGCGTGTTCACCCGCATGATCGATCGCAATACCACGATCCCGACCAAGAAGAGCCAGGTCTACTCGACTGCTGAGGACAACCAGCAGGCGGTGACAATCCGCGTGTTCCAAGGCGAGCGCGAGATGGCGGCGGACAACAAGATGCTTGGCCAGTTTGACCTGGTTGGCATCCCGGCGGCGCGCCGCGGTGTTCCGCAGATCGAAGTCACCTTTGACATCGACGCCAACGGCATCGTGAATGTCAGCGCCAAGGACAAGGGCACTGGCAAGGAGCAGCAGATCAAGATCCAAGCTTCGGGCGGTCTGACCGATTCCGATATCGATCAGATGGTTAAGGATGCTGAGCGCTTTGCCGAGGAAGACAAACAGCGCCGTGCTGCAGCCGAGGCGAAGAACAACGCTGACAGCCTGGTCCACGCGACCGAGCAGCAGCTTGCTGAGCACGGTGACAAGCTTGACGCCGACCTTAAGGCCGAGATCGAAGCTGCGATCGCCGAAGCCAAGACTGCGATCGAAGGCGGCAACGCCGACGAAATGACCGCGAAGACGACTGAGCTCACCGAAAAGGCCATGAAGATGGGCCAGGTGATCTACGAGAAGGAACAGGCTGCAGCTGCGAGCCCCGGTGCCGGCGCTGCCGCCGCCGAAGGCAGCGAAGAAGTAGTCGATGCCGAATTCTCGGAAGTCGACGAAAACAACAAGGGCTGATCAAGCCATGCATGATGCCCGCCGCCGTGCCACACAGCGCGGCGGCGGGTGCTGCATTGGGGTGGGGCGATGTCAGTAGAAATCGACTATTACGAGCTGCTCGAGGTTGAGCGCGGTGCTGATGATGCCGCGATCAAGTCTTCCTATCGCCGCCTTGCCATGCGCTGGCACCCCGATAAGAACCCCGGCGATGCAGAGGCGGAAGCGCGGTTTAAAGCGATCAGCGAAGCCTACGATTGTCTAAAGGATCCGCAAAAGCGCTCAGCTTATGACCGCTTCGGCCATGCCGCGTTCCAGAATGGCGGCATGGGCGGCGGTGGCCAGCAGGGCGGCGGCTTCTCAGATATTGGCGATATATTTGAAACCATCTTCGGCAGTGCCTTTGGTGGTGGCGGTGGCCGCCAGCAGGCGCGGCGTGGGGCCGACCTGCGCTATGACATGGAAGTCAGCCTGGAAGAGGCCTTCCACGGCAAGCAGGCCCAGATTGAGATCGAAGTTGCCGCGAGCTGCGAGCCTTGCAAGGGATCGGGCAGTGAGCCCGGCACCGGTACGCGCCGCTGCAACCTGTGCGGCGGTCACGGTCAGGTGCGGGCCCAGCAGGGCTTCTTCATGGTCGAACGGACCTGCCCGACCTGCCACGGTCGCGGCGAGGTTATTGAAAAGCCCTGCCGGAAGTGCGGCGGGGAAGGGCGGGTCGATCAAGCCCAAAAGCTTGACGTCGCGATCCCGCCGGGTGTCGACACCGGTACCCGCATCCGCTTGAGCGGCAAGGGTGAGGCTGGCCCGTTTGGCGCACCGGCCGGTGACTTGTATATTTTCGTCCACGTCCGCCGGCACGGGGTGTTTGAGCGCGATGGCACTACCCTGCTGACGCGGGTGCCCATTACTTTCACCACGGCTGCACTGGGCGGCGAGATCGAACTGCCAGGCATCGATGGTGAGCGCCACACTGTGCCGATCCCGGCCGGAATCCAGTCTGGCAAGCAACTGCGCCGGCGCGGTGCGGGCATGCCCGTGTTGCAAGGGCGCGGGCGCGGGGATCTGGTGATGGAAATCACTGTCGAAACGCCAAGTAAGCTTACGACCCGCCAGAAGGACCTGTTGCGCGAGCTGCAGGAAACGGAGACTGGCGAGGAATGTCCTGCTTCGAAAGGCTTCTTTGACAAGCTCAAGGAAGCCTGGAACGACCTGACCGAATAACCCTTAACTGGAGAGGACCTCGGCGCGAATCCGGGCCACCAGCGTCGGATCGGTCAGCAATCGAGGCTCCTCCTCATCCAGGATGGTCAGGAAGGCTTCGCGTTTCAGCGCGGCCAGTTCCTCTGCTGCCATGATGCTCCCGCTTGGCAGTGCCGAAGCGACCAGGTCGATCATCCGCTCCGCGCCGTGCAACCGGCCCCACAGGTAGTCATTCTCGCGGTAAGCGCGGCTGAAGAAGGCGCCGAAGTTATAGAATTCGACCCCGCGTAAAGTTTCCGCAGCGCCGCCCGCGCGGATGGCCGGGCAATCTTCGGGCGAGATGCGGTCGACCTTGGCCGGATCAAGTTCGTTAATGTTTTCGCCGCGCAGCAGGGGCAGCGTCACAGTGTCGTAAAACGGAAAGCCCAGATAGGTCAGCAGCACCCGCCGCCGCAGATCACGGGGTAATGGCTTCAGAGCCTCGACCAACAGGGCGTCAATCTCGGGATCAAGGTCAGCCAGTCCGCGCCGCTCGGCCATGAATGCCAGAACCGCCGCGGGGTTTTCGCCGACGGAACGGGCAAGGGCGGAAAATTCTGGACCCAGGAACGCCGCGCCTTCACGTTCAAAATACAGGCCAAGCGCCCGATAAACGGCGTCCCGCGCGTCCTCGCGGGCATGGGGGTGATCACGGTCAACCTCGTCCCAGTCTTCGGACAAGCGCCGGGCCAGATGACGCAGGCGGCGGATGCGGTAACCCAGATCGTGGTCCCGGAAAAAGGACACGGCATCTCCGGTGGCCCCACCTCTGATGGTGCCAAGGTGATCGAAACCGATCGTGTTCAGCCAGGTGGTTAGATGGCGCTCGATCGGCTCTGCCCCGCCGGGCAGTTCTGGAGCGGCGGCCAGGATGGTCTGGGCGAGGTCCTGCACGATGGTCCGCAGCTTCACCTGGCCATAGCCGTGATAGGCGTAGCCTGCGCCTTTAGCTGCGGCTTCCTGTGCCTTGCGCCGCCATGACGTCAACCGGCGCTGGCTTGGCCAATCGAACAACAGTGTCCGGCCGAACAGGCGCTCCACTTCGGCCTCTACATCGGGGCGCAAGGTTTCAACAACCCGTTTCAGTTCGTCGAGTTCGCGTGATCGCTCGGCAATGGCATCCAGATTATCGCGCACCGGTTGTTCGCGCGGGATTGAGGACAACGAGCCGAAGATGACCGAAAAGAACCCTGGCGGGCGCGGATCATTGCGGCGCATTCCGCCTACCCGGTCAGGATGCGGATCGACATACACGAACCGCCGATCGACCTCGCGTTGGGCGGGGCGGTCCCGCAAGACGTTCATGGCCTCCGCGAAGGGCGCATTGACCAGCACTGAACCGTCGATCAGCGAAACCCCCTCCAGATCACCCAGCTTGGTATGATTGGGCATGATCCGGGTGAAGAAGGCAGTGCGGCTATGCCACTCCTCACCGCGTTCGGCGGCAAGCGCATCGATTTCGGCCGTTCGAAGGGCTGGAAAGGCGCCGGGGAAGCTCGCCGTGGCCCGCGCTGCAAAGACCAGCTCAGCAGTTGGTGCCAATGGCTGCGAAGCGGTGTGCGGCGTCTTGTTGCGAAAACCGATGGAGAGCCGGTGTTCGCTCTCTTCAGCATCCATCGGACTGTTAAGCCGCAGGCGCTGGGGGTGTCCCTTGAAGTCGGTCGCGGTGACAAACAGGTCAAGCGGATGATCTGGGGGCAGCAGCGGAGCGTCAGTCGGCCCCTTAGCCATGGCGTCCAGTGCCTCGGCCAGCAACCGCGAGAAGCCCAGTCCTGAGAACGGGGGCTCAAACCAGCGCGAACGGATCAGCCGCGATAGCTTGGCCCGAACCTCTCCGCGGGTCTCTGGGGCCACGCTTTGCGAGACCACGTTTCCGGGACGCGAGAGCAGGAACCAGACGATCGGCATGGCCCAGAACTTGGCAAAGCGCCACCAGGGGCGGGCATCGGGATCGACCAGCACATCAACATCGGCGCGCTCCAGCCAGAGGTTCGTGAGCGGCTCAAGACTTTGGCCGGAATGGATCGCCTGAGCCAGGAAAACGCCGTTGATCCCGCCGGCGCTAGCCCCGGCCACGATGTCGGGCAGAACCCTTAAGCGTAGCTGGTGTTCGCTTTCGATGCTGCGCAGCAATTTGAGGTAAACCGCTTCGATCCCGCCCGGGACATTCTCACCGGCGATGTGGGCGCGGCTCGCCCGGGCCAGTTTCCACATTTCCTTGGTGACGCCGTGCATATAGACCGCAAGGCTCACGCCGCCGTAGCAAACCAGGGCAATGCGGAGTTCTTTCTGGTGCATGCGCTTCATATAGGCGCAAATTGTGACTTGGCGATAACTTGTGGCGTTAAGGCGCGCCTTACTTGCGTTCACTCTTCGTTCCGGTTATCGCCGGACAATGGCCAAGCCGAAACGCCGTTATATCTGCCAAGCCTGTGGCAGCGTCACCCACCGCTGGCAGGGCCAGTGCGCCGACTGCGGTGAATGGAACACGCTGAGTGAGGAAGCGCCCGAGACGGTGTTTTCCGCCAAACACGATCTTTCCGGTGGCGGGCGCAAGATCACGTTCGAACCGCTCGATCAGCCGGGACAAAAACTGGTTCGGCGCAGCACCGGCATTGCCGAATTTGATCGGGCGCTTGGCGGGGGCCTTGTCCCCGGTTCCGCCGTCCTCATGGGCGGTGATCCGGGGATCGGCAAATCGACCCTGCTGATCCAGGCCGCAGCGCAAATGGCGCGGGCCGGCGGCGAAGTTGTCTATATCAGCGGTGAGGAAGCCGCCGGGCAGGTGCGCCTGCGCGCTGAGCGGCTTGGATTGGCAGATGCGCCGATCAAGCTGGCTGCGGCCACATCGGTGAGAGACATTCTGACCACGCTGGGCGGTATGGCCCCTCCAGCGTTGGTAGTGATCGATTCGATTCAGACGATGCATTCGGACCAGATCGAAGGCGCGCCCGGCACGGTCAGCCAGGTTCGCGCATCGGCCTTCGAACTGATCCGCTTCGCCAAGGACAGCGGCTGCGCGCTGGTACTTGTCGGTCATGTCACCAAAGACGGCTCAATCGCCGGGCCCCGCGTGCTGGAACACATGGTCGATGTGGTGATGAGTTTTGAAGGCGAACGCAGCCACCAGTATCGGATTCTGCGCAACCTCAAGAACCGGTTCGGCCCGGTTGATGAGATTGGGGTCTTTGCAATGGCCGGGGCGGGGCTGGAGGAAGTAGGCAACCCTTCGATGCTGTTCCTCTCTGGCCGCGATACGCCCGTTCCGGGCAGCGCGGTGTTTCCGGCAATGGAGGGGACTCGTCCGGTCCTGGTTGAGATCCAGGCCCTGATCGTGCGGCTAGCCAGCGGGGCGACGCCGCGCCGGGCCGTGGTGGGCTGGGACACTGGCCGGCTGGCGATGTTGCTGGCGGTGCTGGAGGCGCGGTGCGGACTCAATTTCTCGTCGTGCGAGGTCTATCTCAATGTTGCGGGGGGCTATCGCCTGGGTGATCCGGCGGCGGACCTGGCCGTGGCCGCCGCATTGATTTCAGCCTTGGCAGATCGGCCACTGCCGAACGATGCTATCTGGTTTGGCGAGGTATCACTGGCTGGTGAAGTCCGTCCCGTCGCGCATGGACCGCTGCGGCTGAAGGAAGCGGCTAAGCTCGGTTTTGCGAAGGCCTTTGGCCCGGGAGACGGCGCTGGCATGGCCAAGGGACACCGCGAGATTAGCCTGCTCAGGAATCTCGTTGACCAGGTGATGGGCGGCTCATAGTTTCGCGCTTATGACGGGTTTTGATATCGCAGTGCTGGTCCTGGTTGGGCTGGGTGCAATTACGGGCTTCCTGCGCGGTTTCGTGCAGGAAATCCTCGCGCTCGCCGCGTGGATCATCGCCCTTTTTGCAATCCATAATCTGCACTCACCCCTGTCCGAATGGTTGCTGCCGCACGTGGGCAGTGAATCTGGTGCCACGGTGCTGGCGTTCGCCCTGCTGCTGCTGGTGCCCTATGGGATCGTCAAACTCGTGGCCAATCGGATGGGCGAAGCCAGCCGCGATTCGGTGCTTGGCCCGATCGACCGCTTGCTTGGTTTTGGCTTTGGTGCGGTCAAGGGCATGGTTATCGCCGTATTGGCCTTTGCTGTGTTGGTCCTGGGTTATGATACGGTCTGGGGCGCTGGGGGGCGGCCTGATTGGATCACCCAGTCGCGCAGCTATCCCTTCGTCAATGCCAGTAGCGAAGCCCTGGTCAAGATGATCGCGGAGCGCCGCAAGGAAGCCGTTGACGCCGAAGCCAAGCGCCTGGGCCAGACCAAACCCTGATCCTTGACGAGTAGCGCAAACCTTTACACGCGGGACGTGCTCGCGCTCGCCACCAGCCTCAGCCAGTGGCCGCACGATCCCGCCCTGCCGCTGCAAGGCTCGGCCCGCTCGGTCACTTGCGGAAGTGCAGTCAATGTCTCGCTCGGGACGGATCAGGCCGGGCAAGTGGCCATAGTTGGTATTAGCACTCAGGCCTGCGCCATTGGCCAGGCTAGCGCGGCGCTGTTTGCGCAGGCGGTGATTGGTCGCAATGCGGACAATGTCCGCGCGGCGCTGATATCCATGAACGCGTGGCTTAAAGACGGCGGCGATCTGCCGGGCTGGCCTGGCTTGGCGACGATTGCTGCAGCGCGCGACTATCCAGCCCGGCACGGGGCAATCCTGCTGGCGTGGGAAGCTGCACTTGATGCGCTTTCCACCGCAGCAAAGCCCGGCTAGAGGCCGATTTAAGAAGATAAATGACAGGGGAAGCCATGGCTACGCAGACCGTTCAAGAAGAACCATCCGCCTCCGATATGCGCCTGGTGATTGCAGCGTCCTCGGCCGGCACCGTGTTCGAGTGGTATGATTTCTTCATCTATGGCGCGCTCGGTGCGATCCTGTCGAAGACGTTCTTCCCAACTGGCAATGCCACGCTGGAAATGTTGCTGTTCTGGCTGGTCTTTGCGGTCGGCTTCGGGTTCCGTCCGCTTGGTGCAGTCCTGTTTGGGTATTTGGGTGACAAGCTGGGCCGGAAGTACACCTTCCTGGTGACGGTGACCCTGATGGGCGTCGCCACGGCGGGGGTGGGCCTAATCCCGGCTGCGGCCGACATCGGACTGTGGGCACCGGCGATCGTGATTATGCTGCGGATACTTCAGGGCCTAGCGCTGGGCGGAGAATACGGCGGCGCCGCGATCTATGTGGCCGAGCACGCACCATTTAAACGGCGCGGCTATTTCACCAGCTACATCCAGTCGAGTGTTGTGGGCGGCTTCGTGCTGAGCCTGGTGGTCGTGCTCGGCTGCAAGACGATGATGAGCGACGCTACCTGGAACGCCTGGGGCTGGCGGGTGCCATTCCTGCTCAGCCTGCTGCTGCTGGCGGTTTCGCTGTGGATGCGGCTGAAGCTGTCCGAGAGCCCGGTGTTCAAGGCCATGAAGGAAGCCGGCGAAACCTCGGGTAATCCGTTTGTGGAAAGCTTTACCTATCCGGGCAACAAGAAGCGGATCTTCATCGCCCTGTTCGGTATCGCCGCTGGCCTGACCGTGATCTGGTACACGGCGATGTTCTCGGGGCTGTCGTTCCTGCAGAACGCTATGCACGTTGAAACGACTGCGGCGGAAATCATCGTCGGCATCGCCGCCTTGATCGGGATGGGTTTCTATATTTACTTTGGCAGCCTGTCCGATCGGATTGGGCGGAAAAAGCCGATCGTAATCGGTTATGCGCTGACCCTGTTGCTGCTGTTCCCAACCTTCTGGTTCATCGGCTCCGTGGCCAAGGACCCGGCGCAAACCGCCGCAATTGAGTGGACCATCCGCGGCGACGATTGTTCCTACGATCCGTTTGCCACCAAGCAAAAGACCGCCTGCGGTAAGCTGATGGGAGACTTTGCCGGCGCCGGGATCGGTTACACCCTGGAACAGGGTGATAAGCTGGAACTCGTGATGGGCGGCAGCCAGGTGATCGCGCTTGATGGTCTCAACTGGGAAGACGGCAAGGCGCGCAAGGCGGAGATTGAGGCACGCGCCGGCAAGACCGTGTTCAATGTTGCAAAGCATAAGCCAAGCCTGGGGCAGTCGGTCCTGATCATCGGTGCCTTGCTGGTGCTGATGGCGCTTTCGGCGGCAACCTATGGCCCGGTGGCGGCGTTGCTGGCCGAGATGTTCCCGCCGAGGGTTCGCTACAGCTCGATGTCGATCCCTTATCATATCGGCACGGGTTATTTCGGTGGGTTCCTGCCGTTCATCGCCGGCCTGATCGTGGCCCGCACTGGCGATCCCTATTCCGGGTTGTGGTACACCTGGGGCGTCGTGTTGATGGCGATGATCGTCGCCTGGTGGGGGCTTCCCGATGGCAAGCCGCGCGACTTTGCTGACGATGTTGCCTGAGCTGCCACCCGCAACACTGCGCTTATCGATCGACCGCGATGCGCTGGCCGCTAACTGGCGCGCGCTTGACCGGCTTTCCGGTCAGGCGCGGGCAGGTGCGGCGGTAAAGGCCGATGCCTATGGCCTGGGCGTGGCGGTTGCCGCGCCCGTGTTGTGGCAGGCCGGCTGTCGGGATTTCTTTGTGGCGCACTGGCAAGAAGTACCGGCGCTGCTGGATCACGTGCCGGCCCACGATATTGCCGTGCTGCACGGTCCGCTGACGGCGGCAGAGGCAGGCTACGGCAAAGCCGTGGGCGTAAAGCCGGTGATCAATTCGCTGCATCAGGCCCAGCTGTGGGTTCAAGCTGGCGGGGGCGTTTGTGACCTGATGGTCGATACCGGGATCAACCGGATCGGGTTGGGTTTGGCTGACCTCACCGAACCACTGATCACCGGCCTTCAGGTCGATGTCCTGCACTCGCACCTCGCCGCCGCCGATGAAGCTTCACCACGCAATGGGGTGCAGCTTGATCGCTGGAATGCTGCACGCGGGATGGTGCAGCATAAGCGGGCCAGCCTGGCCAACAGCGCCGGTATTACACTGGGTACGGCCTTTCACGGCGATCTCACCCGACCGGGCCTGGCGCTTTACGGAGGCATTCCCTGCGCCGCGCTGGCAGACGAGATCCAGCAGGTTGTGGTTCCTGAAACGGCGCTGATGCAGGTGCGCGATATCGCTGCGGGCGAGGGTGTAGGGTACAACGCTACGTTCACGGCATCGCAGGCCATGCGTATCGGCGTGGTCAACCTGGGCTATGCCGATGGTTACCTGCGCACTTGGTCCGGCAAGGGAATGCTGCGCAGTAAGGAGCGAGCCGTCCCGGTGATCGGACGGGTCTCGATGGATATGACGGTGGTGGATTTAACTGCCGTGCCAGAGCTGCAGGAAGGTGATTGGCTGGCCGTCGAATATAACTTGCCTGAAGCATCAGACGTAAGCGGCCTGTCGCAATACGAACTGCTGACACTGCTCGGTCGGCGCTTCACCCGTTAAGCCCTTATTGCTGCGCAACATAACTCATGTTGCAATCGCGTTATTGCGGGTGCTAACATCGCTGCAACTGCACAAAGGGGGGATCCATGGCCCAGGCCAAAGGCGATACCGTAATCATCAAGAAGTACGCCAACAGGCGGCTCTACAACACGCAGTCTTCCAGCTATATCACGCTTGAGCACTTGGCCAAGATGACCCGCGAAGGTGTGGATTTTAAGGTGCTGGATGCCAAGACTGGGACGGACATCACCCACCAGATCCTGACGCAGATCATTATGGAAGAGGAAAGCTCAACCGGTGAGCAGATGCTGCCGGTCAACTTCCTTCGTCAGCTGATCGGAATGTATGGTAATTCCATGCAAGGTCTGGTGCCGCACTATCTGGAAGCGTCGATGGACAATTTCCGATCGAATCAGGCCAAGCTGCGCGAAGCGTTTGAAAGCAGCCTGGGCAATAACCCGCTGGCCAAGCTGGCACAGCGCAATCTTGAAATGTTCAAGGCGGCGGCTTCGGCCTTCGTGCCAGGCTTGAATGACAGCAAGCCAGCTGGCGGCGAAGCCAAGGACGACGAGATCGCCCAGCTTCGCGCACAAATGGCAGCCATGCAAAAGAAGCTCGACGAACTGGGCAAGTAAGCGGGCGCAAGTAAGCCGGGCTTAGTCACGCCGCTTGCCGGGGCGAGGGCGCTCCGCTATCCGCGCCCCCATGAAACACGCCCTTTCCGTCACCCGCGCCGACGATTTCGCCCAATGGTATCAGGAAGTCATCTCAGAAGCTGAGATGGCCGAAGAAAGCGGCGTTCGCGGCTGCATGGTGATCAAGCCCTGGGGCTATGGCATCTGGGAGCGGATTCAGCACCTGATGGATGCGCGGATTAAGGCCGCAGGCGTGCAGAACTGCTACTTCCCGCTGTTCATTCCGCTTTCTTACTTCGCCAAGGAAGCCGAACACGTTGACGGCTTTGCCAAGGAAATGGCGGTTGTTACCCACCACCGCCTGATCCAGGACGGCAAGGGCGGCTTGATCCCAGATCCCGAAGCCAAGCTGGAAGAACCCCTAATCGTGCGGCCGACATCGGAAACCGTGATCGGCCAGGCGATGAGCCGCTGGATCCAATCGTGGCGCGATCTGCCGTTGCTGACCAATCAGTGGGCGAACGTGGTGCGCTGGGAAATGCGCACCCGCATGTTCCTGCGGACCAGCGAGTTCCTATGGCAGGAAGGGCATACCGCCCATGCCAATCGCGACGATGCGATGGAGGAAACCCTCCGCGCGCTGGAAATGTACCGCAGCCATGCTGAGGAAGACCTCGCCATGCCGGTGATGGCCGGTGAAAAGCCAGAGAATGAGCGCTTCCCCGGCGCGGTCGCGACCTATTCGATCGAAGCGATGATGCAGGATGGCAAGGCACTCCAGGCCGGTACCTCGCACTATCTGGGCACGGGCTTCGCCGAGGCTGCCAACATTCGCTATCAGGACAAGGAAGGCGGGCAGCAGCTCTGCCACACCACATCCTGGGGCGTCTCCACCCGCCTGATCGGCGGCGTGATCATGACCCACGGTGATGACGATGGCCTGCGCGTGCCGCCGCGCATCGCGCCGCACCAGATTGTGATCCTGCCAATGCTGCGCGAAGACGAAGGCGACGAAGCGCTGCTGGCCTATTGCGAAGAACTGCGCACCGCATTGGCTAAGCAGTGGGCACTGGATGAACCGATCCGCGTCCTGCTCGACAAGCGGGCCGGCAAGGCGACAGCCAAGCGCTGGGGCTGGGTCAAGAAGGGCGTACCGCTCGTTCTGGAAATCGGCGGGCGTGATGCTGCCGGCGGGCAGGTTTCTGCCGTGCGCCGCGACCGGCTTTACCGCGAGGATGGCAAGGTCAACTTCATCGGCCAGTCGCGCGAAGAATTCATCGCTGCCGCTGCAGCAGAACTGGAAGATATCCAGCGTACGCTCCATACCGAAGCGACGCAGCGCCGCGATGCACAAATCCACCGCGGGGTGACGGACTTTGCCGGGCTGGAGGCCTTCTTTGCGGCTGACCAGCGCTATCCGGGCTGGGTCGAGGTGATGTGGTCCAAGCCAAGTGGAGCCGCGCTGGAAGCAGTGGTAGCTAAGCTCAAGACGCTCAAGCTGACCATTCGCAACACACCGATGGGCGGCGATGCGGCCAGCGGGACTTGCCTGTTTACCGGTGAACCAGCGGTGGAACGCATCTTCGTCGCGCGGGCTTATTGACTTGGTGAAACCCGCAAAGCCTCAGCCCGGTCTCCCCAGCCGCCAGCAAATTCTGGATTTTATCGCCAGCAGCGAAGAAGCCGCTGGCAAGCGGGAGATCGCCCGCGCATTCGGCCTGAAAGGGCAGGAGAAGATCCAACTCAAGTCTTTGCTGAAGGATATGGCCGAGGAAGGCCTGATCGATGGCAACCGCACAGCTTTCCACCGGATGGGCGGGGTGGCGAAAGTCACCGTGCTGCGCGTGGTCGGCACCGAAGATGGTGAGGCTTTGGCGGTCCCTGATAGCTGGCAGCCCGACGAGGGCGTACCGCCGCCGCGCTTGCGCCTGATTGAGCGCAGCGGCGATAAGCGGGACCGGCAGGCCGCGCTGCGCGTTGGTGACCGCGTGCTGGCGCGCACGGAAGAAACAGCCACGGGCTGGATCGCTCACCCGATGAAGAAGCTGCCCGCCCGCACCGAACAGGTGATGGGCGTGGTGGAGATCGATGGCGCGGGCAAAGGCTGGCTCGCCCCGGTCGACAAGCGCGAACGCCATTCGCAGCCGATTTCTGACCTGGGCGGCGCTGAGGCCGGGCAATTGGTGCTGGCCGAACCGGCAGGCCGCAGTCCGCGCTCTGGCGTTAAGGTCACGGACGTATTGGGCGATCCGCTCGCGCCCAAGGCGTTCAGCCTGATCGCGATCCACAAGCACGGCATTCCCTATGCCTTTTCACCCGAAGCGGTGGAAGAAGCCCAGCGCGCCGCCAAGCTGCCGCTGAGCCCCGATCACCGCGAGGACCTGCGCCATTTGCCGATCGTGGCGATCGATCCCAGCGACGCGCGCGATCATGATGATGCCATCTGGGCCGAACCGGATGGGGAAGGGGGCTTCCGCGCCCTGGTCGCGATTGCCGATGTCAGCTTCTATGTCCGCCCGGGCGGTTCGCTGGATCGCGCCGCGCGCGAACGCGCCAACTCGGTTTACTTCCCGGACCGGGTCGTGCCGATGCTGCCTGAGGTGCTGAGCGCAGACGTCTGCTCACTGCGCGCCGGTGAAGATCGCGCTGCCATGGCCTGCCACCTTACCATCGCTGCCAATGGCAAGATCACCGACTGGCGCTTTACCCGTGCACTCGTCCGCATCGACGAGGTGATCGCCTATGAGGAAGCACAGCGCCGGATCGACGAAGGCGACGCTGCCCCCCATCTGGTCAACCTGTGGGAAGCTTGGCGCGCGCTGGAGCAGGCCCGCAATGATCGCGATCCGCTGGCGCTCGAACTGCCGGAACGCCGGGTCAAGCTGGATGAAGCTGGCCGGATCACCGAGATCGCCCTGCGCGAACGGCTCGATGCCCACCGTGTGGTTGAAGACTTCATGATCTCGGCCAATGTCGCCGCGGCCAAGGCGCTGGAAAGCAAGGTCGCGCCGATCGTCTATCGGATCCACGAGCCCCCGAACCGCGAAAAGCTGATGGCGCTGAAAGACTACCTCGCCACGTTTGAGCGCAAACTGGCGCTGGGCCAGGTCATCACGCCGAGCCTGTTCAACCGTCTGCTCAAGGACGTGGCGGACGAGGCCGAGAAGGCTCTCATCATGGAAGCCGTGCTGCGCAGCCAGACGCAGGCCTATTACGGACCGCGCAATGCCGGGCATTTCGGCCTCGCGCTGGGTTCCTATGCGCACTTCACCTCGCCAATCCGCCGCTATGCAGATTTGCTGGTGCACCGCGCGCTGGTTGACGGCTTTGGCCTGGAGCAGCCGGAGCCGAAGGGCGATATTCCGCCGCGCTCGGGCCTGTCAGAGCGTGACCGTGCCGATCTGTCCCGCGTCAGCGATGCGATCAGCGCGGCCGAGCGCCGGGCGATGGAAGCTGAGCGCGAAACGATCGACCGCTATGTCGCCGCCTGGCTTTCTGCCCGCGTCGGTGAAGTGTTCGAATGCCGGGTTACCGGGGTGCAAAAGTTCGGTCTGTTCGCCACGATCATCAGCCTGGGCGGGGATGGGCTGGTGCCCGTCTCTACCCTGGGTAACGAACGCTTCCACTTTGATGAGCGCGCCAAGGTGCTGGTCGGCGATAGCGGCAAGACCCGGTTTGCGATGGGTGACCGGTTGCGGCTGCGCCTGGCCGAAGCCAACCCGCTGACCGGTGCGCTGAAGTTTGAGCCCGAGGATCATGACGGAGCGGGCATCGAGCCACGCGGACGGCGGATGGAAACGCCGTTCAAAAAACGCGGCAATCATCTGGTGGGGCAGCGCGGCCGGCCAGCGAATATCCGGCATCAGGGGCGCGGCAAAAAGCGCTAGGCTGTCTTTAGCCGAGCTGCTCCATGTCGGCATCGCTAAGACCACCCGGGATGACATAGACCGGGCAGGGCAATTGGCCGGCAATGCCGACGAAGTGATTGACCAGCGGGCCGGGCGCACCATTGGCTGCCGCACCCAGCACAAGGGCGGAAACCTCTGGGTGATCGGCCAGGTATTCGCGGATTACGGCCACGCCTTCGCCCTGGCGCACTGAAATGGTCGGTGGGCTGGGGCTGTCAGCCATCACCGCGCCAGCCGCACTGGTAACCAGCGCCTCGGCGCGAACCCGTGCTTCCTCTTCAATCGTTGCCTGAATGCCGCCGAAAGCAACAAACGGCTGACGCGGGATCAGCGCCAGCAAGTGGACGGCCCCCCCGGTCCGACCAGCACGGCGCGCGGCAAAGCGCAAGGCGACACTGGCCTCGTCCGTCTCGTCCATGATCACCAGATAGACACGCATCGCTTGCCCCTTCAGTGGATAGCATATCCGATACAATCGTATTCCGCGCAAGAACCTTGCCCTCCGGCCCACTTTTGGCCAGAGACGTAAGGGCAATTCTTCCCCAGCAGGACTTACCCGACCGATGCCGATCGAGATCAAGATGCCCGCCCTCTCTCCGACGATGGAAGAGGGAACCCTCGCCAAATGGCTGGTCAAGGTGGGCGACAAGGTATCATCCGGCGATATCATGGCCGAGATTGAGACCGACAAGGCGACCATGGAATTCGAAGCCGTGGATGAGGGCACGATTGTGGCTATCTCTGTGCCGGAGGGTGCAGAGGGCGTGAAGGTTGGCACGGTAATCGCTACGCTGGCTGGCGATGACGATGATGCAGCCCCGGTAGCTGCACCGAAAGCTGCTGCTCCTACCCCCAAGGCGGAGTCCCCCAAACCCGCTTGGGTTGACCTTGTGGAAGCTCCGTCCTTGCCTTCTTCGCCCGCGCCTGACGTTAAAAAAAGCCCTTCGACAAGCTCAGGGCGAGCGGATGAAAGGGTGGTTTCTTCTCCCTTGGCCAAACGCCTTGCCGGGCAGATGGGCGTTGATCTGGCTGGGCTGGCTGGAACCGGGCCAAACGGCCGGATCGTCAAGGCAGACGTTGAGGCGGCTGCTTCGGGAGTCCCCGCGCAGGCAGGGACCTCAGGCGGGGTAAGGCAATCGCCCGAGGCCCCGGCCTCCGCGAGGGCGCAGGTTGCTGCAACCCCCGATTTCGGCATTCCGTATGAAGCTGAAAAGCTCAACAACGTTCGCAAGACGATCGCCCGCCGCCTGACTGAGGCCAAGCAGACCATCCCGCATATCTACCTTACCGTGGATGTCCGGCTCGACGCTCTGCTCAAGCTGCGCAGTGAGCTTAATAAGGCGCTTGAGCCGCAAGGCGTGAAGCTATCGGTCAATGACCTGATGATCAAGGCGCTGGCCAAGGCGCTGGAAATCGTGCCGACGTGCAACGTCAGCTTCGCCGGAGACGAACTGCGCAAGTTCACCCGTTCAGACATTTCGGTTGCCGTGGCAGCACCCTCGGGCCTGATCACGCCGATCATCGTCGATGCCGGGGCGAAGTCTGTTTCGCAGATCTCCAAGGAGATGACCGCACTGGCTGGCAAGGCCCGCGAAGGGAAGTTGCAGCCGCACGAATACCAGGGCGGCACGGCCAGCCTGTCCAACCTCGGCATGTTCGGGATCAAGCAGTTTGATGCCGTGATCAACCCGCCTCAGGCGATGATCCTCGCAATCGGTGCGGGCGAGGCGCGGCCCTATGTGGTCGATGGTGCATTGTCGGTTGCCACGGTCATGTCGGCCACCGGCAGCTTTGATCACCGCGCAATCGACGGTGCCGATGGTGCGGCGTTGATGCAGGCCTTCAAGCAGCTGGTTGAACAGCCGCTTGGCCTGCTCGCCTGAACGCCCAAGACTGACGCGGAGAAATCGATGTCTGAACAGTATGACGTCATTGTCCTGGGCTCTGGCCCAGGCGGCTATGTCGCGGCGATCCGTGGTGCGCAGCTGGGGCTGAAAGTCGCCATTGTTGAGCGCGAGAATCTGGGTGGGATCTGCCTCAACTGGGGCTGTATTCCCACCAAGGCGCTGCTGCGTTCGGCCGAAGTGCTGCACCACATGAAGCACGCCGCTGCCTATGGTCTGGCGGCCGACAACATCCGCGCCGATCTGGATGCTGTGGTGAAGCGCAGCCGCGGTGTGGCCAAGCAGCTCAACCAGGGCGTTACGCACCTGATGAAGAAGAACAAGATCACGGTGCACATGGGCACCGGGGTTTTGAAAGGTGCCGGCAAGCTGGAAGTGACGGGCGCGAAGGGCGTGGAAACGCTCACCGCCAAGCACATCATCGTCGCCACCGGTGCCCGTGCCCGCGACCTGCCGTTCGCGCCGGCCGACGGCAAGCGAGTCTGGACCTATCGCCATGCGATGGTGCCGCAGGAACTGCCCAGCAAGCTGCTGGTAATCGGCTCAGGCGCTATCGGAATTGAGTTCGCCAGCTTCTACAACGACATGGGCAGCGAAGTAACGGTCGTTGAGATGATGGATCGGATCGTCCCGGTCGAAGATGCCGACGTATCCGCCTTCCTCGAAAAGGCGTTGGTCAAGCAAGGGATGACGATCATGACCGGCGCGGGGGTCGAGAAGATCGACGTCACCGCGTCGGGTGTTAAGGCCGCGATCAAGGGCAAGGACGGCAAAGTCGTCACCAGCGATTTCAGTCACGTGATCGTTGCAGTCGGGATCGCTCCGAACACAGAGAATATCGGGCTTGAAGGCCTGGGCGTGAAGGCTGAGCGCGGGATCATCGCGATTGACGATTACGGCCGCACCAACGTGACAGGCGTTTGGGCCATCGGCGATGTTACCCCCGGCCCCTGGCTGGCGCACAAGGCCAGCCACGAAGGCGTTATCGCTGCGGAAAGCATCGCCAGGGAGCTGGGCAACAAGGAAGTCCATCCCCACGCAATGGACCGCCGCAATATTCCGGGCTGCACCTATTGCCATCCGCAAGTCGCCTCGGTTGGGCTGACCGAGGCCAAGGCCAAGGAAGCGGGCTACACCATCAAGGCCGGCACATTCCCCTTCATGGGCAATGGCAAAGCGATTGCACTGGGTGAGCCGGAAGGCTTCATCAAGACCGTGTTCGATACCAAGACCGGCGAGCTGCTGGGTGCACACATGATCGGCGCGGAAGTGACCGAATTGATCCAGGGCTATGTCGTCGGCAAGACGCTGGAAACGACCGAAGCCGAACTGATGGCGACAGTCTTCCCGCACCCGACGCTCAGCGAGATGATGCATGAAAGTGTGCTGGCGGCTTACGGGCGGGCAATCCACATTTAGGCTGCGATGCATCTCAACCATGCGCCCGATGCCCACGCGGCCGAATCGATCACGTTCGAGGATTTCCTGAAGGTCGATATTCGGGTCGGCCGGATCGTGGCGGCGGAACCATTCCCTGAAGCGCGCAAACCGGCGTTCAAGCTAATGATCGACTTTGGCCCGGTGATCGGCGTGCGGCGATCTTCGGCCCAGATTACCGAGCACTATTCGTTGGAGGAACTCCCCGGTCGGCTCGTCGCTGCGGTCGTTAACTTCCCGCCGCGCCAGATCGGCAAGTTCATGTCCGAAGTACTGACATTGGGCTTTCCCGACCAGAAGGGCGCGGTCGTGCTGGTCACGCCCGACCAGCAAGTGTCGCTGGGTGGCCGCCTGTTTTGATATGGCGGACAGGGTGTCCGCCAAATAACTATGATTTCATACAACATTAAGTCGTAGACTATGTCTCTCCCATCGTTTGTCCCACCATATAACCTTAATGCCCTTTTGTAGGCCGTCCCGGGTGAGCATGGAGCTGAGGTTTTTGGCTCAGTGGGCGCCAAGCTATAGTCATCGTTCGGTGGGGAGTCGTTCGCATGACTGGACGACCGATTTATGGATGGTGCATCTAGGCTGGCAGCTCGATGCATTGAGAGGAACGGAACTGTCTGCTCCATGAGCCACGTCGCTGATGCGTCCTCGCGCGGGACCTGACCAGATTTGCTAAACCTATACGAAAAACCCCGCCGGATCACTCCGGCGGGGCTTGTTATTTCAGGTGGTGAGCGCGATCAGAACTTGATCGAAGCTTCCACGCCGAACACGCGCGGTTCGTTGACCATGGCGGTCAGGTTGTTGAAGTCGATCCCGGAAACGGCCGAAACATCGTTGGTGATATTGCGGGCAAAGGCAGCGAGGTCAAACTTGTCGGTGCGGTAACCAATCCGCAGCCCGCCTTCGAGCATCTTGTCGTCGCTGAATTCGACCGAATTGTAGAGGAAGAACTGCACCTTCGAGCGGTAAGCCCAATCAGTGAAGATGTAGGCTTCACCACCGGTCATCGGGGATGAATAGCCAGCGGTCCAGTTGGCGATCCAGCGCGGGCTCTGCGGTAGCTGGTTGCCGTTGATCGAGTAGATCCCCGGGCTGCCGGCGCGCTGGGTGTTCGTGACGGTGCAATTGGCACCACAACCGGCGACGAAGGCATTTGGATCCTTGATCTCGTTATGGTTGTACGACAGGCCGGCAGTCAGGGTGAGGCCCTGGATTGGCTTGGCTTCAACTTCGGTTTCGAAACCGTAACCATCTACCTTCGCTGCGTTAAGCAGGTTGGTGAAGTTCGAGGCTCCGCCAACTGCAGTCAGCTGCAGGTTGTCAGTGCTGAAGTAGAACCCGGTCAGGTTGAACCGCAACTTGCCATCGGCCAGCGTAGACTTGAGGCCGGCTTCATAGCTCATCGTGGTTTCGCTCTGGGCCACCGATGGGGCACGGCCGAAGACCAGGCGGGCTTGGATCGACGGGGCGCGATAGCCCTTCGCGACGCGGGCGAAGAGGTTGACGTCGTCGGTCAGCGGATAGTTTGCCGCCAGATCCCAGGTCAGCACGTTGTCGCCAACCTTGGTGTTGACCGTCGCCACCGGACCCCCGAAGCCGAGGAAGCCCGGGCGGGTATCGACCGGACGTGCGGCAACCATCTTGCGCTGGTCATCGTTGTAACGGACGCCGCCCTGCAGCTTCACGCCACTCTCAAACTCGTAGCTGAGCGAGCCGAACAGGCCCCACGCCGTGCTGTCCTGGCGCTGGGTGGCAATGGCTGCCGGAGTGGTGTCAGCCGGCGCGCCGAAGTCGAAGCTCGAAATGTCGAGCTTTTCGTTCAGGTAGAACAGGCCGGCCTGATAGCCGAGGCCGCCGGTGTTGTTGCTGGCAAAACGCAGTTCCTGGGTGAACTGGTCCAGGCTGGGCACGTTGTCCTGCGACTGGGCCGAGAACGGGATGAAGCCCGGGCCCATGGTCGGCGCGAAGGCGTTGCCGAAGCCACCATCGATGTCGCCGCGGCTTTCGAGGTTGCCGTTCCAATAGCTGGTGACCGAGGTCACTGTGATCGCGCCAGCATTGTATTCGGCGGTAATCCCAGCATTGTAGTTGTGCAGGCGCTGGAAGTTCAGGCCATCGGCGCGAACCTGATCGCGGCGAAATTCGCTGGTCGCACCGCCGATGCCGATTAGCTTGTTGCTGCCCTTGGCAAAGGCATTGGCGCGGAACAGACGCGCGGTGCCATCGAAATCGCGGATCTGGCCGACGACGCGGACCGTGAAGGCGTCGCTCAGGTCAGCTTGCACCTGCAGGCGCGCGGCAAGGTCTTCGAACCCTTCAAGGTTGTTCGCACCGGCCTGGTCGAC